>NZ_JANAVI010000004.1:0-474910 GCF_024213325.1 Paenibacillus sp. MZ03-122A | reverse complement strand
CTCATCTAAACTGAATTTAGGCAAAAAAACTGCACCTCCATTGTTAGTCGTGTCTAACAAATGGGGTGCAGTTCAGACACGTACAACGTGCAATGACTGTTTTTTTAATTTAATAGAAACAAAAGATAGAATATATCAAATCAAATGCTTATAACGAAGCAAAGCAATCACTACAAGTACAGTAGTTAAAGCAATACAGACGTTTTCTATCTTAGCTCCCTTCCGGGTTCCGGTACTCATCAATTTAAATCGCAGCTTCCATTTGAACGGCGGCAAAGGTTTAATTCCATTATTCGTCAAGGAATCTGCCAGTAAATGCAGCAAGTACGCTAGACCTCCAGCCAGCCATATGCTGTCACCGTGCAAACGTGTCGTACCATAAAGCAACGCAGTCCATGCGACTGTCCCGTATACCGTATGTGTCAACCCCCGATGTGGGACTAACGTACAAATGATCAGCAGACACCCGGCGATATAATTCCACGGTGCATATGATTCTCCATACCAGGCTAGGCCGATACCAATTAGAAAGATAATAACCTTGCGCATGGATCGTGAAGGCATAAAAGAAGCACTGATCATCAGCAAAGCCAAAACAAGATTCCATGGCGGTGGAGCCAAACGGGTGAAAAATACCCAACCAGCAGCCCCAATCATTAGAAGCTGTATAAGCCTAAGCATTTTGGTTGGCAGCGCACGGCTCACGAGCATGGAGTTAGGCTCATCAATATCCGGCAACAGTGAACCGACCACAGCAGCTACCACGGCAGCCGGGGTCACTTCGTATCCACTTAAAGCTAATACCGACAGGGAGACCCCGGTTCCAATAATCAAATGGGCTCTTCCCATCATGGTGCAAAACATCCTTTCGTTGTAGCATACAACAGAGTTCAACATCACTCCATTTGAATCAGCATGATTCGATTGTATACGACAAACAAAAGGAGAACAATAGTTCGCTTATTCTATTTAAAAGACTTCATCCAAAAGTCCTATTTTCGTCCTCATTACTTAATCCTCCCCTTGTTCTTTATCTGTACAACCATTTCTTAAAAAAACACGCCATATGGCCTATGAGTATGTTGACAAACATCTTCAATATTTTCTTTTTGCCTCAAAGTCCTATTGTACAATTTGAAATATTAGGTAATATAGTGTTTATATTTACTATATGAATCTATTAAATGAATAAGGAGGAAATGTTATGCAAAAAATATCGACGTTCCGAAAGTTCAAAACCATCGGTCTAACATCGTTGCTAAGTCTTGTATTATTCGCCCTTCCCGCTTCTGCTGCTTGGAATGATACATACACGGGGTACGCCACATATACAGGATCAGGTTACTCTGGAGGGGCATTACTGCTTGATCCCATCCCTTCGGATGCCAAAATTACAGCGCTTAATCGCACACAACTGAATTATAATGGAATCAAAGCTGCATTAGCTGGAGCCTATTTGGAAGTTCAAGGTCCCAAAGGGAAAACAACCGTATATGTAACTGATCTTTACCCCGAAGGTCCAAGTGGCGCACTCGATCTGTCCCCAAACGCGTTCAACCTGATTGGCAATCAAATAGACGGAAAAATTAATATTTCGTGGAAAGTTGTCAAAGCTCCGGTTAACGGCAATGTCTCCTACCGCATTAAAGAAGGCAGCAGCCAATGGTGGGCAGCCATTCAAGTACGCAATCATAAATATCCGGTCTTGAAGATGGAAGTCCAACAAAACGGACAATGGCTCAATCTCGAAAAACAGGATTACAACCACTTTCTAGGTACTAACTTAGGAAAACAACCTCTGAAAATACGGATTACGGACATTCGCGGTGTCGTGCTAAACGATACAATCCCAGCTCTAGCGGAAAATGGTACAGGCGGAGCCTATATCGTTAATGGTAACGTTCAATTTCCTGACTAATTGCAGTACCGTCATCTTTCCTTCTTTTATTTGAATACACAAACCCGGCCGGGAACCGACGCAATCCAATGCGTATAAGTGTTCCTGGCCTTTTTGCGAAAAAATCATTATTTTTTACAAAGAATCGGTTTGTTCACTGTCCTGTTCATAAGAACATACGTATAATGAATACATAAATAGGGTGTACTTTACAGCTACGTGCACACAGACAGGAGGCCTGTTCGTATGAGCAATTTCAAAAAGCATCACAAGCTTCACAGCAAATTGCTGGTCAGCATTACGTTATGTATTACGCTAACGTTGCTGGTATCCACCACTGTGTATTATTTTTACTATATTCGCGTGGAAAAGGAGCAGGCATTCGAGGCCAATCACAACAGCTTGACGTTGAGAAGCAAAGAGGTTATTAACATGACATCTATTGCTCAATCTTTGGCATTCCAAATGTATCGCAGCAGTACCCTGTCCAAATTGTTGTATTATTCAAAACCTAATGTATATGATGTAACCGCTGCCATGACCGAATTGAACAATTATCTTAACTCCATGCCGTATATTGAATCCATCTACGTGTTTAACCCTAAAAGCGGCACCTTTTACATTGCGTCCTCACAAGGTCAAAACGGGTTATTCAGCAAACATGAACTTGCTGATACAGATATCATTCGCGTGCTGGATCATTATCAGGACTATAAACCCTTTACGCCTATTCCACGCACATATCCGCTGCTGTCGGCCTCAGAGTCCGGAGCTGGAGTAGAGCAAGCAAGCCCAGATATCGCAGCTTATACGTATTTATGTTATGACGCAATTAACACGAACGAAGCGATAAATTCGGCTGTGATTGTGAATGTGTCGGCGGCCTGGATGAACAAGGAAATGGCGGCGAATCCAATCTCAGGCGGGACCGCTTATATTTTAGACGATCAGGGCAGGCTGTTGTCTGGTACAACATTGACAGACGAAACTTTGAACGAAAAAGAGCAGTTATGGTTGCACACGAGAGTCAAAAAACAAGAAACAGGCTATTTTGTAGAAGACTTTCATGGAAAAAGATCACTCATTTCCTACACCTCCCCGGACGGACTAGGTTGGCAGTATATTAGTGTCACACCGTATGAAAGCGTTATCAAAATGGCGAGTGTTATTCGTAATGCGATGTTACTGATAGCCGCCATCATTGCATTGGCAGGATTCGTGGCTTCGTGGCTGCTGTCCAAAATGCTGTATACGCCTATTGGCCAAATTGTTGTGCATATGAATTCACTGGAATCGGAGAAACGAAACAGTATGTACACGATCCGGCAAAACATTTTACGGAATGTAATCCGAGGAATCCGAAATCTTCCTGCCGGTGAAGAACCGGAACGATTGCGCGAGCTTGGGATTACGTTCCAGTTCGACAAAGACTCCCGCCTTGTGCTGCTGCGCATAGATGAATATACCCGATGGCAAAGCGAACGTGGACCTGATCTGCTACCCTATAAGTTTGCAATCATGAACATTGCTTCTGAAATATGCGGACAGACGTACCAAGTGGAGACCGTTGATATGGATGAGGACAGTGTACTGCTGATGCTTAACATTCTCGATCCCGCAGAACATACAGACACTGTACTGCTAGAAACCTTATTACGCCAAATACGTGAAGCTTGCTTTGAATATTTGAAGCTGAGCGTTTCACTGACTTACAGTGCCATCACGAGCCAACCAGAACGGCTTCATCTGCTGTACCGCCAGGTACAAGACGCATCTATGCACCGATTTTTTCAGGGGCACAGATGCATTATTAATGCGCAAAACACTACAGACGAGGATATCCAAAATACTTACGTATATCCAGCCGATAAAGAGAAAAAAATGCTAGATACGCTACTGTCTGGTCATACGGAGGATGCACACCGTATGTTCAAAGAATTGTTGATGCATATGGAAAAATATCCGTTTTCCTCTGTTCAAGTGGCAATATCCCGGCTCATCATGAGTGTGAATAATGCTGTTCGGCATATCAGTGAGCTCAATGGATTTGCTATAGAAACTAAACCTGAATTACCATCCGCAGATCGGTTAGAGACCGCTGAGAATCTTATTGATCATTATCAATTGGTCTTTGATCATATTCGCTCCAGTCTATCGGAAAAACGAAACACGAAGCAGGAACGATTGGTGCGGCAAATCAATGAACGAATAGAGCAAGCCTATACGGATCCCAATTTTTGTCTCAATCAGCTTGCGGAAGAGCTGGATATGTCGCCGATCTATGTCAGCAGACTATATAAGCAGCAGACCATGTCTACCATCGTGGACGTCATCCAACAACTCCGTATTCGCAAGGCCTGTGAGCTGCTGGAACAGACCGACTGGTCTGTAGCTGACGTAGCAGAACAAACCGGATTTGCGAGCAGCTCTTATTTCCATCGCATGTTCAAGCGTAGCTTGGGCGTAACACCGACAGATTTTCGTCGTTCTAAAGCAAATGCGCAATAAGTAGACTGCTCTACACGACAGCTCTGAGAACGGAACATTGCTCCTAAAAACATAAACTGACATTAAAAAAGCAAGCCTCCAACTTTCTGGAGACTTGCTTTTCTTCTTTATCATAAATCTTTATGTTTTATTTAATACCCTTCTCCTTTACGTAAGCTTCCCATTGTTTTGTATATTCTGTTTGAATTTTTTCCAAACCAGCTTGGTTTGCCTTTTGCAAGAAGGTCTGCAAGCCTTGATCTACATTGTCGATCAGCCCAGCTTGGAGCGGATACAGATATTGCTTCTCAACCTGTTCTAGAGCCGCTTTTTCAGCTTGGTAGGTTGTGTAGTCCTCTGCAAACCCGGTAAACAGGTCAGGCTTCTGGATTTTATCCAGCTCAGCAAATATCTTCTTCACACGGTCAAAGCCTGAATCAAACAGCATATATTCCGGGTTACGCCAAGCCCAACTGTTCATACCTTCGCGTGAAAATCCATTAGAACTGCCGCTACCAATCATATGATAGTAACCATCTTTGACTTCGTAATTTTTGCCTTCAATACCATATTGCGTGAGCAAGTTATAGCGTTTGTCCGTCACAAGCTTTTCATAAAAAGCTAATGCGCGCGCCGGATTTGGGCTGCTTTTTGGAATTGCAAAGCCGTTGTGAATCGGATGCACTGGAGTTGCATAACCTGTCGTCAAAGGGAATGGGTAATACTCGAGCTTCCAGTCCGGGTGAGATGCTTTGAGCTTAATGACCATATCATTAAACCGGGTTGGATTGTCACCGAAAATACTCGCTGCTTTGCCAGAAGTCACTTGATCCTGAAGCGTATCTTTTACGTTTAATACGTTTTTGGGAATGAATCCTTTATCGGCCCAGCGTTTGTAAGTGTTCAGCTCTTCCTTTTGTTCATCCGAGCCCCAATATTTATAAACCTCTGTTGGTTTTTCATATTTAATGCCAATGCCATAAGGCAAGGCACCTACACTCTTCGTTACTAATTCGGTATATCGGTCATGCAGATTTCCCTTGATATCGCTGTTCAGAGATACGGTTTTCATATTTGGCTCATGCTGACGTATCCCATCCATATAAGCCTCGTAACTTTTGATATCTGTCGGTTTAGGCAAATTGTACTTCTCTCGTAAATCCTCACGCCATACAAAACCGTTAGTGACATACTCTTTATACGTGCCAGGCACGGTATAAATTTTGCCTCCAATTTTAACTCCATCCCACATGTCCTGAGGTACAAATTTTTGCAAGGCAGGTGCAACCTTAGGCAGCAGATCGTCTAGCGGCAGGAATGCGCCCTTCTTGGCATAGGCCTGATACTGCGTCCAATCTGCAGTGAATATCAGGTCGATAGGCTGACCCGAAGACAATAACAGCTTATATTTTTGATCCCAGTCTGTCCACGTCGTATAGTTAAATTTGACGGTGGCATTCAGATCCTTTTCCGCCAATTTATTAATCTCTGCCTCAATGGTAGACAGATCCTTAGGAGCATCCCCCAGCATATAAAATTGCAGCTGAACTTTTTGGGATTTATCATCCTCTCCATTTGCTTTTTGTGCGCTGTTTCCGCTACCGCCTCCACATCCGGCTAATAGCGCCATGATGACCATTACTGCAATCAGGATGGACATGCGTTGTTTTCTTTTCTTTGTGAATGTCATGTGAATCCTCCCTTTGAAATGGTAGTCTGTTTATTAAAACGCTTACAAAAAGTGCTGCTTTGATGGCATACCGTCAGCACGTTATGCCATCAAAGCCCTTTAGTGCCGCTTCAGCCTTTTACCGCGCCTATGGTCAGTCCCTTGACAAAGTAACGCTGAATGAACGGGTACAGCAGCAAAATGGGTCCAGTAACCACGATCGCCATTGCCATTTTGGTCGATTCTGTCGGCATATCATTGGAAAGAGACACACCAGTACCTGCACCCATTTGAGCGATAAATTGCATGGAGTTAATTACATTATACAGATAATATTGCAACTGGTATTTATGCGGATCGTTAATAAAGAGTGAGGATGAGAACCAGTCATTCCAGTAAGCCAAGGCCAAAAACAGCCCCACAGTGGCAATACCCGGTGTAGATAAAGGTAGCACAATTCGATAGTAAATTTTAAAATCACCCGCACCGTCAATTTTAGCGGACTCGAACAGTTCTTCCGGCATGGAAGAACGAATGAAGTTTTTCATCAAAATGATCAGAAACGGAGTCATCAATCCCGGGAAAATAAGCACTGTATACGTATCAAGCAATCCTAAATACTTCGTCAGCATAATGTACCAAGGTACCAACCCGCCTCCGAACAGCGTCGTAAAGTATATATAGAATGAAAACGCATTGCGGTATTTAAAATCTTTGCGTGCCAGCACATATCCTGCCATCGTCATCAGGAACAGGCCCAACGTCGTGCCTACCACCGTGGTAAAAATTGTCACCCCATACGCCCTTAACACCTCTTCAGGAAAGGTGAACACCGTCCGGTAACCTTCTAGTGAGAATTGCTGTGGTATAAAGTGATATCCATCCCTGATAATCGATTCATTACTGGTCAGTGAAGCCGAAATAATAAGTAGGAACGGGAGTAAACAAGCAATGGAAGCAATAATGATAATCACATAAGAGATGATTTTAAAAATTCGAGTGTATACATCCTCTTTGATCGCCATCCGTTTGGGTCCTCCTTTCTAGAATAAGGCATATTCGTCGTTCAACTTGCGGATGATGTAGTTCACGGTCATGATCAGTACAAAACCGAACAAGGATTGGTACACGCCTGCTGCCGAAGCCATACCCACATCAAAAGTCACTTTCAAGGAACGGTACACATAAGTGTCCAAAATATCCGTCGTATTGTACAGCACCCCATTGTTGCCGATTAATTGATAGAAAAGATCAAATTGTCCTTTCATAATACTACCAAGCGCAAACAACAGCAGCACAACGAATGTCGATTTAAGCATCGGAACGGTAATGTACCAGATTCGTTGGAAAATATTAGCTCCATCCATTTTAGCTGCCTCATAATATTCGTCACTGATCCCTGTAATTGCTGCCAGATAGATCACCATACTGTAGCCGAGATTTTTCCATAAATAGAACAGGATAATCAGGAAAATCCATACCCATGGTTTGTTGTATACATCCACGCGTTCACCACCAAGTTGCAGCAACAGCGTATTCAGAAAACCATTATCATAATTAAATATGTTATACACGATGACACTTAGAATAACGAAAGAAACAAAATAAGGCAGGAACATCACGGATTGAGCGATCTTTTTAAAGTAGCGGCCTCGCAGCTCATTCAGCAAAATAGCGAGAACAATCGCTAACACGTTGCCGAGTAAAATAAACGCTGCGTTGTATCCGACCGTATTCAATGTCAGTTTTGTCAGCGTGCCGGATTGCCATAGAAAGCGAAAATTTTGGAGTCCGACGAACTTGGCATCAAACAGGCTGGTATTGAAGTCGAACTGGGTAAATGCATAATAAATACCCACCATAGGAATGTAGGAGTTAATGAAGAAAAAAATTAAAGTGGGCAACAACATCAGAAATAATACCCGATTGCGGAACAGTTCATAGAAAAAACCGTGTTTTCTACCCGTTCCCAGCCTCTTACCGTTCAGGCGGGAATCCGTTGCAAGCATTGCAGAATTTTTGGGCATAGGCTGATTCAATGTGAGTCACTCCCCCTCTGTATACGTTGCCGACAGCAAGGTTTGTAGCACCGCCGCCGTATAAGTGTATTTTATGTAAGCGCATTCAAAATGAAAAGTGAAGCCTCTTATGCTTCATGAACAAAGGAGTGTCCGGAGGAGTGAACATTTCGGATATTTGTGAAGTTTTATGTAATATGAGGCGCCTGATCGACGCCTTGAGCCCATTCACAAAGCATATTTGAACGATCTACTCTATTCCTTTTGTCCACCCTGAAAAGTGGTTTCATCCTGTTTCACCCGAAATCCGATTTTCTTGGCCTGCTCCAGCAGCTCAGCGGCATTATCCTGCGGCTTATATCCGATTAGTTCTTCCAAGTAGCCAATGTCATAATAATTATCCGTATTGGCTGACGTACCGTACAAATTAAGATAGCTTATCTCTGGACGAGCTTCGATACAGCAGACGGTCAGACGGATCATATCGCGCTCGGAGATCCAAATATGAGCGGCGCGCTCAGAATGGGGCCAATCATCCCCAGGAAAATTTCCGATACGGATATTCATTGAAGATATTTTGCCCTGATCGGCATACAGTCGTCCCAACAGTTCAATGTAGCACTTACTCAATCCATAAAAACTGTCTGGTCGGTAGGGATCTTCAACATCTATACTTTCGCCTACTTTATAAAACCCTGTGGCATGATTGGAACTGGCAAAAACAATGCGCTTTACCCCATTTTTGACCGCAGCTTCATACAGCTTATAGGCTCCGCTTACATTGCCAGACAGCACTTTGCCGAGAAAATCCCCTTCATCCTTGATCCATGCAAAATGCAGTACCGTATCCACTCCACGCGTCAGCTCATCCAGTCGTGCAGCATCATGTATATCCATTTCCACAATCCCTGCCTCTTCATCGCTCTTCACATCAGCAGCGGTTATTTCATATTTACCTTCCGCTTGTAGCCCTTCATACAATACTTTCCCAATTGTACCTGCCGCACCTGTGATCAATAATTTTCGTACCATCGTCCGCATCTCCCTTCTTAGCTTGGCTGTATGCTGTCATCCATATCATAATTTTAACCAACTCCCCAGGGAGGAAACCCCTTAAACTCTCGAATTCGGTATGTCATAATCCACTTAACTGTATCACCTGTCGGCATATAAAAAGGGACCCTGCTATTGTGCAAGAGTCCCTTGTTGTTACTTTGTTTCAAATTCTATGTTTCGAGTTCTATCTTTCAATTTCTTTGTTTCAACTACTACGCTCAAGCTTGTCGTACTACTCTCGCTCTGCGATTAACCAAATAAATGCTAAGCCCGATTAAGATCAACCCGATAAGCAGGAAAGCCGTAATCGCTTCGCCCAGCACCAACGAGCTGACAAATACTGAAATCACAGGCACCAAAAACGTATAGGAAGCGACCTTACTGGCATCCCCCGAATTGACCAGCGTGAAATACAGCAGCCATGATAGTGAAATTCCCAGCACCGTGCCGAATATCAGCCCTGACACATACGGGACGTTCCATACGATATCTGACCAGCTTTCCGTCACCGTTCCAGCTCCCGTCAGCACGATGCCTCCCAGTGTACATTGAAATGCAACCAGCCACAGCGAATCGACACGCTGGTTTACCTTTTTCACATATACCGTTCCCAATGCCCAGCTCACGGCAGTAATAATGGCGATGATTACACCTGCCACAGCCACATGCCCTGAAAATCCGCCCACACTGACAGCTGCAACGCCCAAAAATCCGATGATCAATCCAATCACCTTGAGTCTGGACATCGCTTCTCCCAGCCACATCCATGCAAAAATACCGACCAGCACAGGCTGGAGATATACCAGCACAGAAAACAAGCCGGAGGGGACGTACATCAGTCCCACTGTTTGCAGGCCATAAAACAGTACCACGTTAAAAATACCTGAAATAGCATACACCCGCCAATTTTCTTTCCAACGAATGCGATTCCATCTCGGTACTAAAATTGCTCCTAATAGCAGACCGCCCAGCAGTGTACGTAGCCCTGCAAACAACAATGGAGGTGTGAATTCCAATGCCACTTTATAAATGGGCCAAGAAATGCCCCACAATACAACCAGTAGCGCGATCATCAGCATCCGCTTGGCTGTCGTTAACTCTCCCATGACGCTATCGCTCCTCTATGAAAAAAATCACTAGATTTATATACTACGCCTACAGAACAACTTTATCAAACAAAAAATATGTATTGGAAAGCTCCACCTTTTATGCCCGCTTGTTCATCGAGGTATGTCTTCGGACAGAGGAATCCAGTCTTTTGCCTATGTTACAATATACCAAAAAGAATTATAAAGCTTATAAGGATAGGAGGTTGTCTGCACTTGATTTATATCATCAAATTTTTGTACAGCTTTGTGCTCCCTCCCGGTTTGTTCATCCTCGTGATGGCAGGACTCGTGATCTGGCTATGGAAAAGGGCACGTATACCTGCGGTCGTACTGCTTCTTGTCACATTGCTGCTGTATATTTCCTCGACCAATCTGGCTGGAGATTTGTTAATCAGTAGCCTGGAAAAACAGTACCCACAACCCCGTACCGTTCAAGGCGATGTCATTGTCGTACTTGGGGGCGGAGCCACACAGGGAACCCCCGACATCAATGGACAAGGCAATCTGCTAGGATCTGCAGCCAATCGACTGCTCACTGCGGCCAGATTGCACGAAGCAACAGGCTTACCCATTCTTTTCTCCGGCGGGCAAGTGTTTGGAGACAGTGGAAATGAAGCGAATATTGCGCAAAGGCAGCTGCTAGGACTCGGTATTCCGGCAAAGGATATCCTGATCGAAAACCGTTCTTTGAACACACAGCAAAATGCCGTATATACATCGCAAATTTTGGGAAAACATCAACTCACTAGACCTGTTCTGGTGACCTCCGCTTTCCATATGCCACGTGCTACACTGGAATTTCAGCGTGCAGGCATGCAGGTCATAGCTTATCCTACCGACTATCTAGCAAGTGAAAAGCTGTCACTGTATGCTGGCAAGCTCTCGCCGTCTGCTGGGGCCATGTCTACAACCGGAACAGCCCTCAAGGAATACCTAGGAATTCTTGCATTAAAGCTTAAATAATGTGATGTCTAATCGTATAGCGGCACATAGCACAAACAAGCGTCTTGCGCTCGCAGGTATAAGCCTGTAAGCTAGCAAGGCGCTTGATCTACCCTTACATATTCTAATCCAAGAAAATATCTGATATTTGTTCTTCCGATATGACCTTAAAGCCTTCCTTTTTTAACAAAGCCGAGGTTACCCCGTTACCTGCTATTTTACGATTTTCGAATGACCCATTATATATTGCTGCTGATCCGCAGGACGGGCTGTTTTCTTTTAAAACAACAAGTGTTGCGTTAACCTCTCTGGCTATATTCAAGGCTTCATATGCACCTCTAATGTACATATCGCTAACATCGTTGCCTGAGAACTCGACCACCTTAGCTGTGCCGTTCAGCACATCCTCGCCTGTCCCTCCAACAATCTCAGCAGGCTCTCTCGGAGTCACAAAGCCCCCCAAAAGCTCAGGACAGATCGTCACAGCTTTCTTTTCCTCTACCAACTTTTGAATATGTACATCCAGGCTATCCGTCCCGTTATATCGTACCTGCATGCCCGCTAAACACGAACTTACCAGAATCATTAGCTCCACCTCATTCCATTGCATTCACTATTAAGTAGTTAAAGTATAAACAAATTTTCTAATAGAGTCATCGTACGAAAATTTTGACTCACCACTACGATGGTACAACTTCATCAGAGCGCGCTTTTCAATTCGTGACTTCCTTATCAGTCCCTATAGCATCGCGGAGAGATACGTCTTTGCGTGTTTTTTTCAGGGAACGTAAATGCATCAGGATCTCATTTTCTATACAACGGGCTGCAAATGTTGCCAGCTTGGTGCCTTTCCCGGTCGAAAGCTTTCACTGTATTCATCCAAAATAATCTGATAAAAACAAGCCGGAGGCGCATTTTTGGGTTTTTATTTGTTAAGGTTCATCCTGCTAGTAAGTAAGATAAATTCACTCTTGTTATAAGTCGTAATTTAAGATATATTATTAATTAAATAACCAATCATTTAATTAATAAAAGTTTAGTTTAAAGAGAGGGGAAATACATTTGGCAAGACCTATTAATGAAGAAAAAAGACTGGAGCGGCGTAAACGTATCCTAGAAGAAGCTGTTGTCCTGTTCGCAGAAAGTGGATATTCTAATACCACAACGGCTAACATTGCGCAGAGTGTGGGAGTGACTCCTGGAACCATTTTTCAATATTTCCCCAGCAAAGAAGCTTTATACTACGCCGCTGTCCTTGAGCCGCTTGCTGATATTCAGGTGAAATCGCTTGCTTGTCTACAACAAGAGGGGACGCCGGGTGTATTGATTAAGAACATGGTGGCAGAACAATTCAACCATATCTACTTCTATATAAATGAATTGCGGCTTGTTCAATCTGTCTTAGGACAACGAATAAGATTCCCTGAACTTACACAGAAGGTCCTTGAAAGTATAAAGGTAATGACAGATGCGATCGAATGCGTCTATGCCAAGGGACAGTTAATGGGAGAATTCAACAAAAGCTTTTCTCCAGCAATGATCTCTCGTGCCTATATCTCTTTCTTAAATGGAGTGGGCTTAACTCTTGGAGAAAGTATTATTCATCATCCTGAGTGGGAAAATCTGAAGGGGCATGCCTTTTATTTGTTCGCCCCCATACAACCTAAAGAAAAACTGGAGGAGTCTGAATGAGTCAGGCATCATTACAACCCGAGCTGACATTTAACGTTCGTGTGAAAAAACGAAAGAAAATTTTATGGAGCTTAGGGATCGTGCTTTTGCTTGTGATGGCTCTTGTATTTTTTATATCTTATAAAGTAGTAGACACCTTGTTGCACCATCCTAGAGACACTAATGTCAGCTACGGATTGAATATCGATAAAACTCCCTACGAAGAGGTCGAGTTCAAGAGTTTGAAAAATGATAATACGATTAGAGGTTCCTTCTTTCCTGCAAGTGGTCTTTCTGGTAAATCAAGTAATAAGACAATTATTGTCGTCCATGGATATACAAGCAATCGTTTAGTCAAAGGGCGGACCCAAAAGTTAGTAGAGCATTTCGTTCCGAAAGGCTACAATGTATTGTCATTTGACCTCAGCTCACAAGGTAGATCCGATGGTGATTTGATTACACTGGGCTTCAATGAAAAATACGATTTGCTAGGAGCTGTAAGCTATTTAAAATCCAGAGACCATACGGGTGATAAGATTGGAGTTATCGGCTTTTCGATGGGTGCTGCTACTTCTTTGCTAGCCGCAAGTGAAAGTGATGACATCAAAGCCGTAATTGCGGATAGTCCTTTTCGTAATGCTGGTCTATTTCTGAGAGAGGGTTTGCCCTTCTTTTCAGGTTTACCTGCGTTTCCATTTAGTTATACATCGACATGGATGGCAAATTGGACCTTTAAGGTTGATCTTGATTCCATATCACCTATGGATGCGGTAAAAAAGATGCAAGACAAGCCAGTTATGCTCATTCATGGTACTGGAGATCAGCAAATTAGTTATAAAAATACAGAAATTATTTACGAGTCCTTAAAAGATAACCCAAAAGCAGAAGTATGGTACCCGCAAAATACGGAGCACATCGATGCCATCAACCATTACCCCATTGAGTATTTCAAAAGAGTAGATCGCTTTTTGGATGAGTATGTAGGAAAATAAATTCAATCCAAGAGAGTCAACTAGCGAAGGAGCTTGTCCGGACGAAGTATAAACACCCAATAATATCAAGCATTTTTAGCCTGTAGTGTAGAAAACCACTACAGGCTTTTATTTGCGTTTTAAATGAAAACACATAGCAAAATAGTTATTATTTAAGCGAAAAGGAACAGTTGTTTTTATAAGATAGCCTTAGATAAGAATATTGGATGGGCAGAGGGGGATGCAATTTAAACACACCTCTGAAAAGAAGCAAGTAATTGAATTATGAAAAAGACCTAAAAAGGCCCTGTTAAGGGCCTCAAGCGGCTTCATATATCTCCTTATCCATTACCCCTTCTGCTTGTAAAACTCATGGTACAACTTCATCAGCGCGCGCTTTTCGATTCGTGACACGTACGAGCGCGAAATTCCCAGTTCTCGTGCAATTTCCCGCTGTGTTCGTTCTTCTCCTCCGGCTTCCAGGCCGAAGCGGCCGATCACCACTTCTTTTTCACGCTCATCTAAAATATCCAGGTTGCGATAGATTTTACTTTTCTCAATTTTGAGCTGTACTTTATCTACAATATCATCCGCCTCGGTGCCGAGGATATCAATCAAAGTAATCTCGTTGCCTTCCTTATCAGTCCCTATAGGATCGTGGAGAGATACGTCTTTGCGTGTTTTTTTTAGGGATCGTAAATGCATAAGAATTTCATTTTCTATACAACGGGCTGCAAATGTTGCCAGCTTGGTGCCTTTCCCAGTCTGAAAGCTTTCAATGGCCTTGATCAGTCCGATGGTACCGATGGATATAAGATCCTCCAAATCTTCGCCGGTGTTATCGAATTTTTTCACAATATGGGCCACCAGCCGTAGGTTATGTTCAATGAGTGTGTTACGGGAGTGTGCGTTGCCTTCGGCAAACAGCTTTAGGTGTCGAGCTTCCTCTTTCTCAGTCAATGGCTGCGGAAAGGCGTTGTTTTTCACGTAGGAAACGAGCAGCGTCAATTCCTTGATGAACAGAGCGATAGCGCTAAATAGTCCGGGCACGGATGACACCTCCTGAGGTAGTTGCGAACTTACCGGCCTTTGTTACTTACCGGGCTTGCGGTCTGTTTATTGTATGTAGGCAGGTGCCCATCCGTGCCTGTACTCCGAAAACTGCTCCGTAACAATTTGCCAGATACCTTTCTGGAGCAACCTCCGATACTTAATTCGAAACGTAGAGATCTCTTCGACACAAATCAACGCACTCCATATAGCCATCTCCCAAATAATAAGTGTATATTTTCATATTCTATCCATTTCCTTTCTCGCACCTCAATTAGTTATTTATATTCTAAACATGCAACTCCCCGCCCGCAAATGAGCTTGCAATTATGATGTTAGACCGCTTAAACACTAGTATGCATTCCATCATCAAGGAATATATTCATAGAGAGTTCCATATAAATGATATAAATCAACCTTTTCAACACATTCAAAAATTAAACTAAAAGGGGAATTTCAACATGGCAAAATTCAGCCAAAATCCAGACAACTATACTTTTTCTGTAGATCCTGTTGTTATAGCAGAGGAAAATGTTTCAACCAACGGGGATTCTAAAAATACTTTTCCGAAAAATGTTTTAGTCGATAATAATCTCTATTGGGAGAGCAGTTTAAGCGGTAGAGGTGGAGAAATCATCTTCAAATTAGATACAGGCAAGACGATCAATGATATTCTTTTAGCTCAGCCATCTTCTCGAGCTTTTATACTTTCATTTTCTTTTCACGGCTCTATTGACGGAGAAAATTGGTTTAGGTTAGGTGAAGTCGAAACTTTGCCAACCACTGCAAAAACAACTTATCAATTTAGTAATGAGATTCCTTTTTCATATTATAAAATAACTGTACTTTCATCCGGCTTGAGTAGTACAACCTCCTATTATGGTATACGATATATTCAGCTAAGAACCGCACTCGTTAATGGCGTTCCTGCCTACAGAGCATCCAACATAAACCCCGCTATTGCAGAATAAGTTACTACACACAAAAAAGGGGCTGGCCAACGCCGCCCCTTTTTCATTCTATTTCATTTGTAGCATGTTATAAATCATCTCAGCCGCTTCCGCCCGTGTGACCTCTTGTTTGGCACGGAAGCTACCATCTGGATATCCTTGTACTAAATTAATCTCGGTTAGTCCAAGTACATCCTTTCTGGCCCACTCTACAATTTGAGAGGAATCCGAGTATGCATTGCTTTCTTGCTGTGGAGTAGCTTTGATAATGTTATTCACCATTTTAGCCGCCTGCTCACGGTTAATGATCCGATCTGGGCCAAATTCTCTATTACTAAACCCACGAGCGACCTGATCTTTAATCGCCGTTTTGAGCAAATCAACGTACCACGCCGATGGATTGATATCCTCGAAGCCTAAAGTCACATCCGTTTCGAGCGGTAATTTCAAGGAACGGATCAGCATAGAAGTGAACTCCATACGCGTTACAGGTCTGTTCGGCTCAAATAGCGTGTGGGTTGTTCCCTTTACTATACCCAAATCGGCAAGCACATTTATTTTTTCTTTATTAAATATCCGATCAATGTCGCTAAAATGATTTGGCTTCTTCTCAACGGTTGAATCTTGAATATACTCTGTTTCTAACGGTTCCTTTACAACAGGCTGAATCGGTTTTACACTCTCCGCCCCTCCTGCTCCGCCACCTACGTCCACAGTATTAGCCGTTGTTTTTCCATACGCTTGTTTTGCCTCTGTGCGTTTTCCTTGACTATTTTCTGCCCAAAGTTGAACTGTATACAACTGCTTCTCTTTAAGTTGTCTCCAGATATAGCTTCGATCCTTACCACGATATAGCTCGGTTCCTCCTTCACTGGCGAGGACGAAAATATCATTCTCATGGTCTGACTCCCAATGGATGATAAATTCACTATTCGTTGTTTCTGACTTCGAAAACGCAAATGCTGGAGACGGCAGCGTCTCGACCTGACCTTCTGTCTGCTTACCTTCACCACTTGTGTTCAATGGCTTGACGGTAATACGGTACAATGTAGAACTATCCAATCCATCTACTTTAAATTCATGGGAGGTCGTATGACCGATAAGCCCCCCGTTTTGGTAGACATTGTAAGCATCTGCACCCGGAGCTTCTTTCCACGTAACAACCAAATCGGTATCTGTTACTTCTTTCACAGTCAATCTATTGTCTGGTATTTGACCTGGCAAAGCGCGATGCGTAAAGGGAGTTATATTACCTACCCCCGTTGTATTCACGGCCTGTATACCAAACGAGTAAATCATACCAGGCTGGATATTTGAAAGCTTAATATGGGCATCTCTGGTGTTAAAAACTTCCCCCGTATCTTTACGGATTACAGTATATTGATAAGCGCTCTTGATTTCATCCCAGCTCAGTAAAATCTGTCCACCCTCAAGTTCTGTAACATTAACATTTTGTACTTGAGGAGGAAGTGTCAGCAGCTTACCCAACGCTGGCTGGCTGAAACCACTACTGTTCCCACTGCTCACTTGAAAATCATAGTTTCTCCCACCTGTTAAACCAGATACAACTACATGTGGTTCCGTACTATAAAAATTTTGACCGTTGATCGTTACCTTATATTGAGTTGCCCCATCAACCGGGGCCCATATCAACGTGGCATCATGCTCGCAAACATCTTCAGTTGCAAGTTGCACAGCCGAATCAGGTAGTGTTAATGCGTTGATAGACGTATCTTTACCTGTACCACTTCGATTGTAGGCTCGTATTTTAATATTGGCAGACCTACCCGCTGGCAAGTCCTCAAAAGTATAAGAATGGATACCACGCGCAACCCGCACCTTCGGTTCATCGTTAACATTCAAGATGTATCCTTCAGCCCCCTGCACATCCTGCCACGCAACACCGATAGCATACACATCCCTCGTCACACTGGATAATGTAGTTACTCGATCAGGTAAAGTGATGACTCCTAGATGGGCATAGTCTCCGAATCCTGTTGCATTTTCAGCGGAAACGTTATAACCATACTCTGTTCCTGCCTGAAGATCACTATCGGTAAATTCTGTATACACATCGTTATAAACCGAGACTTCGTCACGTTCTAGGGCGTAGTAGGTGGCAGTGATTACAGAATTCCACTTCAAATCGATTCCATCTTCTCTTACAGTTACATTCCGGAATCCGTTCGGGCTGTCTGGTAGGCTTAGAAAAGATACATGCTTTGCTGTACCCTCTCCAGTGTCATTAATAGCTGATACAGAAACATCGTAATATTGACCAGGCTTCATTCCCGTAATTGGATTGTACACATCCTGTGTAACGGTATTCCTAAATATGATTTCTCCCGTACTTACGTCCGCTGCTGTAATGTTATATTTGTTAGCTGAGAAAACTGGCGTAAAATCAGCCATGATTTCTGTAGAATGACGAGAGACAGGTCGTAACTGGATATGATCAGGAGCATCAGGTAACGTTAATACACGGACTCGATTGGAATACGCATTGCCTCCTACATGATTACTGGAACGCACTTCATATTCGTATTGCCGTCCTCCTTGTAGCCCTCTATCTGTAAAAGAATTTGTCGGATGCGTAACATCCCAAACCTCATTAGTTGTTAGATTTCGGACTGTATAAACGTAACCATCATCAAGGCCCGACGGGAGAGTCCACTGCAAATCAGCTTCCGTATTTCGTACGGATGTCGCAGAGAGCACAACCGGTTGGGGCTGCTTTTGAATGCACAGCGCACTGCTAACTGTTTCATAAATATTACCCACCCTGTCTTTGACCTTGGCATGAACATACCATTCACCTTCATTTGAAAGATCCATCTGGAGTGTTGTATCGGCTGCAGTATCCCAGTTCTCAGGTGAATCAGGGCTGTTCGTGATTTTATACTGCATTGTCGACGACTCAATCCCCGAATGCTGATCGGAATATCGTATCCTCACATGAATA
The DNA here is from genome assembly GCF_024213325.1 of Paenibacillus sp. MZ03-122A. Lineage (NCBI taxonomy): Bacteria > Bacillati > Bacillota > Bacilli > Caryophanales > Paenibacillaceae > Paenibacillus > Paenibacillus sp. MZ03-122A. The sequence continues at coordinate 456,128 of NZ_JANAVI010000004.1, read as the reverse complement.
GGGGTATCTTTCCATTCACGCGAATCCGGCCTCAGTTGGATCGTCGGTGGCTCCAAATCAATATAAGACATTACGGATACTGGATCACTTCGATTCCCAGCTGCATCTACAGCTTGGGCAGTCACTTTTATGATACCCGAATCCTTTAATATTCCCAACGAACCAGGCACATAGGCGCTAGAATCCAATTGATATTCATAATGTACTGCTGTAGTATCCGTCGCACCCGATAGAGCAAACTCCACTGGCATATTGGTATATCGAGTAGGTGTCGTCACCTCGGAAAACGTAACTTTTGGAGGCGTTGGCTTGGTTCGATCAATCATAACCGATTGAGTCACGATTGGACTAGACACGTCGAGATTATTGATCGTCCGTGCTGCTAATTCGTAAGTCCCTTCTGCGTTTAATGTAAAAGTGCCATTGTATGTCCGCCACTCCCCTAATGGACCCAAGCGATACTGTGTCATCTTAATTCCATTTGTAGAATCACTTCCTGAATCAATGGTAACATTAACATCACGGTTCGTTGGACCTGTTTCACTAGCCCGGATGACAGGAGCAGTCGGTCCCTTTTTATCAATCGTGATTTCTTTGCTTACTTCTTGGCTCACATTACCGACGCTGTCAATGGAGCGTGCATAAACCGTGCTTTTGCCATCTTTATTCACATGAAACACTCCAACATAGTCCTGCCAATCTTGATTCATAACGCCTGTCAAACGAAATTGAGTATAGGCTAGTCCAGAATAATCGTCTGTTCCCGGCTGTAATGAAATGGTGTAGTCATTACTATTTCCCGTTGCGCTTAGGGTGGGTGGAGTTGGAGGCATCTTATCTATTCGGACATTCCCAGAAGAAAGACCACTATACTGATTATTTACGTCCACCGTCCGGGCATAAATTGTATTTACACCATGTTCATAAACAGTGAAAGGCCCGGTGTATTGCTGAAATGCTCCTCCATTCAGGCTATATTCATAGTATTTTAGTCCTTCAGGAGCCACGTCCCCATTTATCCACACGGTTACAGGTTCTTTGGTCCATCCTGTGATCGCTTGTCCCTCTGTACCTGCATGGATCTGAGGTGGTTTAGGCATTAGGTCCGATTTGGGAATAACACGGATTCCAAACTTGGATATTTCAGCACTTGTCTGTTGGCTATCTCCCACCGCTCTGAAATATCGAACATCTCTTAATGTAATAGAGTCGGTGATATCTAACCATTTTCCCTGATAATATCTATCCGCATAGAATTTCGTTACATTAGTCCATGTATATAAGTTTGTTCCATTAGGCCTCCAACTGTCGCCTGCCGCGCTATTAGATGCATATATATCAGTATGATAAGACCCTTCAATGTAAACAAAAATCCTGTAATCCGAAGTCTTAATGGATCTTCCAATATCAATAAAACGATTTGTCGGCTGCGTAGTACCATCACATTTATACCTGGCCGAACCCATGCCAGTATATACTTCTGTTGCTCCTATCCCATTTCCTGACCAAGAACCCCAACTATCGCCTCCACCCGGCAAATTGTTTTGGCAAAAAGGGCCCCCCATGATCTCCTGAGCAGCAGCTGATACCCTTTCCGGAAATATGGGAATCATCGTTAATAGTAGGAATACAGCCAAAAATCCATACACCCACTTCCTATACTTCCTTACCTTTCGCTTATTTTTTCGATACATACACTTCTCCTTACTTTATTTTATTTTCAAAGAGTTTTACAAACTCGCTTCGGGTAAAATAGAAAAAGCACCTCAAACGAAGGCGTTAATGCCTAGGTTTGAGGTGCTTCCTCTATATCACGAGTATGTTTTGAAGCTATTATACTTCGTTCCTAGCAGGATGTAAACAGAACTGACAAATTATTTGAGGATATTAATGAATCTGAACGCCCAAGTTCCGAAAAAATCCTCGCATATTTTGCATGTAAGAATCCTGAGTAGCGGAAGATTCCTTAAGAAGATTTTGCATACTGTTCATAAAAGCAGAAGCTGATGTCGTATCAGCTTTGTCAAACCTATTGTTTAACGGTGTGTTATTTAGCAACTCTGCGTTCTGTCCCGTGCGTTCCTTGTATTTCTCAATCCAATCGGGATGTTGAGGAACCTTTTGCGCAAAATTTAACAGTTGGCTCAGCCCATTTCCTCCACCTTTAATATCATTCATGTACGCGGTATATTTTTGAGGATCGACCTGCTTCATCACCTCCGACAGCTTGACATAATCCTCAGGAGCACCTGACGGACGATCTATTGGAGTCGTGTAGCTAATATCTCCGGTCTCTGGATCAGTGGATCGTGTTAAAGCAATACCAGCAATCTGGTTCATGGTTTCCAGAAACTCTTTGGCCTTGTCGCCTTCCATGTAATGATCAGCAATATACTTGGATTGAGTAACTCCCATCTCCAGTAGCACAGCTCGCTGACTCTCATCCGTTACTGTTCCGTCGACGATAAAATTAGATTGAATCATACTGTACACTGCATTAGACACTTCTTCTGGCTGACCTTCCAAAACCCGGTTTAATGAATCATTAATCTGTGTTGTACCGAAATACTTGGCAGCCTGTGATACAATAGCCCCTTCGGCCAACTGTCTACCAGCTTCACTGATCTCCATGGAGTCTTGAACTACCATTCTGGAGACCTGTTCTTCATGAAGCTGGGGTGGTGGAGCTTGCTTGCTTGTCGGATTAATCCGTAAACTACTTGCATTAAGAATCGCTTGCTGTGCTCTAAAAGGTCCAAAATTCATTCTATTTCCTCCTGTCATGTTTGTAACAGGCAATCTAAGGCGTATGTATAGTGTAATGTGACCCTGTTTCTATATATATCGGACAAAGCATATATGGAATGAATATATGCTTTGTCCCAATAATGAACAAATATTGAAACAAACTACTTTCATTTCATTCAAGCAACAATTCACCTTAAGTGATTGCTTTATAACCCCATCTATCACCCTCCATAAATACTGTAAGCAAAGTGATATACAACATCTGTGGCTATATTCGAAGTACCTCTCACCTGAGCAGCTACCCCTGAAAGATCAAAATAGTGTGTGAAACTGATAGCTCCAGACAGATATTCTGCAATACTTCCAGTTGAAGGTGGCAGGGAAACAGTAACACTAAAAACTCCATTCTGATCCGTATATGCAGTACCTGTGCGAGTGCGATTTCCGCTGCTTTCGCTCCAGTTTTGATTCAACCATGTTACGTCAACAGGAGCATTTGCAACTGGATAATTGTCAGTTGTAGTAACCACGCCCTTCACAGTAAAACTACTACTTCCATTAACTCGATAATGGCGCCCATAAGAATAGGTTGGGTAGTCATTAGGCCCATTTTTAGAAGAATCATAACCGGTAATTACAACTTTCCCAGCCCGAAGCACCGGTTTAAGTGTGAGTGCATATGAATGGTCAGCTGAAAACTGATTTGTTGTGTACACTCGCACATAGTAGGTTCCTGTATTTAAGCTAACATTATGATTCGTTTGCGGCAAAAGCATCATTTGGTTTCCGGTAAGAGCTCCGTAGACTTCCGCTTTGTAGCCATAGCCGTCCGAAACATTGTCAAGCTTTACGTTCAAAGCGTCATAATTGCGGCTGACAGGGATCGTAACTTGGTACCAGTCGTTATCAATGCCTGAATGAATAGAGCGTGAATTAAGCGACGAACCACCCGTACTAAAGGTAAAGTTATAGGCATGGAAAGCACTCTCATCTGGTTCATATGCATCGTAGCTGGAACTTGTATCGACCGTTAGATAGAAAGGATCATTGATGCTGGAACCCTTTTTGGCATGGACAGCAATCGCATATGCCTTTTCATATCCGGCAGTGTTACGGGTTCCTACGTTTTCAGGAAGTGAGGCAGCACCCTGTTCATAATTGTTAAAATAAGTACCATAGGTGGATGCGTCAATGGCATTAGAATTAATGTCACCTGTCGTCATATCAAACTCATATAAGTATAAGTCATAGTCAAGCTGGGCTGAAAATGGACCATCCAACTGGGACTGCAACAATTCACCAGGCTGCAAATAAATCGGATATAAAAATTGTGTGCCTCCCTCTTGCGTAATCGTACCGGAATACGTAGCAGAAGAAGCTGTGGCTGAAGCAGCCATTGGGCTTGCTTTCAGCGAAGTAACGGGTTCCCTTTTCAATGAGGTTGTCTCTGGTGTCTTGAAGTTGAGATTTTCTTGCATGACATAAACCGAAGACGTAACGCTGTCTGGCTTGTCTGCCCGCGTCAAACGCTTAATAACGTCTTCATTGTCAGTTGTTAGATGAATCTTTGATTCTGCTTTAATCGCTTGATCCGATGCAGCCTCCGTACTTTCACTCGCATTCGCAGTCATTCCGAAAGCAAACAGGAGCATCATGCTTAACATTACTGCAATAGCCTTTTTGAACCTCTTCATACTGAAATCCCCTCTCAAATGGTTTAAGGAATTCCCGCTATCCCCGGATAAACCAGGGTGATTTCTAGGCTGTATGGCTCAATCATAAATCATCTTTGGTTCTATTGGAATATATTATGCAAAACAATTTTTATTTGTAATCTATGAAAACAAGACCATTTTCTTATTCTTGGTGAATAAACATGAAAAGTCGCTCTTTCAGAAGTGGAAAGCCTCAGCTAACCATTCAAAAAAAGCGACTCTCATGAATCAAAACTACATTAAAGCATATCTTAATTTCTCAAGCTATAAGCAAACAGATAAACAATGTCCGTCGCACTAATCGAAGTTCCATCGACCTGAGCGGCAACTCCTGTAAGATCATAGTAGTGTGTAGAACCAATTTCACTTATATAAACTACATTTTTTCCTGTCGATTGTGGAAGAGAAAGGGGCACACTGAATTTACCGCTATCATCGGTGTACGTAGAAGCCGTTCTCGTACGGTTACCGCTGCTCTCGCTCCAGTTCTTATCCAGCCATACGACCGTGACAGGAGCATTGGGAACCAGTTGACCATCTGTTGTTTTCACAACACCGTTCACGATCAGACTGCTGCCTCCGTTAATACGATAATGACGACCGTAAGAATATGTCGGATAATCATAATAGCCATTGGAGTTATAGCCAGTAATTTAAATTTTGCCAGCTCGAAGCACTGGTTTAATTGATAGTGTATACAAATGGTCGGCTGAATACTGACTTGTGCTGTACACTCGTACATAGTAGGTCCCTGTGTTTAGGGTAACATTATGATTGGTTTGCGGTAGAAGCACCATTTGATTGCCCGTAAGAGCTGCATAAACTTCCGCTTTGTACCCATAGCTTTCCGAAGTGCTATCCAGCTTCACATTTAATGCATCATAATTTACGGCTGGCTGGTACTGTAACTTGATTCCAATCGTTGTCTATAGCGGAATGGATGGTACGGAAGTTAATCGAGGAGCCTTTGTCGTTAACAGTAAAATTATAAGCATGGAAGGCACTGTCATCCGGCTCATAGACATCATAACTGGAGCTTACTGCTACAGTTAAATAGAAAAGATCATTAATGCTAGACCCCTTCTTGGCATGAACTGCAAGCGCGTAAGCCTTCTCGGCTCCGATTGAGTTGCGAGCTCCTACGTTTTCTGGAAGAGAAGCAGTTCCTTGCTCATAATTGTTAACATAAGTCCCGTAGTTGGAAACATCTATAGGATTGGAATTAGTATCACCTGTTGCCATGTCAAACTCATACAGGTATAAGTCATAGTCAAGCTGGGCTGAAAATGGACCATCCAACTGAGCCTGCAGCAATTCACCTGGCTGTAAATAGATCGGATATAAAAATTGTGTGCCTCCCTCTTCTGAAATCGTACCGGAATATGTAGCAGTGGACGCTGTCGCTACGGTCGCTGCGGCTTTAGCTGATACTGATTTTGTGCTGGCTTTGAGCGAAGGGGTCACTCTCTTTTTCAATACCGATTTCTGTGGTGTCGCCAAGTTCATATTTTCTGTAATGGTGTACACCGAATCTGTGATACTGCAGGCTTGTCCGCGCGTGTTAATTGTTCAATAAAACTTTCCTTATCAGTTGTTAGCTGCATATTGGAAACTGCCCGAGCAGCTTGGTCCGTCCTCTCCCGCTCGCGTTTGCCGTCATCCCGAATGAAAGCAGGAGCATTGAGCTTAGTGTAACTGAAACCACCTTTTTAAACCTTTTCATACTGAAATCTCCTCTCAAATGTATTAAAGATATTCAGCTATTCCCTAAATATATACAGGGAAATTATAGGATATCTATCTTTATCATAAAGTAATTCTGGTTTCGATGGAAGATATTTCTTTAAGGTTTTTCATTTGGAATCCCTTTTATCCAGTCGGTGCTTTGACCTGCGGGTTCTCTCAAACAATCATGGACATAGGCAGCGTGTCGTCCGCTTGTAAGTATATTCAAATAATCTCCTGCCAGCAAAAGCATCTGTCCATCAGGAATTTTTTCAACCGACCCGCGCTTGACAGAAACAATGAGACAGTGAGCAGGCCACTGAAAATCCTTGATTTGTGTACCGTCCAAACGCGATCCCTGAAGAATAGGTACTTCAAGTATAACTTTGCTTGATGATTGCTCCGTTTCACCACTTGCCTTTCTTTGATGCAAAAAGCGCTCCAGCAGAACTTCATACACGGGATGAGAACGAAACAGCTCGGCCGTCATGTAGGCAACGAGGCAGACAACACCTGTAGATAGCAGATTAGTGAAATTCCCTGTCATTTCGGTAATCAATATGATTCCAGTAATAGGAGCCTTCAAGCTCGCTGTAAGATAGCCTGCCATTGCCAAAATCAAGAAACTACTTTCGCTAAGCACAGGCATTCCCCATAATCCATTTATGAACTTGCTATACATCACACCAATTAAGGCCCCGATCACGAGCATAGGTAAAAATATTCCACCAGGAGCAGAAGAACCGTAACTGAACATCGTGAATAAAAACTTAAGTATTAAAATAACAAGAAGAAATTTCAACGAAAAAGAATCCGTTATCAAATCGTTCACCAGGCCATTTCCGCCCCCAAGCAGTAATGGCATGCTTAGTCCAAGCACTCCAGAAATTACAAAAGGGAGAATGGGTCTATATGGAGCAGGCAGCCAGGTCATTTTTTGATAGAAATCTTGAAAGGCATATATAGACTTATTGAAAATAACGCCCATAATACCCACAATAATGCCTAAAATAAGTAAATGAACGTACTGATTCAGCGGAACAGGCCCCACATTCATAAAATGAAAAACGGGACTCATTCCAAAAAACTCTTTGGATACAAAATCAGCCACCAGTGATGAAGCGAGTGACGCAATCAGGATAAGAGGCGAGAAATTCAAATGAATTTCTTCCAACGCAAAAATGACCCCTGCAATGGGTGCATTAAATGCCGCTGCCAGTCCAGCGCTTGCTCCACAGGTGATCAGGATATTCTCTTCTGTTTTCGATTTACTCATCAAACGACTAAATCCCTGGGCAGTTAGAGCCCCGATTTGAATAGAAGGACCTTCTCTTCCCAAGGACAAACCGGAACCAATACTAATGGCACCCCCTAGAAATTTAGCTGTAAGAGCCTTCCACCAATTCATATGTAGCTTATTCTGTAGGACTGCCTTGACTTGGGGAATACCACTACCGGAAATCGCAGGCTGTTTTTTGACGGTCATTCCCGTTGCCCAGCCGACTATTACTAATATCACGAACCATAATGGGACAATCCACATATGGCGCAATTGATAGTGGTAAAATTCAAGAACACGCTCCAAAGCTTCTTCCAACACAAATCGGAACAACACAACCACGCTACCAGATAACAAGCCAACTACTATGCCGCCTATCAAGAGTCGGAATTTAAAATTAAACCAGGTCGCCAGTGTTTTTTGTGTATCATTTCTTTCCATTCACATAACCTACTTCACTTCAATTTTACAGATGGCTAATATAATAATTCATTGTCACGTATCTCTGCAATAAATTACATCACAGGCTGAGCAATTGCCAGCTCTCCCTATAACGTTAACAGATCAAGCTTAGCCTCGGTCATACGCCCCCTGCAACTCTCCTAGCTAACCGCACTTTATATCACATCACGACAAAAAAGCTCCCTCACTCTAAGGAGCTTTTCTGAATTGCGTGTCTGCAGACACGCTCCTGCTTAAGGAGCAACGTCTGAATGAAACTGCGGATACCACGCATCTGACATTTCAACCCACGCTCCTACATAAGGAGCGACTTTATCACACGAAAATTGAGTTGCCAATGCCAAAATTTCAATCCACGCTCCTACATAAGGAGCGACGCCTGCTGGCACAACATATGGTGCTGCCGGCAATGAATTTCAATCCACGCTCCTACATAAGGAGCGACTTTGATTTACCTCTGTGTTTTGTGCTTGTGCCATTAATTTCAATCCACGCTCCTACATAAGGAGCGACAGCACCTGCTGAGATGCCTTGCTGTGTAAGGCTTCCCAGCATGTTAAGTGCGAATGTCCTTTTTCGACTCGTATATATGGAAACAAATGGGCGTGAATCTCTGAAATCCCGCGTCCCGCTTGAGGTGCGAAGGAACCGGGATTTTTATGTGAGCTTGGGGTTCGCACCAGCTTTATTTATTATATTTTGCTACCTATATTCAACGCAACCCATACCGTACTTCTCTATATCCTTTTCAGCTTTTGGTTTCAATTGGGCGTAAAGGAGACACATTCCGTGGAAGTCCATTTTGCGGGCAAAAATATAATGCTATAGCAATTTATGCTTCCAACTCAGCTCTCTCAATAGCCTGGACCAACGTCATAAAAGGGGCCTCCCGTTTATATTGAATAGCCTTTTGGCTTGTACCGCCAGCATCACACCATTCCCAATGGGTATGAATATCCACAGACTCCAGAAAATAAACAGACAAGGCCTCCACAGGATTCACTCCATACATATGTATAAATGCCTCGTCTGAAAGCTGATTATTTTGGAGATTCATTTTTCATGGTGCAAAGAAGCTTGCAGATATCCTCCCTGTTTACATTAACGAGACGACTCACGAATGCATTGCGTCTTTCCACCGAGTTCAGTATGATTTGCATAGCATTGCGTATATGCCACGCATCGGGGCCGATATGGAGCCTGTTAATTAAATCGTTAGCGGTCAGGTCAGGATTAAATGGGGCTGGCTCCAAAATGTATGTCCATGCATCGTTGTGTCCTTTTTCAAACACCTCAATAGCGTCAGAGACGTTTATACCAATGGTTTGCCACTTGCGATTGAGGGCATCCATAATATGATAGTAGTGTAGCTCAGTTTCTCCATGTTCAACTTCTTGCGTCCAAACCGGTCTCATGCGTACAATATCCTTGATTGCTTGCTCATTCGCTTTGAATTTCGTAGTCACTGTATCTTCCTCCTTTTGAAATCTGGTAAAATGGCAATAGCAAAGCTAAGGGTATGTTGTAACATCCCTTTGGGCGATAAATTATATTCGCTTTAGCGAATATTTATATGTACTATATTATTCGCATAAAAGAATAATGTCAATGGATTTTTAGGAGGTCTATTTTCTTTGCTAAAATTAAACATAAGACTTAAAGAAGTATTAAAAGAGCGAAACATGACCCAAATGCAACTTTCTGAAAAATCAGGTGTTAACCAAGCAAGAATTTCACAGCTTTGTAAAAATGGGCGACAAGAAGTGAACCTGCTCATGCTTGAAAAAATCGCCCATGCCCTAGATATCAAAGACATATCCATACTGTTGCAATTTGAGGAAGAAAATAACTGATTATTGTACACTCGCTACACCCTAAAATTCAACACTCCACGAAGCCTACATAATTATTGGGCTTCTCTTTTTCATTTCACCCAATTCCAATCGTACATCCCCCCTATGCTTTGTTCCCCACATCTACACTTCTATCTTTCCATGACAAAGAAGGCTCACATCACTTTTATAGAGAGTCGAGCCTTTCAAGTTTCAATCCACGCTCCCACATGGGGAGCGACAGCAAGCATGTGGTGAGAAGCCTTACTGCATAAGGCTTCTCACCGCATAAAGTGCGAATCTCATTTTTTAACTCAAAAATGGAAGCAAATAGGCGTGAATTTCTAAAATCCCGCGCCCCGCTTAAGGTGCGAATGATCCGTTTTTTTTATGTGCGCCTGGGGTTCGCTTAACTTTCCTGTTGCACTTATGTTAAAAGCATATCAATCAACTTAATTTTGACACTATTTTACCACAAAATTCCTACCATTCTCTTATTTATACGATATAATCAAACAATATGGATAGTTCTTTCTGACTATTAAATGAATCGAATTACCCATAACATACATAAAAAAGGGGAATACAGATGAAAAAACTTAGCGTGTTTATGTTAGTATTATGTTGCTTCTCTATTTTGGCAGCTTGCTCTACCGATCCGGTTAAAAAAGATTTAATTACGTATGTCAATGATGGAATGCTTCCTTTGGCACAAGATGAAAAAGCAGTTACTGATAAGTATGAAGCTGTGACCGGAGATAACTTTACAGATGATGTTACACTATATAATGCTTTAAAAGACGATATCATCCCGGAATACACCAAATTTGTTGATAAGTTAGAAGCTGTAAAGACGGAAACGCCTGAGGTAAGAGCCGTCCACGAAACCTACATCAAGGCCGCTAGTACTCAAAAGGAAGCCTTCATTAAGATGCTCGATGCATTGGATAAACAGGATCTGAACTTAATCAATGAAAGTAATACTAAGCTCAGCGAAGGTAGAAAACTATTCAGAGATTTTGGTGAACAGGTCAACACACTTGCCAAAGAGCATGATGTGGAGATGAATAAGAAATAAATATTAAAACTCCCTTGATGGGAGTTTTTTATATACTTCAGGATTTTGCAAAATCCTCACTTATGAATATTCGAAGCAAATTACCGCTTTGCTTAATTCTTGGTCGTAAAATAAATAGACGGCATCCGCCCCGCACGCTTGAAAATAATATCCGGTAATGGAACCGATATAGATAAAAGTCTCACCATTGGGACGCTTAGGCACATGAAGCAGATTGGTTTGCTCGAACTGGAGCATCTCTTCCAGAGATTCGTCATATTCCTTGATAAAACTTTGAGCCTTGTCAGACTGAAATGCGATATCCTCTAAAATACCGTTAACTTCAGGGAAACTCAGCCCCCAACCGCTGGATTGCTTTTCCTCAAAATCACGGATGAGTTCTTCCACAGAATTTTTGGCCTCTCCAAAGGAGGAATATGTATAAATTTTATTGTTTTCCAGGAAAAATGCTTTGCGAGCTTGGTAGTCTTGTTCATTAGCCATGTACACCTGTTCCAGTCCGTCCAACGCCATGACTTCTCTCTTCATACGTAGGTACGCTTTATCTCCGGTAGATTTCAGCGCCTCATAGGTGACTTCCAATTGCTCTTTCTGATGGAGACTAAAATAATTCCAGTCTGCTTCGAATTTGTATTTGCCGTCAATGACATCGAAACCCAGCATATCTTCCTTGGTATATGAGGTATGAAATTGCTGAGTATTTTCACCCACACAGCCTTCGTAGATTTCTTTTGCGGAAACAAAATGCAGCCACTCGTCCTGCTCCGGGAATAAAAACTGAAGATTAATCGAGCAAATCGGCAGAAAGTGCTTGCGATGATGTTCAAGATCGCTGGCAAATACATCTTCGTATGCTGGAAAACGTTTGATGAATCTCTCAGGTATGTTCATGGTAGTCCCCCTATATTGTATGGTTTTCCGGCAGTCTTCTGATCTGAAACGTTCCTTCAATGGAAATCACGCTGTAGAGTACATCAAATCCTTCTTCGTAGCTTGGAACCTCTAGTTTACTCATAACACTTTTAATACCGATTTCAGGAATATACTCTTTGCCTGTACGCTGCTCATTACGCTTAATAGATTCTGCAAAATCGGGTTCAAAATAGTAGCCAATAATTTTAAATCCCTTATTTTTACAAGCATCTATATATTTCTTCCGTTCTATAACGGTAGCATTTGTATTGTCTACAACAAAGCGCTGCATGGTTTCGATGGAGGCTTGTAGATAAATATTTTCCCTATTCCGTGTTTTAAGCATATCAAGGTTTATTCGCATATGTGTTTTGAAGAAATGTTCTTTATAAAATGTCGACTTGCCCGAAGCCTGAATTCCTATAAAAATGACACACTCCAAATCTACACATCCTTGTCCAAGTATACATATTGGTTAATATAATCTCTATTCTGTGAAAAAATCGGTGTCTCATGATCAACATCCCACTTGCTTCTGACGGCTTCGCCTTTGTTGGTGCTGTTGTTTGGTAATGCAAATTCCCCGCTTTTGCCAGACCGGAAGTTCGTTCCAGTTTAGCCCTTTTTCCACAAAAAGCTTGTCTTGTAGCTGTTTTCCGTTCAATCCTTCTAATTCTGAATGCCTGAAATGGGCTTGAGCTACCATAGAAATGCTATTTTTAGTAGCATCTTGTTGTCTCCATAGAAAGTAGTTTGTAACCTCATCCTTGGGCAAGACCCATGCTCTCGCATCAAAAGTGGCTAAAGGCTGACCTGGGTAAACGGCGTGGTAGGCTTAATCTATAGGCATTTTCATATTCCTTCATCCTATTTCCAAAATCATTTTTTTTCATAAACTATGTAGGTTCCTTTCCTGATCCGTGGTTTGCGCATAGAGTACAACAATGTCTATCTTCCCCAATAGGCGTATATAAGAATTGTAACAAATTGGATTATGCATTGCTAGGAATTAAGCAAGACAAAAAACCTTAGCAGATGGGCTTGCAGAGTCTTTGGTTTTTTGGTATCTATTCCCCAAATGTTAGGCTATAATATTTCCATCTTTGAATTTATTCCGATATGAAAAGGATGATATATTTGAGCCAAAATCCATCCATTCCGCGCCCGTTAGTCAGGGCTAATCAATGGGTAATTGTTTTATCTGTAGTTTTTACTTGGATTACAGGGGGATATGGGGTGCTAGTTATTCCTCTTATCGCGGGAGTGCTCGGCGTCCTTTTTAACTTCAATCCAGTAATGCGGATAGCCAAGCTTTTCTTGAAGAAAAGCCCCTCCTCATATGTGCAGGAGAACCGAGAACAGCAAAGGTTTAATCAGCTTCTTGCCGTCTTTTTTCTGCTGGTCGCTTGGGTAGGATTTATGCTCCAGTGGAGTATTGTCGCTTATGTATTTTCGGCCATGGTCCTAGTGGCGGCTTTGGTGGCTATCCTTGGTTTTTGCATAGGATGTTTTGTTCTCTACCAATGGTCCCAATATCAATATCGAAGAAGAAAAAACGTGTGAACAGAAAAAACTCTCTATTCATTCCATTTCAATTAGGACATCGTTAATTAAATCGAGGGTGTAGCCGAACTCTCCAACAATATGGATGCTATATCGGTTCCGCCTTCTTTTTATTTTGCGGTAATATTATCTTCAAATACAAAAACGGAGATGGCTATATCTTCCTCCACTTTAATATCTGAAAAGAGGTGCAGCAGCCGGGAATCCATGTAATCCTCCAGTTCTTTATTGAAGTGTGTAGGATATATTTTTTGAACCATTTTGGTTCGAGCTGCATGCACCATCTCTTTCCCAGATTCTTCTTGTGCCAGAAACTTTTCAGATGGGGTTAAATTTCCATACAGCATCGTGATGGCCATATTATCTACAAAGGTTGTATGTATGCGCTCCGGGCCTTTCCCAAACAGCTCTTTACGTACTTTTCGAATAATTTCGTTAAAACCCGTTTCCCTTCTCATATCGCACCGCTCTCCTAAAATCTACTAAAATCCCTATTACTATATCCATCATAACCGATTCCTCTCCTATAAAACAGAGACTAGCAAAAGTGATTTTTGGAACATGATTTTATCTAAAATTATAAACGTTCATTAATTTTGTTTAACATTTCCTCTAAGATTTGCTTCTCCTCTTCGGTCAGGGCTTGAACAATTTCGTCCTCCACCTTTTGAAAAGAGTCGCTAAAAGCTTCAATCAATTCAATGGCTTTTGGTAAAACATAAATATTTTTTTGCCGCTCATTATTGGCCGGGATTTTGCGCTCGATGAATCCTTTTTGCTCAAGACCTTGAAGTATGCTTGTAATGCTGGCTCCGCGCAGATGAAACCGATCGGCCAGATCCTTCTGAATTAAATTATTTTCTTGATTCTCGTAGATATATCTAATCATTTTTCCTTGTTGAGCATTTAATCCCAACTCTTTTATGCTCTCGTCCGCTCTTTTCTTTAACTTAAGACCGATAACCTGAAACAAATCCAGAAAAACCGTATCCTTTTGGGTTTCCATAATCATACCTCCTCAAATTATTAGAAGTCTAATTGTCAGTAAATAAACTATATAAATCTCTAAACTGTTTGTCAAATGAAAATCAGTTTATTGACAGTTATAAAACTAATAGTTAGAATTCTAAGTGTTTAAAACTGAACACTAAGGAGGAACGACATGAAGAATGTAACTCAAAGCTCTACGGTAGAAAAAGTTACAGCGATTACGAATGTACGTATTTTCGATGGAGAAAAAGTTATTGAGCCCAGAAATGTTGTCATCCAAGGGGAAACCATTATTTCGGTAGGCGGAGACCTTCCGACGCATGCAACGATCATCGATGGGGAAAATGCGACATTATTGCCTGGCCTGATTGATGCGCATGTCCACACTTCAATCGGTGGGTTACGAGATGCTTTAAAATTCGGCGTCACGACAGAACTCGAAATGAACGGCAGCTTTACAGAAAGAGGGCGCAAGATCCAGTTGAAAAACGTGAATGACGTCGCCGAAGTCCGTTCCGCCGGCACAGCGATCACTGCTCCAGGTGGTCATCCGGATGAATTATTGCAGGATGAGGATGAAATTCCTGAGTTCGTATTAAAGGAATTGGAGAAGTTACCCAAGGAAGACCGGGAAGCTATGCTAGCCGCCTACGCTCACGATCACGAAAAAGTGCCCCAAGTGACGACAGTGGAAGAAGCGATCAAACATGTGCATACCCAAGTGGAGAGTGGCGCCGACTTTATTAAAATCATGATTGAAGAAGGGACGGTCTTGGGTGCCCCTGGACTGCCTATTTTAAGCGACGAGATTTTAAAAGCAGCCGTGGCAGAAGCCCATAAGCTCGATAAAATAGTCATAGCTCACGTCTTGACGGCTCACTCTTCGCAAACCGCCATCGATATGGGAGTCGACGGATTGGGTCACTTATTTCTCGACAGGCCCGAATACACATCTGAGTTGGTGAAATCCATAGCGGATTCAGGCGCATTTGTTATACCGTGCTTGGTATTGAACTCATCCATTCTGGGGAATCCGGCATCAGAATTGGCGAATGATTCACGTGTTTATTCCAAATTAAGTCCAGAATGGATCGATATTTTGAACTCAAGCTTCCATACTTTCCCCCAAGGCAATTTGGAGAATAGCTTTAAAAATGTGATGGATCTTCACCGTGCCGGTGTGGATATTCTGGTCGGGACGGATGTTGCCCCCGTTCCTGTTCCCAATCTTGGCGGCCTTGCTCATGGAGCCAGCGTTCATCATGAAATGCAATTGCTGGTTGAGGCCGGATTTACTCCCATAGAAGCGCTTCAGTCGGCTACCGCGAAACCGGCCCGTTGCTTTGGGCTTAACGATCGCGGCTGTATTGCCGAAGGTTCGCTCGCTGACCTTATACTAGTAAACGGTGATCCGACAACCAACATCTCGGATACTTTGTCGATCAAATCCGTATGGTTAAAAGGTGTGCAACAACTATGTTAATCGGAGCCTATCGAACAGGAACAACTTTCTAATCTCATTTGTATGACTTCCATTTTTACTTTCCGAGGATAGCTTAATCTTGTTGCCAACGCAAAAACACCTTCAAGGTTATCTCCATATCTTACGACATGGGGTTTCACTTTGAAGGTGTTTTAATTACAAGGAACATTGTAAAAATGTACAAACAGTGGCCCCAAACACTTTCGCCATGCATTGTTTGTCATAAAATATAGGACTTACTCGTAGGCACCGATGTTCACAGCGGCTCCCTGTACTCTAGGCTTCCCGTCGATATCCAGTGTTCCAATGATGGCACGGTCCGTATTCCCGGCATCGATCGCAGGTGACGAAGACTGCAAATGGAAGTCGCTGTTCGCGGCATTCACGAATTTAGGATCGGCAAATAGAGAATGCGTATCGTTGCCGGTTCCTGATTTATATGCGGAGAATCCCGTATACTCTTTATTTTTCCAAGTCCAATTGGCCTCTGAGCTGCCGCCTGGAGAAAAATATAAATTATAATCCACAACATTGCCGGAATTTTTGGTGTATCCATTGGATATCAGCACATCCGTGGAGCTGGCCACGAAAATATTGTTTTTGATCACGTTGTTTCGCGTATCAAATTGAACCAAAAGCTGACCGCTTCCGTCGTCAAACGTATCGTTCTTGTATAGTGTATTGTTCACGATCTTGCAGTTTACCGTGAAGCCACGCTCCTCATTGTAACCGCCCATGGCAATGCCGGTCAGTCGGTTGTTATATATCACGTTGCTGCGGACCGTAATATTACTGGTTGCTTTACCGGCGTGCTCAGAGGCAATTTCGACGCCGATATCGTTGTTGTAGCTGTAGTTCTGCTCAATAATGCTGTCCTTGCCTCCATCTACATAAATGCCGCCGGCCGAGTTGTCATCGCTCTTGTAAGATGGGTTATTTTGAACTGAATTATTATACACCCGATTGCCCTTCACCAACCCGTTCCGCGCCTGATCGTAAGTCGTATTCGGCGCGGTGCCCTCAAAGCCGATCAAATCAATCCCGATGTTGTCATTATCGTGAATAAGGTTGTCGGTCACCGCAAAGCCATCCACGTTGCCGTTCAAAACGAGCGATTCGCTGGAGCCCAGCACGAGATTGTACAGCTCATTGCCGCTGATCGTAAGGTCGTGAATCGAAGCCGGAGCTTTCGTGCCGTAAACAGCGATACCGTGAGCGTCCCGACCCAACCGATCTTTGCCGGTCGGAGTGACCGTGTTTTTGATGTCATGGATTTTGTTGTTGGACAGATTAATGAAGCCGCCCGAACCGTGGACATAAATACCTACAGGCACCACGTTCTTGGAAGCAGTGGTAAAATTGCGGATTTCAAACCCCTGAACAGTAACGTAATTGACATCGGCCAGTTCGATCAGCCCTTCGTTCCCGCTGACCGGAAGTCCGCTGCCATCAATAATGGCGCTCTCTGTCCCATAATTGGTGAACACAATGGGACCCTGCGAAGCGGAGCCAGAGCGGGTAATCTTTAATTTCTGCTTGTACACGCCGCCTCGGACGTAAACCGTGCTGCCCGCAGGAGCCACGTCGGCCGCGTGCTGCAACGTCTTCCACGGCGCATCATTCGTTCCGGCGTTAGAGTCGCTGCCGCTCGTGGCCACATAATATTCTGTACCGGCCGCGGAAGCGGCGGGAGGTTGCACATTTCCGGCCACCAGACCAAGCCCGAAAGCCATGGCTAAACCTACCAGAAACATTTGCCCGAATTTCTTCATGTTCCTCATCCTCTTTGTTTTTATTGTAAATTTTACCATATGCGCGATACCAAGGACCGGGAGGTCACCGTAATCGCTGTCGAAAGGAACAAGAAACCCTGCGTTTTAGTAATCGCAGGGTTTCTTGGTGATCTAAGCTGCTCTATAACGTTGCCGCAGCTGCCCTATCGTCAGACTGCGCATGTTCTTACTCCAGACGGACTAATCCTTTACCAGTCGATTAGAAAGCATCAACATGATAAAAGAGAATAAAATGATGACGGCTACCCAGCTCCAGGAGAGTGTCATATTTCCGACCTCGGACGCAGTGTAAATTGCTGTAGGCAGAGTTTCGGTCTGTTCAGGAATATTACCTGCAAGCATCAGCGTAGCGCCAAATTCCCCTAACCCTCGGGCAAATCCGAGAATGTATCCTGAAATGAGCGGTCGATAGGCAAGGGGCATCGTAATGTGGCGAAACACTTGCCATTCGTTGGCACCTTGCGCACGTGCAGCCTGTTCTAGCTCCGGGTCTACAGCTTCAAATCCTGCTTTAATCGTACGGTAAGCCAGTGGAAAAGCAACAACTACGGCCGCCACCACTGCAGCTCCCCACGTAAATACAATCGTCTGCTCGAACAGGTTTTCGAAGGCAGTGCCAATCCAGCTTTTCCTTCCCAGCAAGATGAGCAAAATAAAGCCAACAACAGTGGGAGGCAAAACGAGCGGAAGAAGTAGGACGGTCTCGATCACGCTGGTCCCCCTCCGCGGCATGCAGTTCGCCATCATTCGCGCTACCACAGTAGCTAATAAAAAGACGATGATGCTGGCGACGACAGCGACTTTAACAGATACGATAACCGGAGGAAGAAAAGCTGACCAATCCAACGGGACCCCCTCCTTTATCTGTGAATTCTATTTTCCCGTCATTTCTGTAGGGGCTGAAAATCCATCTTTACTGAACACACTCATTGCTTCATCTGTCCGTAGAAAATCAAGAAACTCGCCTGCTTCCTGGCTATGTTTGGTTGCTTTTACAACGCCTTCAGGATACAGGATGGGTGCATGCAATTCCTCGGGCACTTCCAGTGCTATGACCGTTTTATCGGATGATTTGGCATCCGTTAAATAGACGAGTCCTGCATCGGCGTTGCCTGTTTCAACATAATTTAATACCTGTCTTACGTCCTTGGCGAATACCATCTTAGGTTCCAGCTTGTCCCATAGTCCAGCCTTCGTTAACGATTCTTTGGAATACTGTCCGGCGGGAACGGTAGTAGGCTCCCCAACAGCCACTTTCAGGAAAGAAGGACCCATCAGGTCATTGAGCGTAATGCTTTTGTTATCTGTGCTCTTCTCCTTATCTTGCGGAACAACCACAACCAGTTTATTTTGAAGAAGAACGTTATCCTTTTCCACTAATGAAGCATCGGTTAATGCCTTCATTTGCTTCATGCCTGCCGAAATAAATACGTCAGCGGGTGCGCCTTGCTCAATCTGTTTTTGTAATGTACCAGATGAAGCGTAGTTAAAGGTAAGTTTGATATCTGGGTGCTGTTTCTCATACTGGCCTTTGAGCGTATTCAGACTATCTTGAAGACTTGCAGCGGCAGATACAACTAGTTCTGTCTTGGGTGCGGACTGTGCCGATTGTACAGCAGCCGGAGACGAGCAGCCCGCCAGAACCCATGCCAACAATCCAACGAACGTGAATATGTACCCAAATTTCTTTTTCAACTTGTTTTTCCCCTATCCTATAAATTCCAAAATGAAATGACGAAATGTGATAGCGAAAATAAGGAAACATTGTACATCTCATAACGGGTCGAATCTATTGGGTCAACCCAAATATTTGTGATAAATCGATCTCGCCTCGGCGATGTCCTTCGTGCCATGAATTAAGACGCGTCCATCCTGAAAAAGAACGATTCGATGCGTTCCGATAACAACGGATACCAGGTATGGATTATGCTCCACCTTGCCCCCCTGACGGGATAACAAACGTGCCGCTTCATTCAGATCACGTACAGTACCCGGGGCAGGGCGGATTTGAACCGTATCTCGTCCGCACAAGACAGCCGTTTTAGCCTGATGCTCCGATTGTAAAAATGGATACACTGGGTGCTCACCACACGTTGGGCAATCGGCTTTCTTCATGGCGCTGATTTGAATCGCCTGATGCTGATTGTTCCACAGATCGAAAGAAATCAGCTTATTTTGCAAAGCCGAATCGTCCCCGGTGAGCAGCTTCAATGCTTCGGCGCTTTGATAAGCGGCCACCATCTGTACAGCCGGGCTAATCACACCGACCGTATCACAGGTCGCACCGCCAAGTGGTACGGTCCCGAGTAGGCAATGCAAGCACGGTGTCTGCCCTGGCACGATGGTAAAGGTTGTCCCGTAGCTGCCTACACACGCTCCATAAATCCAAGGAATTCGGTGCTTGACCGCATAATCGTTCATAAGCAGACGTGTATCGAAATTGTCAGTGGCATCTACGATAAGATCCACCCCTGCTGCGATATCGTCGATTTCCTCCAGCGAGACGTCCCGGACTAGCGCACGAATGTCCACGTCCGAATTGATTTGCTGCAATCGCTTCTGCGCGGCCACTGCCTTGGGGATCTGACCACGGGCATCCGCTTCGTCATAGAGTTGTTGGCGCTGCAAATTGCTCCAATCTACATAATCACGGTCTACCAACGTCAGCCGTCCGATGCCCGCTCGCACCAGCATGTCAGCATTGGCAGTGCCCAGTGCGCCGGCCCCCACCATCAGCACGTGCTTACTACGGATATTTTGCTGGCCTGTCGGTCCAATTTTCGAGAATAATTCCTGTCTAGAATAACGGGCATGAGACGCATGCGCATGTGCTTGTGCAGCAACTTCTATTTTCTGGATTTTGTCCATTTCTGACATCGTTGATTTACGCCCCCATACTTATCCATTGATAGCTACAAGTTGATCAGACAAGCTAAAAGTTCAAATGTCCTCGCCCTTATGCGAAAGCTTTGGAGTATTTTGAGGGTTCCAGCCACCCAGCTGATGCCCCTTCCATTCTGAGCCGTCCTCCCACACTTCCTTTTTCCAAATCGGTACGATTTGCTTTAACCGTTCAATGGCATGGCGGCTGGCTTCGTAGCAAGTATCACGGTGTGCAGCAGAGACAGCAATCACCACACTCGTCTCTCCAATTCTTACCGTACCAAGCCGATGTGTAATTGCAGTACGTGTAGAAGGCCAACGCTCTGCAATTTCGTCACCAATCTGCTTCATCGTGTTCATGGCCATCGGGACATACGCCTCATATTCTAGCAGCACCGTTCGCTGACCTTGCGTAAATTCCCGAGTCGTACCATTGAAGGTCAGCGAGGCGCCATGAGAAGGGTCGAGCACCTTTGAGGTTACTTCATCGGCATCAATCGGGTCGTACGTAATAGCAAATAAGCCACATTTTGAAACGACCGTCTCCATCCCGGGTGCTGACTGATGGAGAGCAATTGCATCTGATGGAAGCACAAGTTCATCTGGAGAAGCCAAATTTTTATGATGGGTAAAAAAAGAACCTGGCAGTTGTGAAGTCACTTCCGGGTACAGCTCATTCAGCCTTTTTCGAATGTCTGCAATGGTCACTGCTTCCTGTGAAAGTTCTACCGTGATCACATCACCAAGTTGCTCCGCCATACCTGCGAATAGCTGAATACGGTATTGCATATGATCTGCCCCCTTGCACCTATTCTATCGAATTCATTTATTCTATTAATAGAATTCACCCTCCTGAAACCGGAGGAATAATCGCTATCTCATCATGGATACTTATGAGGTCCTCAGAAGCGGCGTAGGCTTGATTTCTGGCAACAAAAGAACCCTGCAACTGGGCTGCTGCTTCAGGGAAACACTCGGATAGCAAGTCTTTTAACGCGGCAACGCTCATCGTTTCTTGATCAGTAGGCACCGTGATTATAGGCCCTCCCATCTGTTCCGCAAGTCCGGCAAATACTTGAATATGATAGTTCATTTAACATCCCCTCCTTTTCAGTACAGTGACTGTCCACCACATATGTACCAAGAAAAACCAACATGAATGAATACCCCGAAAGGTTTTATTCCATGCTGGTTAACTATGACGGTGTACAATGAGGATTTGTATATTATATTTTAGATTCAACCAGTTCATCAATCCGCTCGGTATGCGTATATACATTCAGAGAATGACTGCGTATAAAGCCGACGGTTGTAATTCCCAGATCCTCAGCTAACTCAAGTGCAAGCTCTGTGGGAGCTGACTTGGACAACACAACTTCACAGCCAATCTTCGCAACCTTCAACAAAATTTCAGACGAAATGCGTCCGCTGAATACTATGATTTTGTCTTGTAATACAATATCATGTTTTAGGCAATGCCCATAGATTTTATCCAGCGCATTGTGTCGGCCGATATCTATTCTGGACAGGATCATCCCGTCTTTATCGCACAACGCTGCATTATGAACACCACCGGTCTCTTGGAACGTAAGTGCCGAGCTTTGCATTAAATTCATCAAGCGGAAACAATCGTCAAAAGACAGCGTGACATGGGTATCATTCATTCTTTTTGCTACTTTGGCATCATTCATAAAATAAAAGCCCTGTCTGCTTTTTCCGCAGCAGGAGGTAATGTACCGTTTGGAATGAAAGTTTTGATAAAACTCATTCATTCGACGGGTTTTAATATGAACAAAACCTTCTTTTTCCTGAACCCAAATATCTTCAATATCATCGTACCGTTGAATGACGCCTTCAGAGGCCAAAAAGCCTACTGCCATATCCTCCACATACTCTGGTGTACAAACCATGGTAGCAAATTCCTGCTGATTGATTTTGATGGTCACCGGATGCTCCGTCACCACAGTGTCTTCAAAACGCTTGATCTGACCGTCACGATAACGTAGAATCTCACGTTTTACCTCAGCTGGCTTTTCCATGTGCTCCACTCCCTTGTTTCTGACAGGCGGGCTCTTCGGCTCACCCGCCGATGTGTGACATTTCAATTTTAGACGTTGCTTGCTGTGTATGATTCAGCCGTTCCTCTGAATAGCGGTCGGTACGTTCTCTCCAAACACGCTCAATGTAAGCTCTAATCTCGTCATCAGACTGTTCGGAACGCAGCATCGCGCGAAGCTTGTACCCTTGAGAGGCAAACAGGCACGTGTACAAGGAGCCTTCAGCAGAAATTCTCGCTCGTGTACATGTGGAGCAGAAGGCGTCCGTAACAGACGAAATAATGCCGATTTCCCCGTCTCTGTCCTGATACCTGTAGCGCGTCGCCACCTCACCTTTGTACTGGGGTGGAACAGGCTCTAACGGCATATGCTCATGAATGGCTTCGATGATCTGCTGCTTGGAAACGACCTGATCCAATTTCCAGCCATTGGTGTTGCCTACATCCATAAACTCAACAAAACGTAAAATATGCTTTTTCTTTTGGAAATAGTCAGCCATAGGAACAATATCCTGATCGTTAAAGCCCTTTTGCACGACCATATTTATTTTCACCTGCATCCCTGCTTGAGCGGCAGCCTCAATACCATCCAGCACCGCCTTTACACTGCTTCTGCCCCCGTTCATTTGGCGGAACCGATCATCATCGAGCGAATCCAGACTAACCGTCACTCTTTTCAGTCCCGCCTCTCGCAGTGCTACAGCATATTTAGGCAAAAATACGCCGTTTGTCGTCATTGCAATATCTTCAACGCCATCGAGTTGAGTTAACGAATGAATAAGCAAGGACAAATTTTTCCTCAGCAACGGCTCACCACCAGTAATACGCAACTTCGTAACGCCCAGCGAGACAAAAATACGGGAAAGGCGCGTAATTTCCTCAAAGGTCAATATTTTTTCTTTTGGCAAAAACGGATAGTCATGGCCAAATATTTCTTCCGGCATACAATATCGGCACCGAAAATTACATCGGTCTATGACGGATATTCTTAAGTCCCGTAACGGACGATTCCATTGATCGTCGCTCCGGTTCGCCATCCTGTTCACCTCAATCCGTCTTCATTAATAAAACTCTTTACACTCTAAATTGGAACGGCATTTCCATTCATTTTATACTGAACCAAAAAACCGGCATCACAACAACTTCTTCGCTTATGAATATCGAAGAATCTGCTAAATGCCGGTTAATTTATCTACATCAGGATTTTACGAATCCCACTTCATGTGATATAGAAAAATCAAACTAACAAGCGCTGCGACAAATAAAATATACGCGGTTCCCACGCACACTCCATTTACGATTGCTCTGAAATAGATTACATTCCTATTGTTAGCAATCCTGGAACGTTTGTCAATGATTTTTCGATTTCTCAAACGATAATCATTATCAATTAAAAAATTAATAATGTACCGTTGAACTATCTTAAATTTTACGTTATAGTTACACGAGATGACATGCAGAAAATGACATATCTAAGTTATTCAGAAGTTATTGATATACAGACGGTGCGTACTGTTTGTTATTATTACATATTCAAATGGCGGATTGGCCTCCAGGACCTAGAGCTTGGTCACTACTCCACCATAAACACAAGTGCTGGAACACGAGCACTTGTGTTTATGGTGGAGTTTTTTTATTCCTAATTTTTAAATTTAAAATCTGAAAGGAGCCTGAACCGTGACTGATAGTACGATCAAAATTACATTAAACGGACAGGAACTGAAAACGAAGAACAGCGCAACGATTCTTGAAGTGATTAACGAAAACAACATCGCCCATCCCCAGCTGTGTTACGTTCCCGAAGTCGATCCGATCCGCACCTGTGACACATGTATCGTGGAAGTGGACGGAAAACTTATGCGTTCCTGCTCAACACTGGCTTCGGATGGAATGAATATTCATTTACACTCGGATCGCGCGAAAGCAGCTCAAACCGAGGCTATGGACCGATTGCTAGAAAATCATCTCCTCTACTGCACAGTGTGCGATAACAACAACGGTAATTGTACTTTGCATAATACAGCAGAGCTTATGGAGATTGAACATCAAAAATATCCGTATCAACCGAAAGTTGACCCGACAGAAGTAGATATGTCTCATCCCTTCTATCGATATGACCCCAATCAATGTATTGCATGCGGCCAATGCGTAGAGGTATGCCAAAACCTTCAGGTCAATGAAACGCTGTCCCTTGACTGGGAAGCGGAACGCCCTCGCGTCATATGGGATGACAGGGTTGCAATTAACGATTCCTCCTGCGTCAGCTGCGGTCAGTGTGTAACCGTCTGCCCATGCAATGCCTTGATGGAGAAATCTATGCTGGGAGAAGCAGGCTTCATGAGTGGCATGAACAAGGATTTATTAAATCCGATGGTGGATTTAATAAAGGAAGTGGAGCCGGGCTATAGTGGGATTTTTGCTATTTCCGAAGTCGAAGCAGCAATGCGTGAAACCCGTACGAAAAAAACGAAAACCGTCTGTACGTTTTGCGGTGTAGGTTGCAGCTTTGAGGTTTGGACCAAAGGCCGCAAAATTTTGAAGGTACAACCTACCTCTGAGGGACCTGTTAACGGTATCTCAACATGCGTAAAAGGGAAATTTGGCTGGGATTTTGTGAACAGCGATCAGCGTTTGACCTCCCCTTTAATTCGTCAAGGTGACGAATTTGTGGAAGCTACCTGGGAAGAAGCCTTGAGCCTGATGGCCAGCAAAATGGGAGCTATTCAAGAAACTTACGGCGGTGAGGCACTCGGCTTTATTTCTTCGTCCAAATTTACCAATGAAGAAAACTATTTGATGCAAAAGTTGGCTCGTCAGGTCTTCCAAACGAATAACGTCGATAATTGCTCACGGTATTGCCAATCTCCTGCGTCATGGGGGCTGCAATACACCGGAGGCATCGGTGGGGACAGCGGTACGATTAAAGACATTGCCAAAGCAGGTTTGGTCATGCTGGTCGGTTGCGCGCCGGGAGAAGGACATCCAGTGTTGGCTACTCGTATCAAACGTGCGCATAAGCTGCACGGTCAAAAGTTGATCTCGGTCGACCTGCGCAAGCATGAAATGGCAGAACGCGCAGATCTGTTCATTCGTCCGAAGCAAGGTACGGATTATGTATGGTTATCCGCTGTAGCCAAATACATCATTGAGCAAAACTGGCATGATGTAAAATTCATTGAAGAGCATGTAAACTTCTATCCTGAATATTTGAAGTTGCTAGATCGTTTCACCCTGGAATTTGCCGAACAGGAAACTGGTATTTCCAAAGAGACACTGATTCAGGTAGCGACTATGATTCACGAAGCCGACGGCACTGCCATTTGCTGGGGCATGGGTGTGACGCAAAACATCGCAGGCTCTTACACTTCGATTGCAATTGCCAACCTACTGCTGGTGACTGGAAACTTTATGCGTCCGGGTGCAGGCGCATATCCGCTTCGCGGACATAACAATGTTCAGGGTGCTGCCGATATGGGTACAATGCCGGATATTTTCCCGGGCTATCAGCCCGTGACGAACGATGTCGTTCGTGCCAAGTTCGAAGCGGCCTATGGCGTACAAATTCCAGGTCAACGCGGACTAGACAACATTCAGATGCTGGAAGCTATTGAAACAGGTAGGCTCAAAGCGATGTATATCGCTGGAGAAGAGATGGCATGGGTGGATGCCGACTCCAACCATACCCAAGAAATGCTGGCGAATTTGGATTTCCTTGTCGTTCAGGATGTATTTCTGAGCAAAACAGCTGAATTCGCCGATGTCATTTTGCCAGCCGTACCTTCACTCGAAAAAGACGGAACCTTTACGAACACCGAACGTCGTGTCCAGCGTTTATATGAAGCACTCCGCCCTATGGGAGACAGTAAACCGGATTGGTGGATTTTCAGCCAATTTGCCAAGTACATGGGATTTGATTGGGATTACAGCCATCCAAGTGAAATTTTTGAGGAAATGGCGTCGCTCACTCCATTTTTCTCCCAATGTAATTATGATGTATTGGAAGGCTGGAACAGCTTCCACTGGGGATCGCCGGATGGTAGCAATACACCGCTACTGCACACCAACGGCTTTAACTTTCCGGATAAAAAAGCGCGTTTGGGACTTTTCGAATATGTGCCACCGAAAGAGTACCCCGTTGAATTCGATCTGACCTTAAATAATGGTCGACTGCTCGAACAGTTTCATGAAGGAAATATGACGACCAAATCAGCGGGTATTCAGCTCAAACTTCCAAAAGTATTTGTAGAAGTGTCCCCTGAATTGGCTGAAGAGCGCGGAATCCATAATGGATCGCTGGTTCGATTGGAATCCCCTTATGGTGCGGTCAAGCTACGCGTTCTGGTTACAGACCGGGTGCAGGGAACTGAAATTTATGTGCCGATGCACTCTACCAGCCATGATGGTGCGGTCAATCTGTTAACTGGTGGAGCGTTCGATGTGGTCACCCGTACACCGGCCTATAAACAAGCCAAAGTACGGATGCAAATTTTGGAGGTAGACGGTCAAAATCCACTACCACGTATCAATCCGCGTTACAAAAAGCGTCATCCGCAAAATGGGGTTGAAGTGGACCGTAAGTGGAATCGTCCCGGTTACGTCGATTTAGTGGATCAAAAATAAGGAGGTCAAGCCGTGGCTAAGCCTATTTCAATTGTGAGAAAACGCATTTTGACAGAAGAAGAACGGCAAAAACAATCGCTGGATCAGCTTACTGCTGATCTGGCGGACAATGGGGCGGCATTGCAGAAGACACTTGAAATCGTACGTGAACTGCACGATAGTGGTCTTCTCGAAGCAGCTCAGTCTATGCTGAAGGCTAAAGAAAGCATCGCCAAAATCGCTGTAGGACAAGCGACGCGTAAGCCTGTGACGAACATCATTAATAATCTCATGGGAGCAGCAGGAATGCTGTCTGAGGTAGACCCCGAGCTGATGAAAAAGCTGGCAAAAAGCGTTACTAATGGCCTGAACGAAGCCGATAAACATCTAAAGCAGAATAAAAAGACTCGTCTGCGCGATCTTATGAAGGCGATGAATAATCCAGATGTAAACCGGGCAATGGGATTTGGCATTCATTTTCTCAAAGGAGTGGGAAAAAGTTTGTCTGATAAATAGCTCATAGAGCGTGAAGGTGGAAGACTAGTAACAACAGACAATAAAAAGAGCTGGCTCCGAAAACGGGGGCAGCTCTTTTTATTTATTTTTTATCCACCTGCAATAGCGTCACCGTTTTAAGAGAAATGGCATCTTTTATTTGCTCCTCTGCGATGACCTTGAGCTTAAGCAAACTGGCAATCTTCGACGTATCCGGCTTGGAAAACAAGCGCCATAGCTGCGGATCAGGCAGTGAATCATACAGCTTTGTATGATCGTATTCCTTGCGGTGCTGCTGTATAATCTTGACTCGGTAGTTGCCAATTTCCCAATCTGATACTTCCTGCTGTGCACAATGTGCGGTAATGTCATTACGTAAATCAGTCAGTTCACCTTCAATTTCTTTTTGCTTTTGCTTTAACTGGTAGTAGCGACGCACCTTGTTTTCCAATCCCATCACGCTCCTCTGCTTACATATGTATGTTTGCAGAAGCGTTTTAGGACAAGTTTTGTAATGTTAGGATTAAAGGTATAACTGTAAAAGCATTTCCCGGGTAATGGAAAGGTCCATAAGGCGAGCCATCATCATCCAAACTTTATTTAGGCACATTCGCCCCTGGTTTTACAGGTCCTACTCCTTGGGATTTCCCCTTACGTTTCATATAATTGGCCCAGTATGCTGTCAGAATAGGTACTAAAATCGAGGTCACAATGACCGAAGCAGCAACTAAGGCCGTTGCAGATTGCGCTACAGGCAGAAACTCAGGCTTGATGTTGGCGACAATGACTGGATTGGCTACTGCTGCACCTGCTGTACTGGAGGCTGCAATCCCTGCTGTACCGTTGCCACCACCGATATATTTATCAGCCAAAATCAGCGGAATACCTGTAACGATAATGACAAAAATACCCAATAAAATACCAAGCATACCTGTCTGGACAATGACACTCAGGTCAATGGAACAACCAAGTGCAAAACCGAAAAACGGAATCAAAGCTTGCGTTGCGTTCCCAAAATATTTTCGGAAATCATGATCCAGATTGCCCAACATAAATCCGACCAAAAATGGTAATACCGCCCCCACAAAGGTCTGCGGTTCAAAAACGGCCAGCCCGGTGCTACCCAAAATAATCATGGTCACCAACGGACCCGATTCCAGTGACATCAGTACAAATGCTCCTGCCTCTTCCTTCGAGCCATACTGCTGCATAATAGAGGCGTATAACCCGCCGTTCGTCATATCCATAGCCGAGATCAGCGCCAGCACCGACAAACCTGCAAATAGCCCACTTTCTATACCACCAACAGGCAGCAATCTGGATGCAATGATCGCCACTACCCACGCGACCGCGATTTTAGTCAATACGAGCGTTCCTGATTTACGCAATACAGTACCCGTCGCTCGCACATCTATAGAAGCACCCATACAAAAAAACCACACTGCCAAGATGGGTACCGTACCTGTCATCAGCCCCTTGGTAAAAGATCCAAAATAGTCGCCTGCCCATGGAGTAAATGTATGAAAAAGCGCGCCAATAAACAGCGGCACCAGCATAATGCCCCCTGGAATTTTATCAATGTTTTGTTTGATTTTCATAACTTCGTTCAACCCTTTCGTTTTTGCCAATGCAAAAACAAGGCCGTGTTACTTGCGGCTCAAGCCGAGCTCGGGAATCAGTCTCGCGAAGGTATCGTGACTCTCCTTCAGTTGCCGCGCGAATGCCTCTGCATCCTGGACACGCAATCCCAACCCATGCTTACGCATTTCCTCCCTGAATTCCTCGTCTTTCGTCCCCTTGATCAGTGCATCCGTCAGCGTTTGAGCAACTTCATCCGGTGTATCCTTGGGTACAGCCAGCCCTCTCCAAGTGCCGATAAAATGTACACGTAGCCCAGTGGCTTGCTGTAGTGTCGGCACTTTTGGAAACGCTTCCGAAATAGTGTCTGCCTGGATCGCCAGTATGCGAAGTTTCCTTTCGTCCACGTATTTCTTCACTTCTGCGGGACTGACGGGTACAGCATCCACAAATCCGCTCATTAAAGCGGAGACGGCTGGGCCTGCTCCCTCATAAGGGATATGGGTAAAGCGAACTCCGCTTTTCTGCTCCAGCATCGCGGCAGCAAGGTGCCATATGCTCCCTGTGCCTGCATTCCCCATTTTGAGCTTGCCGGGATGAGCCCCAGCATCCTCCAGAAATGCCTCCGCTGTCTTCCATGGTGCATCCGCCCGGACCGTAATGGCGGAAGGGTCCATATTGGTTTGAAGCAGCGGCTTAAATCGCTCATAGGTGAGCGGTAGCAGTCCCAAATGAGGCAACGTAGTCAGCTCAGCGACCAGATACGTTACGGTATAACCGTCCGTCTGCGCCTCAGCCCCTTCCATCAGCCCGACAGAACCGCCTCCTCCCGTTCGATTAACGACGATGATCGGCTGACCGAGATGCTTTTCGGCGGCTTTCGCCAACGCTCTCGCGGTAATATCCGTACCGCCTCCGGCTGCGTAAGGAACGACGAGTGTTATTGGCTTCGTAGGAAATATACGGCTGTGATCCTGCAAGGTGTGGTGATCCACATATTCACTGATACTCAAGGCAGAAAGCATAGCTACTCCCGCCGCAACCAGCACATATTTTTGCCATGGCTTTTTCTTCATTACGTTTCCTCTTCTCCAAAAATGAACTGGGCCCGTCATGCGCCCGTTTTCACCTCCAACGTTTTTGGTCTTGTTGTTTGCGTTTACATGAAGTCAATGTACCGCAACGTGGAGGGCTACAGCTATCGCTTAATCTTCGTATTTATCTTCTATTTCGCCAAAGTATCGACCTTTTGACCGATCTGCATATTCATTGGAAGATTTGCTGATTTGTCTGAATTTCCCTGGGGTCACTTGTTTGTGCTTGCGGAATACCCGGATAAAGCTGTTCTCATTTCGGTATCCGACCTGTTCTGCAATTTCACCGATTTTCAAATGGGTTTCACATAGTAATGTGCATGCCTTTTTTACGCGTAGTCCAGTCAAATAATCGTAAACGGTGGTCCCCGTTTCTTCCTTGAACATGCTGCTCACTGAGGACACGCTCATGTGAACATGATCCGCAATTTCCTGAAGCCCGATGTTCAAATGTAAATGATGCTCCATATACTCGATCATCTCTTGTACACGCACAAAATCTTTGGACTGGATGCGTCCATTCCATTTTTCTTCAATATCAGTCAACATAATGACCAGCAATACCTCCATGTCATGAAGGTCTAGCGTCAGAATCTGATTCCAGTGGTAATCAGCAAGCTGATCCGGCGGCGTCACACTCTGAGTGGCACACCATTTTAGCAAATCTTCCAGCAATTCATGAACAAACAAGTAGACCTGGGCTGGGGATGTTCTGTGAAGTCGAAGTTCTTCTACCCAGTGGCTGATTAGCTTTACACTTGAACCAGGTTCCTGCGACTCCAGGGCACGAATCATTTCCACACGCCGATTGTCCAGCAATGTTGAATCCTGAATCTGCTCCTTTGACTGTTCATCCACCGTATTATCCTTTTTCACACTTATACTGCTGTCTATATTCGTATATGAACGTCCATACCCCTCATACAAACGCAAATTAAGGGCCTCTTTTCCTTTTATAAAAGACGCCCGTGCCTCTCGAATATCCGTGACCATATGACCAATCCCTATAGAAATAGTCAAAGGAAGATACTCACCGACAACCTGAATCAGCCTATCCACGTTTTTGTGAAGCAAAATGCTCTCTTGGAGGTCAGTCTCTGTACCAACTTCATTCGAACTCTCGCTGAACTGTAACAGCACAATAAAACCACTTTCCTCCTCCGGCGAGCATACTGCTTTCCAGTGAGGTTCGAGCATCTCTAGCAAAATATTGTTCAGCGCATACTTGAGCAGCATTTTATCTTCTTCTGGAAAGCTTGCGGCCCACGCAGAATACCGGTCAATGGACACGATCATGACAAACAAAGAATGGCCGTCCCAATCGGAAAAATACTGTTCCCATTTCATACGCATTTCCTGTATGCCCATTCTACGCTGGATGACATCTTCCATATATTTGGAACGCAGCTCCGGCAGGCTTCGCTCTACCACCAATGATTTGCGGTGAAACTCTCCAACCAGTTTGCTAATCACAGGTTCCAGGTCATACAATCCTCCTTGGCGCGTTCCTTTATTGCCCGAATTCAATAGGCTATTAATTTTTTTCATGGGACGAAAAGCTGCATAATTATAATAGTAAACTGCTGAGCACCCAGCCAGTATGGAGATAAAGGCCAGCCACAGCATCATATTGCGCGCCAGCTTTACATTTTTCAGCAGCTTGTCCATCGGAACGAGCGATACTAGACGCCAGCCCGTTACATCAGAAAAGGTTTGGTTCGCCATATATTCCATGTCCTCTATCTCCACATAAGCATAGGGACTCACATCCAGTTCTTTTAAAATCCTGCCCATATCATTTAAGGGTAAGGACGATCTCAGCTTGGGATAGATCAACTCGCCCTCCAGATCATACACGTATTGCGAGTTGGATAAATGAATATAGAGTTTGGAGAAAAAACGGTCATAATCCAGATTGATTAGCACCGCACCCATGACCTGACCATTCTCTACTATGGGCCTGACCAGCGAAAGCAGCTCTACCGCCCCCTGCTCACGATCGGTGCCGTACCAACGCCGCTTAATCAACAACGGCTTTTTTTCAATATCCTGAATCCAGGGAACCCATGTGGTATCCGGTGCCTGCTTCCAATCAGGCCTGTAACCATAATTGCTGGATACGAGAGCATGATTGTCCAAAGAAATAACTTCAACCGAGTAAATTTCTTCGTGCGAAGAAAGGGTTTTCAAGTATTTGTGAAGCCGATCTATGACGGAGGCCTTGTCTTCCAGCGATTCCCCATCTGTTTGGACACGTACAAAGGCCTCTACGTCTGGATGATATGCTGCGTCCAGCGCCTTGTTATCAGACTCACGAAAAGCCCGATTGGTCACATCCAGATTGATTTGCAGCAATTCTATATTGGGTGTGTTCAGCTCGGTATCCAAACCTTCACGGTATCGTGAATACGATAGCAAGCCGATCACGCTAATTACAAGCGACACGCACAGAGTGAGCAGTAGAATCAATCTTGTCTGTTTATTTTTCAGTATCAATCGAAGCTTAAGTCGCAACATTCCCGTAACTTCATCCTTCCGGACTTCGTTGTCCATCTTCCTCTTGCCAATATATGTGGTGACATATTCTCCCTAAATCTATTTGACGTAAGAGTTGGAATTCCCTGCCTATGTATATCAAACTTAATATAAGGATTCATATAAAAAAGAAGAAGCCTCCCTGTACTGTACAAGGTAGAACTCCTTCTTTGGCACTGCTTGTATCATTATTCAGCAAAAACAGATACTCGCTGCACAGGTTTTAGCTCGTCTATTCCACCTGAAAACGATCCAGCTCCCGCTGCATCTCTTCGCGAATCTGACGAAGCTCTTTTACCTTCTCAGCCGATTCCTCAAATGAACGCTTCTGCTCCACCGTGGAAGCCGTAATCTCTTCACTGCCTGCGGCGGACTGCTGAGTGATTGCGCTGATATTTTCAATAGCTTGCTGCACCTGTACGCTCAGTTCTCGCGATACATTCATGTCCGTTGATAGCTTGCTGACTTGGCTGGCAATTTGCTGCACTTTGCCACTAATCTCTGTAAACGATTCTCCAGTCGAGGAGGTTGCCTTCTCCTGCTCACGGAACAGCTCCTGACTTTGCGCCACAGAAGTCTTCACCTTATCCATAGCCTGCGTGATACTGTCAACAGCAGTATAAATTTTCTTTACAGCAGACTCTGACTGATTCGCCAGCTTTTTCACTTCATTGGCAACAACAGCAAAACCTTTTCCTGCTTCACCTGCACGTGCAGCCTCAATAGAAGCATTCAAGGACAACAGCGATGTTTGGCTGGCAATTTCGGATACGTATCCAGTCATGGTTGTAATCTCGGCTGCATTCGCCTCCAGCTCCTTGACCGTCTGCTCCACTTCGGACATGGCTGAACGATTTTCTGCAACAATACGCAGTTGATCGCTCATGACCCGCGTACCCTGCTCAATGACACGCAAAGCATCCTCACTATACGCGGTCGATTGTGTGGTCTCCAGTAGATTCGATTCAAACTTCTGCTGCATCTCGTCCACAACGCCAACTGTCGACGACAGATCCTCAGCAATTTTCTGACTGCCTATTGCCAGTTCCTCTGTTGACGTGCTGACTTGTGTCACAATTTCCTTCATGGCCTCATTATGCTGATCAATATCCCGAGCCATCAGATCGACACGATTACCCGCCTGATCAATGGAGAGTACAATGCTGCGCAAGTTCCCGATCATCACCCGGAAAGATTCATTAAGCTCGTCCAGCTCATCGCGTCCCTTGGTTTGGGCAAGCTGCACTGTCAGATTTCCCTCAGCAATTTGCTTTGCGGCATCCGTTAATTTGCGTGTTCTAAGGGCAAGCTGCCTGGATGTATATGTATTATATAGCCCAACCGCCACCAGAAGTATAACTGCACCTGCCAAGGCCAATTGCCATGTAAAACGAATGCTCTTGGTCAAATCTTCTGTGTATTGGTCATAACGTGCCTTGGTCAGCAGATCCAGCATAAATACATCGTTCTGAATCCCTTGGGCACGCATGGCCTCCCGCTTGGACTCCGGGCTGTTTTGGGTACTCATGGCTTTCTCCGTTGCTACTTTCAATTGGCTGAATTTTGTTTTAATCGTATTCAGTCGCTTTTGCTGCGCTTCGGTTTGCATCATGCCCTGTGAAAGCAAAGCAATCGTCTTTTCAGACTGAGTCAGTTGATTTTGCACATCGGCTTTGTTGCTCTCCGTCATGGAAGCTGAATAATTTTGCAGTGCCTGCCCTGACTGAATCAAATAGGCATTGAGCTGCTGTACATTCAACATAGCCGGAACCAGATTACTACTTTGCGAGTTAATACGAATTAATTCAAAAATGATATAAGCCACTAAAGCTAGGCAAGCAATCAAGGAAATCATCGCGTTCAGCACCAGTTTACCTTGCAGTTTCATCAGCTTTCATCCTCCGTTTGCGAAAATTTATTGGGTGGGAACAGTCAGTGTGCCGGATTTGATTTTTTCCTTTAAATCATCCAACAACTTTTGCTGATCCGGACTCAGTGTCACGACACGAATAGGCGCCAAACCTACACCATCTTCCGCAAGACCAAACACCATATCCTTCTCCGTAAATTTTCTTTGATGATCTGCAAATCCTTTGACTGCTGTATAAATTGCAATGTCTACATTTTTAAACATCGAGGTCACTACCGCTTTTTCCGCAATAAAAAACTGGTCGCTATCGACCCCGATGGCGAATTTATGCTGCTTTTGCGCTTCCTGCAGCGCACCTACGCCCGTAAGACCTGCGGCTGCAAAGATGACATCAATCTGATCCTGATTAATCATGTCATCTGCAATTTCCGTACCCAGTTCCGGCTTTCCAAAATCTCCTGCATACGTTGCAGTAACTTTGGCATTAGGCTTGACTGATTGCACTCCTGCGCGATACCCAATTTCAAATTTTTTCAACAGAGGAGATTCCGCACCTCCGAGAAAACCCACCTGTTCGGTGCGACTCGTCAAACCCGCAACGACTCCAGCCATAAAACTGCCCTCTTCTGCTTTGAAGCTAATAGAGGCCACATTCGGTAAATCTGATTTCTCATCCACGATTAAAAATTTACGGTCTGGATATTTTTTAGCAATGGATTCCAAACTGTCCTTCACCATGTAACCCAGCCCAATGATTAAATCAGCCTTTTCTTGAGCAAGCTGTTCAAAAGCCGCATCATACGTCTTGGTCTCCGTTATTTCTCGGTATTCAAAAACAATTTTCCCCTCATCCCGTGCTTTGACCAAACCCCGGAAAGCAGCGTCGCTGTAAGATTGGTCACCCAGACCAATATCTGACAGTACGATTCCCACCTTAATGGGCTGAGCCTTGGTTTGTGCTACCGATTGCCCACATGCACTTAGCAATAATGCAAAGATTGTGACAATGGGAATCCACCTACAAATTAATAATACTGCTCGCTTCTTCATGACATATCACCTCGGCATAATTTGGAAATCCCCAACATCTTTATATCGGTTATAAAAGCATATTTTTTCAGAAGAGTTTCTGTAAAATCATTGTAAATAGAATGTGATAAATAAGATTATTTTTTCTATATATGTAAAAAATGTATATTTTTGTACTTCTTTTATTATACGAACTGTCCAAATTCACTTATTTTCGTTTATGTCGTAAGAATAAAGTGTAATTTGGAAAACATAGGTACTCTGAAACCATCACTCTATTTCAATCCGAAAGGAGCAACATTAAAAATGACTTCGACCAATTTAATTCCACAGCCCAAAACTTATGGTCCCTTAGGTAATCTGCCCTTGATCGATACACATGCCCCTGTCCAGTCTCTGGTTAAGCTTTCTTATGAGTACGGTCCAATTTTTCGCATGGATCTGCCTGAAGGAACGAACATTTATATTTCTGGTCATAAGCTGGTCGCAGATGCTTGTGATGAATCCCGTTTCGACAAACAAGTGTGGGCTCCATTACAAAAAGTACGAGCTTTTGCAGGAGACGGACTATTCACAAGCTGGACTGAGGAACCGAACTGGCGCAAGGCCCACCAAATTTTACTGCCAAGCTTCAGTCAGAGGGCTATGAAGGGTTACCACAATATGATGCTTGATCTTGCTGTTCAGCTGATACAGAAATGGTCTCGACTCAATCCCGATGAAAGTGTAGAGGTACCGGAAGATATGACCCGGCTGACTTTGGATACCATCGGATTATGCGGCTTTAATTATCGTTTTAACAGCTTCTACCGCGATCAGCCCCATCCGTTCGTGACCAGTATGACACGCGCATTAGATGAAGCGATGGGTCAGCTGCAACGCCTCAATCTGCAAAACAAGCTGATGTTATCGAAAAGAAAGCAGTTTAAACATGACATCGAAACGATGTTTTCTCTGGTGGACAGCATTATTGAAGAGCGTAAAACCCTTGGCAACCAAGGAGAAGAAGATTTACTAGCGCATATGCTGGAAGGCAAGGACCCAGAAACTGGTGAGACGCTGGATGATGAAAATATCCGCTATCAGATCATCACCTTCCTCATCGCCGGTCATGAAACGACCAGTGGGCTTTTATCCTTTGCCATTTACTATTTGCTTAAGAATCCGCGAACGCTAACCAAGGCCTATGAAGAAGTGGATCGCGTGCTCACCGATTCGCTGCCTTCTTATACTCAGGTTCGTGAACTCAAGTACATAAGGATGATACTGAATGAGGCTCTGCGACTATGGCCGACAGCGCCCGCCTTCTCTCTCTTTGCCAAAGAAGATACGTTGCTCGACGGAACCTACCCACTTAAAAAAGGTGACAGCGTTAATGTACTCATCCCAAAACTGCACCGTGATACCGAGGCTTGGGGCGAAGATGTTGAGGAATTTCGACCGGAGCGCTTCGAGGACCCATCCGCCATTCCGCAAGATGCCTACAAACCATTTGGCAACGGTCAACGCGCCTGTATTGGACAGCAGTTTGCCTTACAGGAGGCCACTCTTGTGTTGGGTATGGTAGTGAAACATTTTGAGCTGATTGATCATACTCATTATGAGCTGAAAGTCAAAGAGACGCTCACACTCAAGCCGGAGGGCTTCACCATTCAAGTACGCCCGCGCAGCACACAGACTGCTGTCATACTGCCAGGTGCCGTTCAAGAACTTCATGAACAAGAGGAACAAAAGGTTGCCCCCCCCCATGCCGAAAAGCATGATACTTCTTTGCTGTCTTTGTACGGCTCGAATCTGGGTACGGCTGAGGGACTTGCAGGTGAACTAGCCGATTTAGGTCGAAATTGGGGTTTCAACAGTAGCATAGCAACTCTGAATGATCGTGTGGACCATTTGCCTAAAGAAGGCGTAGTACTTATTACGACCGCATCTTATAACGGGCATCCGCCGGATAATGCTGATGCCTTTGTACAATGGTTAGAGCAGGCAGGCGAAGGGCAACTGGCAGGCGTAAGGTATGCTGTATTCGGCTGCGGCGACCGCAATTGGGCCAGCACGTATCAGCGTATTCCAAGGCTGATCGACGAGCTGATGTCTGCCAAAGGGGCGAAGCGACTGTATGACCGGGGTGAGGGCGATGCCAGCGGTGACTTCGAGAAGGATTGGGAAGCCTGGAACCACGGCTTATGGCCGGATTTGTTGAATGCTTTCGGGGTAGAGCACAATGATACAGAACCGCAGGACAGCAACAGCCTGAGCATAGAGTTCGTCAGCGCCATACTCAGTACACCTCTTGCAGACAACTACGGAGCAGTGACCGCCGTCGTTACAGCGAATCGTGAGCTGCTTGCTGCTGAAAGTGAACGCAGTACACGACATCTGGAGCTCAAATTACCAACCGGATTGTCCTATCGCGAAGGTGACCACCTTGGTGTGTTGCCGCGTAATCCTGCTTCGCTGGTCAAAAGGGTGATGCAACGCTTTAAATTACAGGAACAGGATTACATCGTATTGAGAGGCAGTGACCGGGATGCGGCGCATCTCCCCTTAGATCGGCCTGTCAGTATAGGAGATTTGCTCACTCTCAGTGTGGAACTGCAAGAACCGGCAACGAGAGCCCAGCTACGGCAACTGGCATCCTTTACCGTGTGTCCACCGCACAAAAAAGAAATTGAAGCTTTGCTGGAGGATACTACCTTTGATCGAGAGATACGACAGAAGCGCGTCACGATGCTGGATATTCTGGAGAAGTATCCAGCCTGCGAGCTGCCATTTGAAAACTTTATCTCGCTGTTACCACCACTCAAGCCTAGGTACTACTCCATCTCAAGCTCTCCGCTTGAATCGGATAATTCGGCGAGTATAACAGTGGGCGTCGTGCGTGGACCAGCCCGTAGCGGACAAGGTGAATACCTAGGAATTGCCTCCAATTATTTAGCACAGCTCCAACCAGATGAGTCAATTGTCATTTTTGTGCGTAAGCCTCAGTCGGGCTTCCGATTGCCAGAAGACCCAACCGTGCCTGTCATCATGGTCGGTCCGGGCACTGGAGTGGCACCATTCCGCGGATTCCTCCAGACACGCCATATACTTAAGGAGAGAGGAGAACAGCTCAGCGAGGCTCATCTATACTATGGCTGCCGTAATCCTAAGCTCGACTATCTGTACAAGCAAGAGCTGCAAGCCTGGGAGCAGGAGGGAATCGTTACGCTTCATACAGCCTTTTCACGTCTGCCCGATCAACCCAAAAGATACGTGCAGCATGTCATGAAGGAAGATGCGGACGCTCTGATTCACTTGCTTGATGAAGGAGCGCATCTGTATGTATGTGGTGATGGTAGCCGGATGGCTCCCGATGTAGAAGACACCCTTTGTGCTGCTTACGCGGAAGCACACCATACCAGTAAAGAAGAAGCACAGCAATGGTTGGATCGTCTCCAACAGGAAAAACGCTATGCTAAGGATGTCTGGACAGGCATCTAATGATAACAATATAAGAGCAAGCATCATATTAAAAAATAAAAGGGACTGATTTCTGGACTTCGGTCTCGTCGCCAGTAATTCAGTCCCTTTTATGATTATCTTTCACTCCATTTGGAAGCAATCACTTCGGTTTTACTTTCTATGAGATCCATGACTTCCTCGCGGCGTTTCGTCTTGAAAAAATTAATCATGTCGATCAAGTCGTTGCGGTCTAATAATTTAACCCCGTTGACAGCAGCAAGTGTTTTACAGGATTCCGTATAACGGCCGGAGGTGATGACGACAGACTTGTCGGCCGCATAATAACGCATGGAGGTATAAATTTCCTGCACCGCGCCCAAACCTACCGGATGTTGTACCCCATAACGTTTGGCCTGTATGACAACTCTAACGCCTTCACGGTCTGTAAAAACCAGATCCGCTCCAAAATCCCGGCTACTGGTTGTTTTATAGATGTCCTTATAGCCAAGCGCGGATAATAACCGCTGCAAATAAAGCTCAAATTCCGAACCATCCTCCATACGATCTATATCCTGAATTCCAATTTTGCGTGGGTCCAGATCACGTAAAATCCGATTTCTACGACCACGTATCAATCCTCTGATGATGAGCGCAAACAACACTAAAAGTACAATGAGTCCTATTCCTAATTCCTTGTATGTCAATAATTTTTCTAGCAACATCCAACTCTCCCTCTTCTACCGTAAGCATAGCCGTATCATCTTTAACAGGGAACTCCCCTATGCAGGCTGGCTCCCGTATTACATCTGGGTTATCACATAACAATAGCCCCGCCAGATTCGACGGGGCTATCTTCGTCTTGCCTCAAAGCTGTCTAAACTCCATACTCCGCATCATTATTCGCGATTCAGCAAAGATTCTCCGGCAATACCAGGCTGAGTCATTTGGTACGGGTCCAATATAATGTCCAGCTCCTCCTCGGTCAGTACATTGTACAGCAAGCACAGCTCGCGCACCGATTTCCCAGTCGTAATTGCTTCGCGAGCAATGCGTGATACCACCTCATATCCAAGGTGCGGATTAAGCGCTGTAATAATGCCTACACTGTTCTCCACATATTCACGACACCGCTCCACATTTGCTTCAATTCCTTCCACACAATGAATGCGGAACACGTGAAAGCCCTGCTTCATAATTTCCAGCGATTGCAGTAGGTTGTACACCAGTACGGGCTCCATTACATTCAGCTCGAGCTGACCAGCCTCTGAAGCCAAGCAGATTGTATGATCATTACCAATGACCTGAAAAGCAATTTGGTTAATGACCTCACACATCACTGGATTTACCTTGCCCGGCATAATGGATGACCCTGGCTGGCGGGCAGGCAGACTCAGTTCCCCGAGACCCGCACGTGGTCCGGAAGCCATCAAACGGATGTCATTTGCCACCTTAGACATATTCATCATACAAATTTTCAAGGCGGCAGACACTTCAGTATAAGCATCCGTATTTTGTGTAGCATCTACAAGATTTTCGTCAGCTTCCACAGGGAAGCCACTGACGTCTGCCAGTACCTCTGCGACACGCTGAATATAACGACGGTCTGCGTTCAGGCCAGTACCCACCGCAGTTGCGCCCATATTAATCGTTAGCAGGTGCTGCTTGGTCGCACGGACGCGTCCGATATCACGACCCAGCACGCGCGCATAAGCCTGAAACTCCTGTCCTAATCGGATTGGCACTGCATCCTGCAAGTGAGTCCGGCCCATTTTAATCACACTATCAAACTCATTTGCCTTGCGGGAAAATGCTTCCTGAAGCTCACTCATGGTAGCTAACAGCTTATCAATCATACTTAATACAGCCAAGTGTACGGCTGTAGGAAAAGCATCGTTCGTCGATTGCGCCATATTAACATGATTATTAGGACTGATCTCCTGATAATCTCCGCGCTGCTTGCCAATCAGCTCCAACGCGCGGTTCGCAATCACTTCATTTGTATTCATATTAATGGACGTGCCTGCGCCGCCCTGAATCGGATCGACGATGAAATGATCATGCAACTGTCCTTGTATAATCTCATCAGCAGCCTGAATAATGGCCTCTGCTTTGGGGCGGTGTAAACGGGTTAGTTCCATATTCACCGTCGCTGCTCCCTTTTTTACAATCGCCATGGCTTTAATCAACTCAGGGTGCAGTCTTTGGCCTGTAATTGGAAAATTTTCTTTTGCCCTCAGCGTTTGTACACCATAATAGGCATCTAATGGTACTTCCTTGGTACCTAAAAAATCATGCTCCAACCTCATATTTTCTGATTCCTCCGCTGTGTTTGCTACGTTTCTTCAATTCAGTACAGCCAAATTGACATAATAAGACCTTCTCTGATCCCCTCTTCATTATACGTTTCTATTCCCGTGCTTTTCCAGTTGAATAAACGCGGAAAAAGCTATGTAATCCTATGACAAGTTATGATTACCCGTATATACCACACTTATTCGGTAAATGCTCAGCTATGACTTGAATACGGATTTAATGACTTATAATAATATCGAGTGGCATGAAGCTGACCATCGGCTGATTGAGCATAACCCGGAATAACACCAGCTTCTACAAACCCGATCGACTCGTATAGTCCATTGGAGGGATCACCCACCCGTGTATCTAGCACCAGTAACGTTCT
Source organism: Paenibacillus sp. MZ03-122A (assembly GCF_024213325.1). Lineage (NCBI taxonomy): Bacteria > Bacillati > Bacillota > Bacilli > Caryophanales > Paenibacillaceae > Paenibacillus > Paenibacillus sp. MZ03-122A. The sequence goes on along the minus strand of NZ_JANAVI010000004.1, from coordinate 414,285 downwards.
ATCCTGACTTAGTGCCTCTTCTTCCGCTGCCTTCATTAACTGTCGTGCGATCCCCAGCCTGCGACCGGACGGATGTACCATAAGCTTTGCAATTTCCGCACGATGAATAGCGTTAGCTTTTTGAGCCAAATGAAGCTGGACCGTCCCTACAGGTACTCCGTCCTTCTCGGCAATCCACAGAACTACGCCGTCCTCAAGTACATTGTTCCAATAAGTTGCTGCTTCCTGATAACCTAATGGGGGTAAGAAACCTATAGATGCACCGTCTGCAACCACGTCGATTAGCAGTCGACTTAGCGAATGTACCAGGGCTTCATCCAAAGCCTGAACAGGGTAGACTCTCATTTCGTTAGACATTGTGATTCCTCCCGATGAGTTCGATAATATACAATAAAGAAAGCAAACTATCTTTTTAGGATAGTTTACTTTCCATAATACTTCGCTTACTTCATCATTCTCATTTCCATTACTGCTCTGCCATATAAAAGAACTCCCACAGATGACCATCCAAATCCTGAAAGCTCCATCCATACATAAAACCATGATCTTGAGGTTCGTTTGAGGGCTTGCCGCCCGCTTCCAAAGCCTTGTGGACGATCTCGTCTACCTTTTCTCGACTCTCCACCGATAAGGCAACAATTGCTTCTGTGCTTTTTGTGGCATCTGAAATTTCCTTTGTCGTGAACGCTTTAAAACGTTCTTCAACCAATAACATGACAAAAATATGCTCACTAACAACCATACAGGTTGCATGTTCATCAGTGAACTGAGCACTGAATTCAAATCCGATGGTAGTGAAAAAATCAATGGACTGTTGCAGATTTTTAACTGGCAAATTCACAAAAATTTGTTTAGCTTTTACTCCCACGACATTTCACCTCTTCATTTGTCATTCATTCTAATTTATCATACTACCTCTCCACAAAAGATAACTTAACTATCGTATAAAGTCAATCAATCTAACATTTGTATAGGGAAATCTCCTATTCCCAATGAAGCTTAGCCAGTGTGCGAGATAATACAGCCGCAGCTTCTGCCCTCGTCACGGATGTAGCCGGACCAAAACGGCCTTTCTCGTCTCCTTTCATAATATCTAGTCCAGACAAAGTCTTCACAGCCGGAGCAGCCCATGTAGAAATCTCCTGCGCATCCGACAATGATACGGATATACTTTCACTCACTTCTCTTGTTTTTTCTCCTGTGTTCCCTGCGAAGCGCAAGGCTCTCTCTATGATCACAGCCAGTTCCTCCCTCGATACCGGGGTATCAGGACGGAAGCTTCCGTCAGTATAGCCGTTGATCAGCCCAGCTGCTGCTGCGGTACGTACGGAATCCGCATACCACGATTCGGGTTGAACGTCGTCAAAGCTCGTCAGCGTGCGATCAGTACGCTCCAGTCCAAGCACACGAACCAGCATCGCTGCCAGTTCAGAGCGTCGTACCTGGCCTTCAGGCTCAAAATGTACGTTCGCTAAGTCCCTTTCACGAGTAGCACTAGCTGTAGACGCTGTTGGATCGGTCCCCGTCACAAGCAGACGAGTTGCCAGCCGTGTAATGTCCTGCTGCGCCCAATGACCGGATATATCCATGAACGATCTGACTTCACCAGAAGCCCCGCCATCAAGCACAGCGTAAGTCCCTCCCGAACGTCCATACACGGTTATTTCCTCACTCGAAGTGTGAAAAGGAACGGGGGTATATGATAGCTGTCCGGCTTGGTTGGTCGATACCTTCACTACAGCAAGCTGGTCTGTATCGACCGTTGCAGGAACACGTAACAGATAACGTTCATACCCACTACCAGAGTCTCCGTTACCTGCCAAAAGCTGTTTCGGTCCATCCTCGCTTCTCAGCTCAGCGGCGATATTCAAAGCCTGTAACAGTTTGCGCCCTGTTACATCCAAGCGTTTAGCCAGTTCTTCGTTCGAAGCGATGGAAAAATTCAAGGAAATTTGTTTTACAGGCACCTGCCAGGTATCAGCCAGCTTTTGAAGAGACAAACGACTTGTTGCTACTTCATATCCACCTTGTGGCGTTTCCACTCGAAGGGTACGAATACGGTCGTTCAAAACGGCTTCCAAAGCTTCCCCGCTTAAATGAACCTCGTACGTCCCCGCTTCTACTTGCTCCCCTGCACGGATCACAAGCGTACCCTTCGCACCATTTTGAATGGCCTTTTGTATTTCAGCAGCTGTTACTTGAGCAATTGCCTTTTTCAGTCCGTTTTGCTCCACTCCGGTCACTACAGACTTGACTTGCACCACATTTGTACCAGACAGGCTGCTTCCATTGGGTTCACTACTGGGGATCTGAACCTGCCCATTTCCCGCTCCATTCAAGTTAACGCTACTGCTATTTCCAGCGTTGGCGCTTCCCTCGTTATCCTGCTGATCCTCCTCATCATCGTCATTTCGGCCACTCCCACCCTCTGTTGGTGGTTCTTCCGTTTTGCGCGGCACATCTATTTGCGCAACCAACGGATCATGATCACTGACCCGCCCGTCTGCCGTACTAAAGTCCGCATTCATATGAACGATATCCAGCACGGATGTTTTGCTCAGTGACGGGCTGACCAGCATATGATCCAATGTTTGCGAGTTACCTTCATAAATATAGGAGTACCGTTCCTTTTCATCCAAATGGTCAATCAGATTGGTCAATTCCTGCCCCCGTAGCAAAGCCAGCGTTTCCGAAAATTGAAAATCATTCAGGTCACCGAGCACCACCATATTGGCCTTAGGGTTTACTTGCAGTACCGACTTTACAAAGCCATTCACAATCGCTGCAATCTTCGCACGCTGTATTTCGCTGCTTCGCACAGGTGGTTGAATTCCTCCAAACGGCGCTTGATCGCCCCCTTTAGAATTAAAATGGTTAGCGACCACAATCACCTGCTGGCCTTCAAACTCAAATTCAGCGGCCAACGGCTTGCGCGAGCCTTCAAATGATGCATTCAGGGGATCAATCCGACCTGGGTTGAGGGAAAGTCCCTGCACTCCATAAGTGACAGACGTAACTGAATCCCCCTTGGGCTTGTCGGTCAGCGTAACACGTTGCGGATTGTACAAGAAGCCAACACGGATGTTGCCACCGGGGGCACCGCCATCCTTATTATTTTCAGGTCCAATATCTGTAAAATTGTATTCCGGGCCTCCATGAGCACGAATAGCCTCTATGAGCACTCGGAAGCTTTCGGAAGCGTCTGTGGTGCCATCATCCTTCTCACCGTTATTATCCTGCACTTCCAGCAATCCTATGATATCCGGATGATTCAAATTTACAGCGATAGCCTGCCCCAGCTGATCTATCCGTTTTCCATCACCGGGATCGAAGTTTTCCACATTAAAAGAAGCTACTGTCAGCTTACGATCATCCCCTATCAAACGCGTATTGGCTGGCTGGAGGCCGCCAGGTACAACATCCGGCATACGCTCTGGCAGCAGCTTATAATTGCTAAAGCTATAGCTCACCACACCTGTGATAGGACCCGCAAAACGATCGCCTGTTTTCAACGGTGTCGAAGGCTTCGCATCAATCAGAATCCGTTGCGGGTTCAGACTTCTTTCTGTCAGCATGAGTCCGCCTGCCTCCGTTACAACCTCACCTGCATTGGGACCGTTATCAATTCGGACTGGAATTTCATAGCCATAAGGACCAATCACAGTCGCATCCTTCAACTCTACACGCATGCCTTCCAGGCTTTCGAAAAAATCCAAGCCATCCTCCTGTGGATCAAACACCGTCATTCCGTCATGATCCACAATAGATGTCGGCATCACACGTCCCTGTTCACCTAGCAAAATTGGAGCTGGCAATGGACGGTCATTGGCAATTACCTTAACCGAAGAAGCCACAATTTCTGTGGTTGTCAGGTCGATTGGCTTGCTCGCATATGTCCTTTCCGTGTATTCCTTCACCGAACCGCTAACCTTTACCTCATCCCCTACCTGTGCACCGTGACTAGGCTTGTACACTAAAATGGCCTCGGATGTTTTTTCATCCTGATCCACTTGAGCATCCAACTCTTGGATATAGAAACTACTCCCCTTCACCATCGTGACAACGCCTTCAATATCCGCTACTTTTTGTCCTTCATATGGAGAACGGTGTGCTGCCCCCTGTACATCATGGATGCGAAGCTTTTTAGGAAAATAGACATCTGCGTATACACTTGCCCCTACAGTTACGGGTGAAGGTTGCACCTCTTTTCCTGCAAAAGATGCAGGCTCTGCCGAAGCTTTTCCACTGGACAACCCTGCCGGCCCTCCAGCTGAAAGCAGCAGTATGGCACTGAGCCATGTGATCCCGAACCTTTTTAATTTCGTAGGTAATATTTTTTCTATGTATTCTTGTTTCATCAGAAGATACTCCCCTCCCCATTTTTACCATGATTACGCTTACAAATATATTCATCTTTTAAGATACCATAAATTAGTCAATTTAGTACCTTAATTATGTAAAATGAATTCTTCTTGCCGTAGCATATTCAGATCAAATTATTGTAAACTTGTTCTAATACAGAAAAAGGTGGCACATACGCTATGGAGCATTTGCTTAACGATCAGGTCAAAAACATTCAAATCAGCGGCATCCGCAAAATCGCCAACAAAGTTGCCGCATTACCCGGAACCCTGTCATTAACGATCGGACAACCGGATTTCCCTACCCCTGCGCATATTATGGAAGCTGCCCATCGGGCGATTAACGAAGGACGCACCTCCTATACACCTAATCCGGGACTGCCGGAATTACGAGAAGCCGCAGCGGCGTTTGTAGCTCGTAAATACGGCCTGAATTACCGTGGACAGGATGAGGTGATCGTAACGAACGGAGCCAGTGAAGCGCTGGATATTACCTTACGCACGATTTTGTCACCGGGCGATGAAGTCATTCTGCCAGTGCCGATCTACCCAGGGTACGAGCCATTGATCCGCTTGTCAGGCGGCATTCCAGTGTTTGCTGACACCCGCAACAGCGGCTTCAAGCTCACGGCCGAGGTGCTGGAGCCTTATCTGACCGAACGGACAAAAGCAGTCATTCTCGGATATCCTTCGAATCCAACCGGACGAGTAATGAGTCGGGAAGAACTGGAAGCGGTCGCGGATTTACTGAAGGAGCGCGATCTGTTTATCATTTCGGATGAAATATACAGTGAACTTATTTACGAAACACCCCACGTGTCCATTGCAGCTCTACCAGGTATGCGGGAGCGCACCATCGTCATTAACGGTCTGTCCAAATCACATTCCATGACGGGATGGCGCATTGGCTTTACACTTGCACCCGCTGAAATTACACAGCACATGGTCAAAGTCCATCAGTACAACGTAACCTGTGCTAGCTCGATTAGCCAATATGCTGCCCTGGAAGCCTTGACTGTTGGTGTCGATGATGCACTCCCGATGCGTGAGGAATACCGCAAGCGTCGTGATTATGTACATGGTAGGCTGACAGACATGGGTATTCCGCTGGAGAAACCCGAGGGAGCCTTTTACCTTTTCCCTTCCATCGCCCATTTTGGATTAAGCTCGATGGATTTTACCTTGAAGCTGCTGGAAGAGCATGGAGTGGCTGTCGTACCTGGAGATGCCTTTTCTTCCTATGGCGAAGGATACATTCGCTTGTCCTATGCTTACGGACAGGATGTGTTGGAGCAAGGGTTGGATAAAATAGAGAGGTTTGTTAGGGGAATTGTGAGGAGTTAAGGTGGGAGAGGCGCTACGCAGTCCATTTGATCTTCCGATCGCTGTTGCTGGGGGATTCTTGGATTGGATAAAACATTTATAGGTAAGAATCCCTCAGCAAAGGCGAACGCTACCGCTTCTCCAGATTCAAATGGCCCACTTCGCTCACTGCCCGCCTTAAAGTCCCACAATTCTCTAACATGTGTGTAGAGTAAAGGGAGAAGAAGTACAATACTCACCCGCCTCGCGCGGTGAGTAAACATAAAAAAGGCCTCTGAGGTACCCCTACGGGTGGCTCAGAGGCCTTTTCGCTCTTCCACTACCCCACACGCGCTATCGGCGTAGGGATTCATGGGTGACTAGCTTTAAGCACGGCGTAGCGGAGGGGGCGGAATGGTGCTGGACAAGCGAAGCGGTCGCCTTTAAATTCCGATTTTAACCTTTAAGTATTTAATCAAAAAAAATCGGAATTTAACAGCGATGGTAAGCACCATCCGCCACCGCAGCGACCTTTAAAGCACCACCCCCTAATCCTCACGCCACTCCCCTACTTTAAATGCATTTTGAATTGCAGGAACAATTCATTGTAATGAGCGAGCATGCGCTTGCCTAGATTGTTGTATACTTCCAGCTTGTCTGTAATTTCGGACGGAGGGTAAAAACGCTCGTCACCAGAGATATCTTCAGGCAACAATTTCTTTCCATCCTCGTTGGGTGTGGAGTATCCTACAAATTCGGCATTTTGAGCGGCTACATCGGGCTGCATCATGAAATTGATGAACTTATGGGCCGCATCCACATGGGTAGCGGTTTTTGGAATAACCATATTATCAAACCACAAGTTGGAGCCTTCATCTGGCACGATGTAATCGAGCTTCTCGTTCTCATCCATGATTTCAGAAGCATCACCGGACCATACAACCCCGGCAGCGGCTTCCTCGTTTGCCAGCAGCATTTTAATCTCGTCACCGACAACCGCTTTGACATTGGGCGCTAATTTCTCCAACTTCGTCAAAGCCTGCTGCAAATGTGCCTCATTCGTATCGTTCAAGGAATAGTGAAGGCTGTTCAGTGACATCCCTACGACTTCCCTCGCACCATCAACCAACAGTAGATTATTACCCAGCTTTGGATTCCACAGACCGTTCCAGCTATGAAAATCAATGCCTTTCGTCAGCTCTGGGTTAAACACAATCCCAACTGTACCCCAAAAATACGGTACCGAGTATTCATTATTCGGGTCGAACGAAAGGTTTAGAAAATGAGAATCCACATGCTTCAAATTCGGCAGCTTGCTGTGGTCCAACGGGAGCAACAAGTGCTCCTGCTTCATTTTAGCCAAAGCATATTCCGAGGGAACCGCTACATCAAACGAAGTTCCTCCCTGCTCGATTTTCGTCAGCATCGCCTCATTGGAATCAAATGTCTGATAAATGACAGTAATCCCCGTCTCCTTCTGAAACCGTTCCAGCAGCTCAGGGTCAATGTAGTCTCCCCAGTTGTACACCGTCAGTGTGTTACCACCGGAGTAGCCTTGACTGGAATTCAACCATGCGGCCACCCCCATCAGCCCAAACGAGATGATGAAAATCGACAGAAACACGCGCACAAGTGACTTCATCTAGGCACCCCCATTTCTGCCGCAGGCTCTTTTTTACCATTACGATTCGCCTTGCGCATAATAAAGTAGTAACCCACCACCAGCAGCACAGTAAACAGGAAAATGAGCGTGGATAGCGCATTGATGGACAATGAAACCCCTTGACGGGCACGTGAGTATATTTCCACCGATAAGGTCGAATAGCCACTGCCTGTCACAAAAAAGGTCACCGCAAAATCATCCAGCGAGTACGTTAACGCCATAAAGAAGCCCGCATAAATCCCTGGCTTGATAAAGGGTAGAATCACCTTGGTCAGCACATCCATTCGACTGGCACCCAAATCACGCGCGGCATCGACCAGAGATGGACTCATTTCCTGCAACCGCGGCAAAATCATAATGACCGCAATCGGCACACTAAATGCAATATGGGATAATAAAACGGAGTAGAAACCCAGCTTAATCCCGACCATCGTGAACAAAATGAGGAAGGAAGCGCCAATAATGACGTCCGGGTTCACGATCAATACATTATTGAGCGATAGCAACGTATTTTTGACTCGACGGTTTTGCATCTGATGAATAGCCAGCGCACCCATGATGCCAATAATCGTAGCCAACGCAGACGACAGCAAAGCAATCACCAAGGTGTTAATGACAATAATGATCAAGCGAGTGTCTGCAAACACCTCTTTGTAATATTGGAGTGTAAAACCTTCAAACTCATGCATCGTCCCGCCACTGTTGAAGGAATAGTACATCAAATACAAAATAGGTGCGTATAACACGAGAAAAACAATCACCAAATAAATATTCCCGAACCGGTTTTTATTTACCATGCCGCACCCTCCGTTTCGTTCCCGAGGTGAGCAGCATAATGATCCCCATCGCCAAAATCAGGAACACGGCAACCGTAGAGCCCATCCCCCAATCCTGAGTAACCAGAAAATGCTGCTCTATCGCCGTCCCCAGTGTAATCACACGGTTACCTGCAATCAGGCGGGTAATCATAAACAGCGACAACGCTGGAATAAACACAGCCATGCAACCGGATCGCACACCCGCAAGCGTTAACGGGAAAATAACCCTACGAAACGCGGTCCACTTGGAGGCTCCCAAATCACGGGCAGCGTCCAGCAGTGAAGGGTTTAACCCTTCCAACGCGTTATAGATGGGCAAAATCATAAAAGGCACAAAAATATAAACCGACACAAACACAAAGCTGGAGCTGGTAAACAATAATTGCTGACCACCCAACCCAACCATACCTAACACCGCATTCACCGGGCCATAGGTACCAAATATCCCGATAAAAGCATACGTTTTGAGTAACAGGTTAATCCAGGTCGGCAAAATAATGAGCAACAGCCACAGCTGCTTATGCTTTGTGCGTGTGAGCAAATACGCCGCCGGATAAGCAACTAACAGTGAAAATACGGTAATCAGAAATGCATACCAAAACGAGCTGAGCGTCATGCTCAAATAAACGGGTGTCAGAAACTGAGCATAGTTGTTGAATGTGAGATGACCATCCACATCAAATAGTGAATAGTAAAACACAAGTACAACCGGAGCTGCCACGAACAGCACAATCCATAAATAGTAAGGCAGCAGATACGCTGCTCTTGTATTACCGGACATGCTGATCCACCTCTTCATAGGCTTCCAGACGCCGATCAAATTCTTCTTCTGTTTCCCCAAACCGCATCACATGGATCGCTTCCGGGTCAAATCGCAGACCGATTTCACTGCCCAGCTCCGCCTTTTTGGTAGAATGCACAAGCCACTCCTGACCCGAATCATCATAGCAGCTTATTTCATAGTGAACACCACGGAACAATTGGGTATCTACCTTCACACGCAGCTTGCCTTCAGCAACATTCGTAATCTCCAAGTCCTCTGGCCGGATCACAATTTCAATGGGTTCGTTCGGACGTAATCCTCCGTCGACACATTCAAACTGTCGACCGTTAAATTCCACTTGATAATCTGCAATCATCCGTCCTGGGACAATGTTGGATTCGCCGATGAAGTCAGCAACAAACCGATTGATCGGCTCATCATAAATATCATTAGGCGTACCACTCTGCTCAATCTTACCTTTGTTCATAACAAAAATTTCGTCCGACATGGCCAGCGCTTCCTCCTGATCATGCGTAACGAAAATAAAAGTAATTCCAAGACGCTGCTGCATTTCGCGCAAAATGTACTGCATTTCAGTACGTAACTTTAAATCCAGTGCAGACAACGGTTCATCCAACAAGAGAACATCAGGTTCATTGACGATAGCCCGTGCGATGGCCACACGCTGACGCTGTCCCCCGGACATCTCAGAAATTTCCCGCTCGCCGTAGCCTTCCAGATTGACAAAGGACAACGCCTGTGTCACCTTCTCCTGAATGTCCTTTTTGTTCATCTTTTTAATTCGCAGACCGAAGGCTACATTTTCAAACACATTCAGATGCGGAAATAGCGCATAATCTTGAAAAACCGTATTGACCTGCCGCTCATTGGCTGGAACACGATTAATGAGTTTTCCATTTAAATAAATAGAGCCTTCTGTCGGCTCCGCAAAACCTGCAATCATACGCAGAATCGTCGTTTTACCACAGCCGGAAGGCCCCAGCAGTGTATAAAATTTACCACGCTCAATCTCAAAGCTGACGTCCGCCAGCACTGGGGGATCGTTGTCATATTGCTTGGTCACCCGTTCAAATCGGATGATGGTTTGCTCTCCCATAACACCCTCCTTCAAAAAATTCGACTTCATTCCATTTCATTCTTTTCATTAAACCTATTTATTCAGGGCGCATCATTTACCCTTGAGACTTCCAGGTAAAATAGTCTGTCAGCACACGAATGGCTACACCAATCGCTTCCTCCGCAGGCTCCAGCTTGGCATGATGCAAACCATAAGGCGTATCAACACCAAGCCAGAACATCAGACCGGGAATTCGCTCCAGAAAATACCCGAAGTCTTCTCCGGTCATCGCTTCTCCGCATTCAATAAGCTGCACATCTTGCCGATTACGGACCCAGTTCATGAATTCCTGGGTTACCTGAGCTTCATTGTACACTTGCAAATAATTGGAGCCATAATGAATCTCGGCATGACATTCAAATCCAGCCTCCACACCGCGCACTAGTGCTTCAATCCGTGATTTAACCAGCTTCATCGTATCGGCTGACAACGTTCGGATCGTACCCTCCAAACGGGCGGTTTCCGCGATAATATTTTGCTTCGTGCCTCCGCTAACCTTACCCACGGTAATGACCGCTGCATCGAGTGGATTCACATTACGGGCTACAACCGTCTGTAATTGTCCCACCAGCTGACAAGCAGCCACTACCATATCATTCGCCTTGTGTGGATACGCAGCATGCCCACCCATACCCTTCAGGTCGATGAAAAGCTCCGACGTATTGGCAAATAGAATGCCCGGGCGAGTCGCAATTGTACCGACAGGATATTCAGGTGCAACATGCAGCGCGACAATTTCATCGGGTATCCAGTCTGCCAGCTCCGTGCTGTCCCGCATAGGCAAGGCTCCGCCCGGCCCTTCCTCAGCCGGTTGAAACAGCACAACCAGGTCATCCTTAATCGGATGGCTTGCAAAGTGAGTAACAATTCCCAATCCAATCGTCATATGTAAATCGTGTCCACAAGCATGCATATAGCCGGGATGGGTCGAACGGAAATCGTACCCCGTCTCTTCTTCAATCGGCAAACCATCCATATCACAACGATATCCATAGCGGCGTTCAGGAGCCGTTCCATGAATGAACACTAACACGCCCGTACGCCATGTACGAATGTCCAACCGCTCCTGAGGGAGCGTTTCCAAATAATCCAGCAAATATTGTTGTGTTTTGTATTCCTCAAAACCCGGTTCGGGAATTTGGTGTAAATCCCTTCGTATTTGGACAAAAGAACGATAGTCGACCGTACTCATTGCTGCTACGCCTCCTCTTTATAGCTCATCAGCTCTTATCGGGCAAAAGAACAAAAGGACAAAAGCCCGGCGCAGCCGCCGAGCCTTGTCCGTTGTGCTTCGTCCCTAAGTTATGCTGTCAGTGCATCATGCTTCTGACAAGGAATCGTTCACCTTTGGTACATTAAAAAAATTTTGCCTTCTTACAGAATGCGCAGTTCTTTCAAAATCTCAGTTTTAGATTTGGTCTTATCGTCAACCTGTTTGATCACACGTGCAGGTGTACCCGCCACTACGGAGTATTCAGGCACATCTTCAGTTACGACAGATCCGGCTGCAACAACTGCACCTTTACCAATTCGTACGCCTTCCAATACGACTGAGTTTGCACCGATCAATACATCGTCTTCTACTACAACTGGTTGTGCAGATGGTGGTTCAATGACACCCGCCAGGACAACGCCTGCACCGATGTGACACATGTTACCTACTTTAACACGACCGCCCAGCACAGCATTCATATCAATCATCGTGCCTTCACCAATGGTGACACCGATGTTAATCACTGCACCCATCATGATGACTGCGTTGTTACCGATGCCAACCATATCACGAATATATGCGCCTGGCTCAATGCGGGCATTGATGCCTTTCAGATCAAGCATAGGAACAGCAGAGTTACGGCGGTCATTTTCCACCACATAGTCTTCTTCTTTCGCGTTTGCGCTATCCAGTACAGGCTTGATATCAGCCCAATCCCCAAATACAACACCACTGTCTCCAGAAATAAAAGCTTGAACATTCTCGCCAAAAGATGCGGAAGCCAAAGCTCCTTTTACATATACTTTAACAGGCGTCTTTTTCTTGCTGTTTTTAATCACGTTGATGACTTCTTGTGTATTCATTTCGATGGACATAGTAAATCTAACAACTCCTTCATCGCTTCATACGACTTCGCAAGCCGGAATGATCTTATTCTCTCATCCTTTATAGCACAAAAGTGCAGGTCTCGCAATTATAGATTAGACCCTTATAGCTCTAACCTAACCCTTAAAATAACAATTTCCAGCGGCGTAACTGCCTTAAATTCATAATTGTAAGCCGCCGACCATCCCGCAGCAAAGTAGGGTTATTTATTAGCTTGCAGGCTCTCCAGCGATGTATAAATGAAGGATTCGAATCCTCCAGCAGGTTCACCTTGTGGAATGTTCACTTTCACGATGAAACCACCTGTTTTATTTTCTACAACAATATATTGCTGTGTCATCTTCGAACCGCTCGCTTGTAAGAACAGACGGCTACTGGACAGCGCTTGAGGTATGGCTGCTTTGTCCAGCTTTTGCACCTTGCCGATGGAGGCTAGATCCTTCTCGCCTTCTTTTTGAAGCTCATCCAGATTAAAGTCGGAGGGCAGCTTCGTAATTTCAGCATAATAGTTATCATCTACAGCCAAGGCAACACGGTTTTGATCGGGAAACAGGGACATCGGATCAAACACATACAGTGAATATCCCTCTCCTTTTGCCAATGTTGCTGTCTGCTTTTCCTTTTTTCCTTCAAGGGTAAGCTCAAAAGTTTGAGTCTTCGAGCGTTCTCCGCCTACTGCTTGGCCAGAACTTCCGTTTTGATTGCCATCTGTTGCAGCCTCTGTTTTTTGTATTTTCGTTAAAGTCAGTTGCTTCGCCGTCGCGTCGCCCTCTACTGCTTTTTCGTTGTATTCAAACGCTACTGTATCGCCTTCTTTAAGTCCAGCTATTACCGTGTCCAGTCCCTCCCCCAATTGGAAGGATTGAGCTTCGCCATTGGTTTCAATCTCTACCGTATGCGGGTCAGCAGCTCCATTGTATACACCTGTGCCTTTTTTAACCTCCGGCTCAGCGATTGGCTCCGGTTTAACTTGCGGCTGCTGTTGCGTTTGCGGTTGGTCTGACCCTTGAGGTGCGGTGTTATTGGTTTGCGGTTTCGTTCCACAGGCTGACAGAGCCAGCACTGCCACTACAGTCAGTAGTATGATTGAAAATGTGTTTTGTTTTTTCATAAAATCCACCTCCACTATGATAGACGAGCTTGTGCAGCAAAAGTTCTACGCAGCATCTCACTTAAACCCCTACCTCCTGCTCCCGTTTATTATATTCTCAGGATTTTGAAAAATCCTAATACCACGGGAATGTCAGGTACGGTATAATGGGCTGTATTAAACCCAATTTTCGAGATACCGCTTGGAAGGAACATAAACGTATTTATTTTCCTCCATACGGATGGAGCTGCCACATGAATCAAGCATATAAACCGTCGTTTTCCTTTGAATTATTGTACATCATAGGTATTATCGCTATTTCGTTCTCCTCGATCTTCGTAAGATGGTCTGAAGCCGAGGTGTCCGTCATCGCTATGTACCGTTTGTACCTAACCAATCTGATCATGCTGCCTTTGGTCTGGAAATACCGCACCGAGCTGTTTAGCCTGACCCGCAAGCAGTGGATGCTGATCCTCTGGTCCGGTATAGCGCTGGGGCTGCATTTCTTGCTCTGGATGGGCTCACTGCGACTGACCACCGTTGCAAGCTCTACCGTTATTATGACATTGGAGCCGATCCTTGTCATGCTCGGTTCTTTTTTGTTTTTCCGGACGGGCACGAATCGCGCTATGCTCATCGGAATGGGTATGGCTTTTATCGGCTCACTGGCCATCGGAGCTGGAGACTTTCATGTCTCGGGACAAGCCCTGCTCGGGGACGCACTGTCCTTCTTGGGTATGGTAGCCGTGTCCATCCATATGCTGATGGGTAAGCATCTACGCGAGCATTTGAGCGCGTTTGTGTATAATTTTTGGGTTTTCGCCATCGCAGCCACATCACTTGCGCTGTATAATATGGTCAATGCCATTCCTTTTACCGGATACGCTCCACGGGAATGGGGACTATTCCTGCTGCTTGCCATTGTGCCTACGCTGTTCGGACATTACCTGTTTAACTGGCTACTCAAATACATTAACGCCACCGCGGTGTCGATGGCGGTACTCGGCGAACCCGTTATTTCTTCCCTGCTAGCTTGGGTGCTGCTCGGGGAAAGGCTGTCTACTTTACAATTTGGTGCAGGCTTTTTCATCCTGTTCGGGGTATGGATTTTTATCCGATATGGAGCGAATTTTAAAAAGAAAGTCATCCATCAAAGTGAGTTGCCCGACACTGAGCACCCCCTGAAGGCCAGCTCTTAACTTATTTACCCCATTTTCATAAACCATACTCAATGGATTAAATTTACTGTTAAATAAAGGAAGGCGGAATCCTCTATGAAATCCATCGTATCCAAACGCTGGCTACTGGCCCGATTGTATGAGCCGGACATGATCATTGCCGACTGCCGTTCCCTGCTCGGACAAGCCGGGGCTGGACGGACTCAATTTAATGAAGACCATATTCCAGGGGCAGTTCACTTCGATTTGGAAGAAGACCTTACCGCTCCTCTAGGTGAGCATGGTGGTCGCCATCCATTACCTAATGTGGATACACTTGCCGCACGTCTGAGTCGTGCCGGGATCAACGCATCTTCACGCATCGTCGCTTATGATGACCAAGGCGGTATGATGGCTTCCCGCTTCTGGTGGCTCCTGCGCTATCTCGGGCATGAGCAGGTATATGTACTGGAAGAAGGCTACAGCGCTTGGAAAGAAGCGAAGTTCCCGGTGACGTCAGACCAGCCGATTCGCATTCCAAGTACATTCACACCGAATGTACAGCCGCAAATGCTCACAAGTATGCAAGAGGTGCAACGTGTATCCGAAGGTTCGCTTCCTCATGGCTCTTCCATATTGATTGATTCGAGAGAGCGGCCTCGCTACCTGGGGCTGGAGGAGCCCATAGATCAAGCAGCGGGGCATATCCCAGGTGCGGTGAATTTCTTTTGGAAAGAAGTATTGGACGAACAAGGTAGCTTTAAAAATGCGGAACAATTGCAGCAGCACTTTGCCGACCTTGATCCAAACGCAGAAATTATCGTGTATTGCGGTTCTGGCGTATCCGCCTGTCCCAATGTACTCGCCCTGAATGAAGCTGGATTTAGCAAGGTCCGTTTATATCCGGGAAGCTGGAGCGACTGGATCAGTTATGAGGAGAATCCGGTGGCGACCGGAGAGGAATAAAAAGTTTTCAACGGATATACAGGTTCTAAAGCCAAATACACTGTCCTAGCGATTAGGCTTACGGCAGTGTATTTGGCTTTGTTTAAAAAATCAACTTGAGCTGAGTGAAGCAATAAAACGATATAGTTGAAGTTGCTTACTTTTTTGAATAGCTATCCAATCTCTTGAACAAATATATATCTTAATTCATATTTTTTCTGTTGTTTTTCTGCATATATCAGAGTTTCTCTTATGGAACCCGTTTCCAATATACTCAAATCATTAAAATGTTCTTTTAAATCTTCTTCAGTAAAGAAGTGAGCATATTTCCCTTTCTTGTATTCATATGTTCCTTCTTCATACCTTTGGCTTGTAGTAAACTCTAATACCGATTCTTGAATAAAATTCGTTTTTAAGTCCCATTCTTTTGCTAGATTTATAGCTGAACTAGATATCTCAATTCCATCAACCTGAAAATAAGAAGAGAACGCCTTCGTATTTCTTCCATATCCAGCACCAGGAACCAAAATATCATGTACATGATTCTTTTTAAACAAATCTATAGCTTGGGTTACAGTTTGACTTGGTTCACAACCCCAAATCATCCCTTCTTCAGTAAATCTTTTGTTCCAATAATCCCCCATATGATTCACCCGCCTATATACTCACATAGCTTTTCTTTTAAGTTCATCAATCTGTCTGATATGATGTTGATCATGCCAGATAAAATCTCTTAAATATGATATTACAGTAAACTTCCCGTTAGCATATTCTTTAGTAAACTTATCGTCTTCAAAACTCTCTATACTCTCCAATATCATGTTACGGTACTGAATAGTCATTTTAATTAATTCTTCTTTCGTTTTTGTTTTTCCATATTCAATAGCATCCTGATTAAATTGTTCAAAATCCATATGTGTTAATGTCAAAGGTTTATTGTTTAATATCGGATTTATTGCTGCTTCAAAAAAGTATTTATCCCACAGCAGTATATGACTTACGACATCCTGAACTGACCATTTACCTTCAGCAATCGTTATTTGCCAATCCATTTCACGAATCTCAGAAACAAAACTGATCCATTCTTTGAACTCCTCTAGTAACCGTGACTTCTCATTCATGGTTTCACACTCCTTTTTTCAAATTATTCATTGTTCCTTTGCCATTCATCTGCCAAAATCGCATATTGATATACATTATGCCAAATGGGTTGTCCTTCTTCCGTTTTATAAAAAAATGCTTTCTTGATATGGTGACCTTCTTTTCGCATCAACAAGCGCTCCAAACGATGAAGCGTTTTCTGGATTACACATCGCAATAATCCGATGAGCCTTTAACTCTTCAAATCCATATTGCAATACTCTTCTACTTGCCTCAGTAGCATATCCATTTCCATAGTATCTTGGGTTGAATATGTATCCTATTTCCCATGTTAAAAACTCAAACGATACGGTTTGATTAAAATAAATGTGTCCTATCATTTTATTGTTTTCTCTTAATAATTATCGCCTCTGATACGTTTATTTAGCCTTTGCCTGAATTACTTTTACCGATCATTTAAACCCTTCTTCATTCATTCTATCTGCTCGTATCCAGCTCATTTCCTCAATGTTTAATAATTCTTTAAACTCTTCTACTAACTGATGCTCAGATTCCAGTTGTGTATAGTAATTATTATTCAAAATATCGTCTAATTGTTTTATTCGCTCATTATCTAGTTCAAAAAATCTAAATGTTTTTAGATTGCAATTTGTAAACTGTTTTGCTATTTTCTCATTGTATTCATTAGATCTCAGAACTTCTTCAATTAATTCAATTCTGATTTTGTCCCCTCTAGGGTCGACATATAAAAATTCAATGTGATCTTCCTCTGGATATCTTTCTTCTGCAAGCTTAATAATTGAAGTATCTAATAACACATATGATATATGAAGACTTGCTATCTCTTGTGAATTGTAAACCACACGGTATCCCCAACAGTGATCTTCAAAATTATAAAAATATAACACTGGGATTTTTTCTGAAATTTGAAATAGACTTTCTGGAATTTCTTCACTTTCTTCTGTATCTTTGGTTACGAAAACAAACCATTTGTCATTTAAATCCTCCGCGTATATAGGATCATGCTCAAGAATTGCTTCTTTATATTTCAATAGTGATAAGCATCCTGAAGTCAATTCACTCATTGTTTTGCCCCTTTTTGTTTCTTTAGTCATATTTCAGCTAACGTTCTTTTATTCATGAACCCCTAAGGGGTTGTCTGCTGAAATTCCTCTCCGAAATCCACCTCGCAGACCCAGACTCCGTAAGGAGCCGCTGCTTGAATATGATGTTAGACGATACCCTTGATCTCTTTTGAGTTGCTTAAAATAATCCCTATTACTACTGTATTTTAACTTCTCAAATCGACAACCATCGTGATTGATGAATCAACTTTCCCAACTTCTTTAAATCCGAATCTCTCGTAGAGCTTCATTGCCGCTGCATTGCTCGGATCAACACTGAGGGATAATTTTTTTATATTCCTTTTCCTAGCTTCTTTAAATAATTCATCCATTAAGGCCATTCCGATTTTTCTTCCCCTGTATTCTTTTAACAAAGCCATTCCTAGTTCGGGTACATCATTATCAATAAATCCAAATCCCTTATTATCCTCGTTAAAATATCGAACTGTTATTGATCCGACGGGTTCACCCTCATGGTTCATTGCTATAAATCCAAAATCCCCATCTCTTCCCCAACCTTCAATATACTTTGATATATAAGGGTCTTTTATTATCGCTTTATCGAATGGCTCTTGACCTTCTGGGACAAATAATGATTCATATAACATCTCCCATAAAAAAAACACATCATCTTTTATTATTGGTCGGATTCTGTATTGCATCATTGAAGTTACCTCATTTCTAGATTCTCAAAGGTTTCACATAACGTTTCTATATTTTCCATAAGAGCCGTAGCTTGAATATTATGTTATGCAATTCCTCCATCCTCTCCAAATCAACATTCCAAAGCTTGGCTTGCTTCTGTTAATTCATCATTTGCCTCTAAATATTTTAATGTTTTTTCAATATCGTCGTGGTCCATTGTTTTCGTTATAATAAGATGTTTAATATTAAATCCTGGTGGTTCCATTTCTTTTTTAAAGTGATTTACTAATTTTTGAGGGGTTGTCACCAAACTCCATCGTTCACTTCCATCCGAAAAAGTAAGGGTCACCTCCACCAAATCAAACTCCTTTGGATCATCATCAAACTTCCATCTTTCTAAAAAAGGCACTTCTATATTTCCTTCAATAAAATGAGCTTTTGATATCCAAACTGCTTTTCCATGGTTTCCAATAATTCTATACTTGTCCCTATCTTCTTTTTTTACGATGTATTTATTGCCCCTTGTAAGTGCATGAGCATAAACGCCTATACTTATACAAGTTATGATTGGTCCCTCCATCAATTCACTTCCATACCGTATTTAATGTCCTTCGCAATTTCTCATAACCTTTCCGCATTCATGAACCCCAAAGGGGTTGTCTGCTGAAACACCTCCCCAAAATCCTCCTCGTAGACCAAGGCTGTAGCGGAGCCGCTGTTTGAATATGATGTTATATGACGGTACTTTGGACTACTTTCAAAATACATTATTTCTTTAAGTATTTTCCCATGTTCTTTTTCGACTGATTTTTATAATCCTTGTTTGTCATCTATGAAGCATCTCCTTGAGAGTTATTCATCATACTGTCATATAACGTCATGTATTCACGAGCCTTCCTGCCTCAACCAACCGAAAGGAGCGGCTGCGACGCAGTTAGGCAGTAAAGGGTTATCCGGCTGAATATACTCTCCTGCTAATGAATCTACTTCTTCGAAACCGCTACTTTAAACTTCGGTCCGGACCAAGAAGTCATAGCCACACAGCGTTGAATATGTTGTTATAGGATAGGGACGCCTACTGATATACTTACTAATATTCTTCAAATTTATATTTTATTAATTTATTTATTTCAATTACTTGTTCTTTATTAAAATAGCCCATTAGGCAACCTTGATCTAAAATTGAAATATACAATTTCATGGATTGTTCAGTCTTTATTAGTTCGTTAAATTTCTTGAATATCTCCATATCCAACCAATCATCATCTACTTTCATTTCCCATCTGATAAGTTCATTCATATATTCAAAAGAGACCCATGCAGTACCATTCTGAATATCTACGTAATCCGTTATATTATTTAAATTAAGTTTTGTCATATTCTCTAATCGTATTATTATTCTTGCATAGTCTCCATGGTCCTCAATACATTCAGTATCTAAATACCAAATTTCCTCAGATACATTTATAAATTCACCATTCACTTCAACTTCTCCACCTAAAGTAAGTAGTAGCAAGTTGTAGGGATCTTCTTCATATTCATTTCTCGAAAATTCTTCCAAAAGTAATTCTTTCTTTAATTCTGCACTCATGAAGATGCCCAATTCAGAAAGTTTGTTTAGTTGATCTTCAAATATTATTTTCTTCTTCTTAAATAAACCAAACAACTTAAACACCTTCTTTTTATGGTTTGCGTCCCTTTTCTATAACGCTTGTATTCATGAGCTCCGTCAGGGGTTGTCTGCAAAAACCCTCTTCGAAATCCAACCAGACCTAGGCTCCATTGGAGACGCAGCTTGAATATTATATTTTAAATGTCACTTCCTTCATTGATTTACTCAACGTCAATTTTTGTTTAAATCCTTTGTCAGTATTATTTCCAGAGGTTCATTCTCAAGCATTAAACATCCAGCATCTCTATATCCAAGCTTTCTATAAAAATGTTGAGCTCCTTCATTCGACTGTGTTGAGGTCATGACCATTTCAAATCCTTTTTGTTTCATTAATTCTTCCCAATAGTGGACAACTTTTTTACCAATACCTGTTCCTCTATATTCCTCATCTATCCATATCATATTCATAAATGGTGTGTTGTCCCAAAAAAATCCATATCTCATCCAACCTATTTCTTGATTGGATTCTCTAATTATTAGAATTTCATTTTCTTTTATTTTTGGTCTTATCAGTGTCTTATGTATGTGCTTGTCTCTTAACGAGATATACTCATAATCTGATTCAATCGCAAAATCAATCTTCATTGTAAATCCTCCCTTCACTCTTCTCATTAAATATCTTCTTGGTAACACTTAGTACTGATGTCTCATAACGTTTGTACATTACATAAGTTTATAAAGTCTTTTTAAAAATGTATAAGTCACCTTCTTCTCTAACTTTAGTAAACCCACACTTTGAATAGAAGTGATGATTCTTCACACTCCAGCTAGGAGTATCCAGCCACCATTCAGTGCTGTCTGGAAATTTACTTTCAATTTTCTCCATCACCTTCGTTCCGATTCCTTGATTTTTAAAATTTGGATCAATAAAGATTCTTCCTAGATTATGCACTTGATTACATTCTACGAATATCAAAGCTCCCCCGATTATTTCTCCATTAAAGAGCACCTTGAAATATTCGCAATTTTGCATCATCTCTTCTTGCCAACTTATGGAGTCATATCCTATTGGCCCAACGGTTTCGTTGTTATTAAAATGCTTTGACTCATCCTCAAAACTGGCCTTTTGTATTTCAGCAAGTTTTTGTGCATCATTTTTTCTAGCTTTTTCTAGTGTCAGCACCCAACATACCTCCATTGTCTTTTTATTTTTTCTGGGGTTGTCTGCTGAAACCCCTCCTCGAACTCCATCCCAACAGGCCAAAGCTCCGTGAAGATTCGATGCTTGAATATTATGTTATCAGAAGTTACCGAACTTCTTCACTATGCATTCAAAATCAATCTGCAATTTTTTTTATCAGCGAATTTTCTTATATGGTCTTTTTTCATTTTGTAGTTTGATTATTAGTTCATATGCATCTCTTTCACTTTTCTGAGCTTTTAGTGACTCTTCTTCTGTTATTTCTATTTCTATCATTTGAACCACTATTCCACCAGCATCAAAAATAATGAATATTCCCCCATCTCTTCGAATTATATTAATCCCATAATTAGCAAAGAGTATATCCATAAAGTGACCTCCAGTTCTTTCGCGTTCTTTATACTATAGTTTTTAGTACTTTTGAGATCTTATTATTATGTTTTAGTAATTCAAGAATTTCTGATAACGTTTGTGTATAAAGCCTCTAAATTAGAGACTCAAATGGACGATGTTCGTTCGTGTCCCTCGACACCACGGTTCAGCAAATTCCAAAATTGTTCAACCATGACCGATGCCGGATATGGCATCGAACGGGTAATCCACCATTCCACTACCCCCACCGCTGCTGAAATTAAAAATTGCACCGTAATGTCCCTGTTCATTTCCTGATCGAGGTTGATCGAATCCAGATGCTCGCTCAGACTTTGCCGAAACATTGTCTCCATTTGGTTCCGAAAAACCGTACTTCCCTTGTTCGTTAGCATTCTAGAGTAGAATGAAGCATGCTGCTCCAAATATTCAAACGTGCTCAGTAGTGCGGTTTTGGAAGGGACATGAAAGAAATTATCTTCAGACATACAATTGCGCAGTAACTCGTTAATTTGAGCTTCCATGCATTGATCGCGTAGATCGTACTTGTCAGCGAAATGCAAATAAACCGTTCCGCGATTGACATTCGCTTCCTCCGCAATTTGATTGATCGTAATTCTCTCGAATTCCTTTTCTGACATCAGCCTCATAAAAGCATCAATAATGGCTTGCCTCGATTTTTGAATACGCCTGTCCATATCCTTCTCCCCTTTGTACCATCCGAAAAAATGAACATTTCGAAGTCCTCTGTTGAAAAATCAACAACCACGCTTGTTTCAACCATTGAACCCCATATATCGCTCTGATACATTCACTTTATAAAATTCATGTTGATGATTCAACATATGTTCAATTTTAGAGGAGCTATAATCATGAAATCTATTGTTTTACAATCTTTGGAATGATTTAAATCACATTGAATTAGGAAGGTTTAAAAATTGAAACTTACAGGAAACACGATTTTTATTACAGGCGGCGGTTCGGGAATTGGACGTGCGTTAGCAGAAGCTCTCCACAATCTTGGAAACAAAGTTATTATCTCCGGTCGACGTAAAGAGCGTCTGGAGGAGACGATTAAAGCGAATCCTGGCATGTCCGCAGTGGAATTGAATGTACAAGATCCTGCCAGCATAGAGGCGACCGCCAAGCAGTTAATCGAAGAATACCCGGATGTTAATGTCTTGATTAACAACGCCGGCATCATACAGCCCGATGACGCGGCGGGCGTGATCGATGAGGATGTTTTGATTTCGACTGTCACTACAAACTTGCTAGGTCCCATTCGGTTGACTTCTGCATTCATCGAGCATTTGAAGTCCAAAGAAGAAGCGGTTGTCATCAACACGACTTCAATACTTGGATTTGTACCGTTAGCGACAACTGCTGTATACTCCGCGACGAAGGCAGCACTTCATACCTATACGCTGTCTCAAAGGTACTTGCTTAAAGACACATCGGTCAAAGTAATAGAAATTGTGCCCCCATGGGTTCAAAGCAACAACGATGAACCGCGTGCGATGCTACTTGATTCATTCATTGATGCAACAATAAAGATACTTGGCACGGATACAGACGAAGTTCTGGTGGAAGAAGCGAAAATGTTTCGAAATAACCCTGGCCCGAACGAAGGTGTTTTTGTGACTCAGCTTAACGATATGATGAATTCTGAACCTCCAAATATTCATTGATCCACCTGTAATTTAATTTTCAAAAGTTTAGGCGAACATGAAGTAGACACTCAGCTCCGTCTATTTCATGTTCATTTTATTGCAACTTGCTCGTGAAGTAAGAAATAGCGCCAAGCTGTCACGTCAATGTTTGTCCCTTAAATAATTCCGTTGATTTCACATAGCGTTGGGCATTCCTGAAGTTCAAGCAATTTAAGGTGACCATTGGGAATACTCGTCAGACTTAACAGGTCGAATGTGTCCGGTGAATCCGCTCCTCCGAAATGCCTCTTCCAGAGTAATCGTCGAGCTTGTCCCGCTCCGATGCGTTTAATTCAATGTTAGATGATGTAACCTACTTCTTCGAGTTGCGTTCAAAGTAATTATTATTCTTGTTTCCATTTATGTGTTTCGAGTAGTTTTCCAGTTTCATAATAATACTTTATTACTTCAATCATAGGAATTAATTCTATACAAATGTTATCGCAATAATTGCCTAACTGACCACCAACAACCAGAAGAATTTCACTGTTTCCCTGTTTATCATTCATAAGAGTATATATATTACCATCAATTGTAATAGACACTATGAAATATTCCGGTCCGCCTCCAACTAATACTGAGTCTGTATCTGATACCTCAAAAAAAACTAATGTAAATTTATCTCCGTCGAGTTTTCTTAAAAAACTTAAAGTGTCTGCCCATGTAGGATTCATAACTATTTCTTCATTGAATGTGTTCCCATTCCATTCATCAATACTAATAGATTTTATCACTTTTTCGTTTCATCCTTTTTAGATGGTTTTATTTATTTAGGTGCTTTCATCTAACATTTCCGCCTCTATGACGTGACCTGACCCTAGATAGCTTATCTTAGGTCAGGTCGTGTGTTATCTGAATATGCTTCTGTGCTTGACACCTAATAACTTACTAGAACTTCTTTCAAAGTGTCAAATCCCTAGATGTAATATTATTAAGTCGTCATTATCTTCAACTAGATTACATAAGGTAATTAGTTCAGAGAGAATTTTTAATAAATTAGCTTTTCTTACTTCAATTTTTTCATATTCACCTTTATCGATTTGGTCTCTCCAAAAATAATTCCCTGTTAACTTTATTTCATTTGGAGCATTTTTAAATATCTCATACCAACCTGTAATAATTTTCTTTAGTACACTCGCTCCATTTGAATGCATAACTGTCAACCCACAGTAATTCAATCCGAATCTATTATCAGTTTCATTTGGTATCCACTTTAATGTATCTGAAAGATACTGAAAGAGTTCATCATCTAATTCAACTAAATAATCGATACCTGATTTACTTTTATTAATTCTCCCATTGTTATTCCTAACAATTTGATTTAATTCAAAACCAATTTTAGGAGCTATAAGAAACTCATGAATTAATGGCATTCTATTCACCTGTTTTCTTAAATGCTAGTCTTTCAGAAAACGTTTCTGTATTCATGAACCCCATAGGGGTTGTCTGCTGAAATTCATCTTCGAAATCCATCCCGCAGACCCAGGCTCCAAAGGAGCCGCTGCTTGAATATTATGTTATACGATGGAATCACTTCTTCGGTTAACCAACATTCATTCTTGATTCTAATCTGTCATTGTTCTGCTATATGTTCCAATAAATCTCCTGGCTGACAACCTAAAGCCGCACATAATTTATCAATCACTTCTAATGATACATATTCATTCGTATTGAGTTTCGCCATTGTAGCAGACGAGATACCTGTCATTTTCAATAAATCTTGCTTCTTAATCTCCCTGTCGATCAATAATTTTTGAAATGGTTTATAACTAATCATCTGATATTCCTTTCACACATCAAGTGAATTTTTCTTTAATTATATGAAAGTATATTTTCTTTATCAAAAACATCTTCAACATGTATTGACTTAATTATTTGATATGATAAAATTATGTTTAATAAGTTGAACTTTTATTCATAAAATCAAATACATTGGAAGGTGTTTAAAATGCATAATTCTTTAGAAGTCTTACTTGATTCACTGATTTATACTCGAATTGAATCTTTATATGGCGAGCTTATCAAAAACAACTCCAGCTACAACCAATTTTCATCCGAACGGAATCTCTACTTCAAGCAGTTACATGAAGGAGTACCGGAGAATATACAGAAGACCCTATTCCTTTACGACGATGCTGAGCTTTCTGTACAAGCTATTTTAGAACGTGAAATTTATTTGCAAGGTTTTAAGGACGCTCTTCATCTGCATAACGAATTACATATATCTTTAGAATGAGAGCCTTCTGGCTCTTTTTCATTTTGATTCTGTCGTATAACGTTAGGCTGTTCGTTAGATAGCTCTTATCTTAGGGGAATGGATGTCTCTGCCTGATTATTCTTCTACAAAACAACTCCTGGTAGATCAAAGGCCGAATGGCCCGAAGCGCGAATATTGTCTTAGCTGAAGGTACTGACTTCTAAGAATTACATTAAGTTTGTTCATGATTTTTTTTACTTTTGCTAGAATTACTTTTCAAGAGATTTCCTATACTATTTTTTCCTGATACTAAGGTGTCAAATATGACAAATGTCAGTAAAGCTTCATTTATAAATTCGAGTCTAAACAATGGCTCGTAGTCTGCAAAATATGACACCTTAACTACGATATAAACTAAAAGCAATAATAAATATAGTGATTTTCTATTTGTGTCAGGATTAAACGTTTTATCTAACCAAATTCTTCTTTTCTTCGAGTATTCATTTGCAGCTAATTTGTAGACAAATGAATTAAGAGACTTAAAAAGTCTATCTCCAAAGTAATAATAAAGTAAAATTACAATAATAGTGCATACGTAAAGAATAGCCTTATTATTCCCGTCTACACCTAAACTCATTAGCAATAATCCAGTTAATATATATAAAATAAATACTAGAACTGCCATTATAAAGAGAACAAGTCCTGGTACAAAAATGAAATAATATACATTAATTATTATAGAAAACAATAAAATTAATGGCGTTAGTAAAATCAAAAGTAAGAAATTAAAAAATTTATTATTTTTAAAAAAGACAATTGTTAGGAACAATAAAGCACCAATTGTAAAGATAAACAGAAACCCAGCAGTAATTACGTGAAATATAATGTCACTTGATTTAATAAATAAGAAATAAGAACAAACGCTGAAAAAACTCATGATAAAAAATGCCAATAAATTAATCTTTCTGTTGCTATTTGGCTTTATGAAATCAAACTTCATTAAATCTACTCCTGATTCCCTATTTATTTTTTCAACACTTTCAGCTTTCTGTATTCATGAAACCCAAAGGGGTTGTCTGCTGAAATGCCTCTCCGAAATTCATTCCGCAGACCAAGGCTCCATTAGAGCCGAAGCTTGAATATTATGTTATCAGATTTCAGCGTCTTCCTTGAATTACTTACAACAATCATTTTTTGTTTTTAATCACCAAACTGATAGTCTTGTCCTTGTATCATTTTCATCAGTTATATATTCCAGAGATTTATATCCCTTTCTCTTTATGTGATCATATAAGTCCTCAAGTTTTTCAAGGTCTTTGCAGTAAACTGTTATGTACACACTATCAATCACAAGAAGAATAATCTGACACTCACTCGCAATATATTCTTCATATGACATTACATCTATTATATTTGCTCCTTTTGGATACGCCTTTAAATTCGCAAATATTAAGTAGTACTTGTTGTAATCAATAATCTTTTTAAGATCTTCTCCATCCATTCCAGTAACCATGTCTGGAAAGAGACTACCCCCTAAAGTATCATCAACAATAAAATATGACTCTTCTCCACCAATAAACCAACTGAAAATAGTTATATCTATTGGCTTTAAAATCTCTCCAAGATGGTTTCCATAAGAATTTGGAATTTCAAAACTTATGCCTCTATTCATTTATTCACCCACTTCACGCTGATTTCTGATAACGTTTCTGTATTCACGACGATGAGAGGCTTAAGGCAGCTAAGCTGCCGGGTCCGACGGACTTTGCCTCGAAGATGTGTTCGCCTGATTCCACTTCTCTGCCGTTCCCTTCGGGCGAACCAAGGAGCCGTCAGGCTCCGCAGCGTGAATATGATGTTAGATGATGCCAATGCCCTCGTCGATTTGCTTACATAATTGTTTCCAATATTCCCATGCCTGTATATATTCCTTTAAGTCATTCGGATGATGACGCACACTAAGCCCTATTCGACAGTAAAGCTGGATCAAAGTTTCCTCAATCAATCTCGTTCTTTCAATATTCCCATGTTCAAGTAAATCCGATGCTTTAAACAATGTGTCAGAATTAATATCGTCAGGCGAAGAACAAAATGCATATAGAAAATCATATACGATTGGTCCCACCATTGGTGATGGATCAATCACACCAATTAATGTTGCATTATTATAGACGAAGTTATGAACTCCAGTATCACCGTGCAGCAAATATTTAGTTCCTTGCTTTGAATCATCATAAAATAGTTTGCTAGCTTTTAATTTAACGTAATTATAGTCTTCTGTTGATAATACATTCCTGAGATTCATCCTTGCTTCATCAATACTTATTTCATTAAATTCCTTCCATGTCTTTCGTGGGTATTCTATTCTTCCCCATGTACTTGTTTCTTTATGTTCCACGTATTTGTTGAGTAAATCCATTATCAATATTTTCATCCAACTACTCTTTGGACCACGATTAAAATGAGTTGTTCCATCAAGAAATGTATAAACAAAATATGAACTGTCTTCGGCTGAAAAAAGGACTTTCGGCAATAATACTGAGTGCTCATAGGTATGAAGCAGTTGTTCAACTAATCTAATTTGGCTTGGATTATCAAACTTTAAGATATATTTAAATTCATACTCTGATTCTAATCTTAAAACTAATCCAGAGGTTGTTCCTGATAGTCTTTGAAAACTTACAATTTGATCATTGATTTTATGTTTCTGAAATAGAAACTTTAACTGATTCGATAGTTGGTTCAATCATTGTAGGCTCCCTTACTTTAGATCTTGCATTGGTTTCATCTAACGTTCCTGTATTCATGACCCCCGAAGAGTTGTCTGCTGAAATACTTCCCTGAAATCCTTCTCGCAGACCCAGGCTCCGAAAGGAGCCGCTGCTTGAATACTATGTTATGCGTTGTTACTGCCATCTTTGAACTCCTTACAATTATCCTCTCTCTTATATGTCTTTCCATTTCTCTCTTCTTATTAGGTTTTCGATTTGGGATGCATGGTGTTTGTTGTGCCAAATAAATCTTTGTATAGCTGTCTCTAATGTAATTATTCCTAATACTTCAGTCTGTATAGTCCGTTTATAGTCTTCTATACTAAGTTCATTGAGCAACACCAAAAAGCGATGATGCAATACTTCAATAAGTGATAGCGAATTCTCTACGGGCAACTTCTTGTAATCAATTAATTCTCCCCACAGATCTTCTCTATATGTATTTGCTAATGGATTATTTTCAGTTAATCCTCTTTTAAATCTCAGGTACGCATTCATATCATTATCAGCTAAGTGATGTATGACCTGCCTTACTGTCCAACCGTTCGGCCGATACGGAGTCTCCAATTGGTATTGTTCGAGACCAATCAGCAATGTATTTAATCGCTTAATTAGTTCAGGAATTTGTTTAATAAGATTTATTATTTCATCATTTGAAAGATTGTTTTTGGGTTGAAATTGACCAATCGGATATTTGATTTGATCCATTGTATTTCTCCTTTCTTCTTTAGAATTTCAATAATTACGCATAACGTTCCTGTATTCACGACCCAGCTATGCTGGGTGTCCGGCGAATGTCGTACCCAGGGCGTATGCCCGCAGCGTGAATATTATGTTATGTGGTGTACCGGACTTCTTGAATCTACTTACAAATGATCGCTTCTGTATTTACTTATGTGCTCTTCTAATGTCTTTCTCGCTTCTTCATAGGTTCTAATCACTTCATCCAATTCGTTCTTCAACTCTTTATGTTCTTTCCAATATTCTTTCTCCACTTTGAGTATCGAACAAAATAAATCTCCGATATATAAATCTCCTGATCCGAATGGGTTCTGTATTAATTGCTCTAAGGCTAGAGGTAAAAGAAAATCTAGATTCATTTGTTGCCCAATCAAAAGTCTTAAATCTTCATTATTCAATTCACAAAGAGGTTTCTTCCTTAATCGATGTACTTGGATCACTAATGAAGAAGCAAAATTCGGTTCACCCCAATATTTTCCTTCAATTTCTTCAAGGGTTTTGGTTAGATCTACTTGTTGCATGGCTTCACCCTCTTAAATAAATGGTTTCCGGTATGTCACAAAACGTTCTCGTATTCACGACGCTCGGCGAATGCCGAGTGTGTCCGGCTCCTACCGGACCGAGGACGTATGTCCGATGCGTGAATATATTGTTATGTGGAGTAATGACTTCGAAGCTAGTACACCATCAACTCAAACGACTAGATAAAAGATCTTGGCACTTATTTAATAATATTCTAATTCGACAGGCTTGATTACATTCGAACTATTGATGGATTTAGAGTTGATTATTTATCAGTTCTAAAGATGCGTCTTAATATCTTGTGACCTCTTCCTGGCTGTTTTAATATGTTCATCGTAATCCAATCCTACCAAGTACTCAGGCAAATCACGATCAGGATAACAAGCTAACCAACATTGTTTTGATACTTCCATACAAATTTTTGCTGCGGACGACACCTTATCCAACCACTCATCTGGTTTTCTCCAAATCTCTCCTTTAACAGGAGTAAAATGAGATGCAGCATCTCTAATTTCTTTTATTTCATTGAAAAATGTTTTAAAAGGTTCTTTAATTTGATTTTCATCAGTTGTAATAACTACTATACGATTATCGGATCTTATAATAGATTGAAACTTTTGAATTCTTTGTTCAAGAGGGATAAACCTACCCTTATGCTTCCCTTGTAAAACTTCAATTTCATTACTTTCTAGTTTGTCTTTATTTCTTAAGTAATAATCGAAACCTATACTATTTATAAAGGCTTCAGTAAAAAAGTAAAAGCTTTGTGTTCCTAATCGTGAATAAGTCGCAACTGTATGATTGTAGCTAGAAAGAATCAGGTAATCCTCTTTTGTTTCAACATCCTTTCCATTGTCTTTATACTTTTTTGCAATTGCATGCATATCTTCATGTACCTCATATGCTTTTACCAACAAATAAAAAGCATCTCTAAGCATAAATTCTTCCTCTATCCCAACAGAAGGAAAATGCGCTCCTATCCCAATTTTCGATTGATATGGCAAGTCCGACGGCCATGGATCGTTGACAAATTCTATTCTCTCTTTGATCCATCCATATTCAATACCATATGAATACGGATTTCGATTTTCTTCAGCAAATAATTCATTAAAATCTCTACCAATCTTTCTGTGGTTTATTTTTGGTTTAATTACAGTTTTATACGTATTGTAAATCCGGACAAGGTATTCATAAAATTGTATTTCTCTAGCATGAAATTCTAAATCAGAAGATTCTTTTATAAAATTTGCAATCTCAAAAATTTTTTCTCTTACTGACTTGTTCATAATTCCACCAGAACTCTTAGGTGTTAATGAAGCAACTAGTTGCAAATAATAGAGCTTTTCAAGCATGTTTATTTTTGATTTTTCAATACCTTCTTCTCTACCAATATTCATATTTATGTTCCTTTCATCATTATTTCACATAACGTATTATTTACGAACTTCCCAAAGAATGCTCTCTTCGTCATATTCACGAACTTCGTGAATCCTGCACTTTTCTCCTTATTCCGGCACTTTCTGCGTTTCAATCCTCCAGCCCGCTCATCCGATCCAACGGACTTTGAATCCGCCCAATGTCCCGTCTGCTCACATGTGTATACCGCTCCGTCGTTCGCACACTCTGATGCCCTAGCAGTTCCTGAATATAGCGAAGATCAATCCCATTCTCCAGCAAGTGGGTCGCAAAGGAATGCCTTAGCGAATGGATACTCACCTGTTTGCGAATGCCCGCTTCAGCCAGCGCTTTTTCAAACACTTTCTGCGCTGAACGTTCCGTCAGGTGGCGGCCTTCCCTCTGCCCTGGAAACAGCCAGTCTGCTGGATGCTCCACCCCTATATACTGCTCGACCACCGCAAAAGCCGCTTCGGATAGCAGCGTTTGCCGATCCTTCCTGCCCTTTCCCTGACGAAATTTCAGTACTTTCCGTTCACGGTCGCAGTCTTCAAGACGCAACCTCACCACTTCGCTTACCCGCAGCCCGGATGTATACGTCAGGTACAGAATAGCCTTATGTTTTAGATTTTTCACTGCTTTCAACAGACGCATAACCTCATTCAGGGACAGCACATCTGGCAGTTTACTCTCCTTTTTCGGACGAACATAGGCGGAGGATTTGGGCTGCTTTAGCACATGGCGAAAGTAAAATTTCAGCGCGCTGATCGCTTGGTTAACATAAGCGTGCGAAAGGCCTTTTTCGAGCAGCGCCAACGCATATTTTTGCACCGTCGCATCATTTATGCTTGCTTCGCTCCCTTGCAATCCGGCAAAAAAGCGTTCCGTTTGCGATATGTATGCTTTAATCGTCTTGCTGCTGTAGCCCCTTGCCACCAATACATCGCGCATTTCTTGCCGCTGATCCGGGTTCCATTCACCTCGTTCCGAAGAAAAGGGAACCGCATCAGCCTACGCGTCCCGCCGATCTTTTTTTTATCCCGATAAAGTAGGTTTATCTTCATCTGACTTGCCTCCTTAGTATATCAGCCGTTCAAAAAATTGGAAATCTAATTTTACACAAAAAAAGGGACTTAAGATGGATATTCATCCCAAGTCCCTGATTCTTTCAGAGTGAATTATTGATCCATTAAGTCCAATTTTCATCATCATAAAGTGTCTTGCCTTTACTTGTCCAGTTCCTCCGTCACATCACCGCAGAAACAAAAGAAGAGCCTGATTATTTTATTAAGAAAATAAGATAAGCCGCAAAAAAGCCCGCGCTGATCGCGGGCTTAACTATATATTTAGTCAATACCATACCTAGACTTGTTACTCAACCTTAAACTGTTTTAATTCGTCTTGAAGCTTAGTGGACAATTGATTTAATTGTTTGGATAGCTCAGCAACCTGTTCGAAGCTTTCCAATTGTTCCTGCGTGCTGGCGCTAACTTCTTCAGTTGAAGCGGAATTCTCTTCGGTGGTGGAAGAGATGATTTCCAGCGCCTGCAAAATCTCATCTTTGTGCTTGTGGACTTTGGAGGTGTTGGTGCTGATCTGGATCATTCGCAATTTCAAATCTTCCAAATCCTTATTAATGCTAAAGAATACTTGCTTCGTGTCCTCCACCGATCTGGCATTTTCTTCTGCAATTTTCAGACCGTGAACCGTATGCTCAACTGATACGCTGGTTTTTTCTTCAATTACACGTACCTTCTTGTAGATTTCCTGTGTCGCCAGTGCAGTCTGCTCAGCCAGCTTGCGAACCTCTCCGGCAACAACAGCAAACCCTTTGCCCTGTTCTCCTGCACGTGCAGCTTCAATGGAAGCATTAAGCGCCAGCAGGTTGGTCTGCGTTGCAATTTGGTTGACCGTATCCACGATGCTTGAAATCTCATGACGGCTCAGATCAATCTCCTGAATAATAGACGACATCGCTTGTGTGGAATTGTGATTTTCTTCTGCCCATCTGGATAACTGATCTACTACAGCAAGCCCCTGTCCACTTTGCTCAGCAGAGAATTGCACCATCGTTTCGATGGCTTTGGCATCATTGGCAATTTCGTCAATTTGGCCGGATAATGCTCCGGTTTTTTGTAAAATGTTATCCGTTTCGATGGATTGGTAGTTCGTTGCATTGGCAATCTCATTAATTGCTGTCGCCGTATCGTTCATCGTGATCGCGGTTCTGGAAGAAATGGATTGCAAATCATTTGAAGATTGATTCAAGACTTGAGCTGAGCCACCCACCATTTGGAGCATGCCTTGAATTTTTTGAACCATATTGTAAATTCCTTGAGAAATTTGCCCGATTTCATTGTTGGATTGCGTATCAAACTGAACGGTCAAATCTCCATTTTCAATCAGCTTGATTTTTGCAAGCAATTTCGGGATTGATCTCAACAGATAACGGAGTGTTATATAACAAATCACAACGAGCAGGATGGTGGCTGCCGCAAAACCGCCAATGGTAATCCAGGTAAACGCTTTTAATTCTGAGAGCACCTCATCTTCAGAAATGGTTAAGCCTACAGACCACCCCGTATCTTTACTGGTTGCATACCCGATATAACGACGTTCCCCATTATCATTAATTAGCTGTACTCCAGACTCGCCGGCAATCATTTTCTTTCCGATCTCCCCAAGATCACCTGTGCTTTCGTTAATCTTTTCTTTCAGCACTTTATTTTGATCAGGGTGATACAAAATATCACCTGTTTTGGATGCAAGAATCGAATAACCTGTGCTTCCAAGCGAATAGCTTTGCATAACGGCAGGGATGTCTTTGAAAGCAATATCGACAGCAGCAAATCCGATTAATTGGTTACTGCTATCTTTAATCGGATAGAAAATGCCCATGAGCACATTACCCGAATTGACGTCCTTATAGGGTTCTGAGTAGTATAAACCGTCTGCTTCAACAGCTGGCTTGAAGTATGGGCGTGTATGGATATCGAAATCCGGTTTAGAAGCAACACCATCATTCTGAAGAAAGAAGCCTTTACCAGATATTCCTGCAATCCAAGCGTCGGCAAAAGATGGCTCTGCCTTTACAATGGCTGCAAGAGTCGCTACTGTTTCGGCAGCATAAGGAGAAGTTTTCACCATTTCTGCCGATGGGGTGGTTTCTAAATATTGCTTAAAAAGATTATTCGTTGACATTTGTTTGACAAGTGATCCCTTTTCCTTAAACAACGCATCGAATTGAGTGACAACGGCCTGCGTTTTGGTCTGGAGCATGGCCTCTTGCTGCTTGACAAGTATGCTTTGCGTGCTTGCAAACATGAACGTCCCCAAGGTTGCAAAGACGACAACGATAATGATTAACAAGACCATGGCTAATGTGTTCGCGATGCTGGATGATCTGATTACCCGCTTTTTTATATTTTGTGACATGCTGCCATCTCCCCGAGGAATATTGAGCGAAAAGCTCTTAGATAATATGTCGGAAGTTTGCAGCTATTTTAATAGGTTTTTAGTATACACAATTTAAAGTTTTGCTATCTGATTCCTCATAGATTCCCTCCTAACCTGTTCGTTAACTCCAGCAAAAGATTAGGGCAGCACAAAGAGCCTCCGTCAGACGTAGGCTCTTACTAAAAGCTATATATGAGAACGCAGAGTTTTGCGGATTTAGAGCGTTTCAGCGATCCGTAAGCTCAACCCTCATACTCCGTCGTTAACCCAACTGCATCGTTGTGATACACGTATCGTTTTTCTCATATGTAGAGAATTCAGTTTCAGCCGTTTTACCTTCATGATTCACGCTAATACGGTATGTTTTATCCCTCGGTAGCCATAGATCAATAAAACCATTGGATTGTGATTTCATGGCGGCGTTCTCCATGATGACATTCCCTTCGGAGTCGTGAACGGTCACATTGAACGCTCCGTTTTTTATTTCGCCTTGGCAGCCCGTTAGACTATGAGTTGCACAAGGGTGGGTCTGTTCCACATATGGCGCAATCGAAACAAAAAACTCGTTGTCAGACAAATCATAATTCACGGTCTGAGTATCGTCCTCTGTGACAATCAACTGACTGGAATTAATGGAAGCGGACTGGGCTGTTGCCTTGCCTGCACTGATATCATGCACCAATTGCTTGATATTTGTCTTCCCCGGGTTGTCCGTCCCTTCTCTCTGAATATTCCCTGCAATTAGGTACGTCCCCAATGCGGCAACAACCAGCCCTGAAGCGACTAAGATTCCTTTTTTCATCTGGAGTTCATCTCC
Source organism: Paenibacillus sp. MZ03-122A (assembly GCF_024213325.1). Lineage (NCBI taxonomy): Bacteria > Bacillati > Bacillota > Bacilli > Caryophanales > Paenibacillaceae > Paenibacillus > Paenibacillus sp. MZ03-122A. Next base: position 379,290 of record NZ_JANAVI010000004.1, on the reverse strand, counting down.
TCGTCTGTTTTGTATTATTATAAGGGAGAATGCACCATAATGGGCAAAATGGGGTGCTGAAGTCACCAGATATTCACAGATCCGTGTTGTGTGCTCAGACATATTTATATCACATTAGAGGATTACCGATGAACGAAGGAACATGAGCAGCTCTTCTGTCTCAACGTAAAAGCACCCCATTACTCTTGTGGAGCAATGGGGTACATTCGTTTTTTAACGGTCCCGGTTCACGACATAATGTATTAAGTGCTTCAGAAAAGCAATATTGCGTGGGATCTCTTCCAATGCTTCCATAGCGAGACAATAGTGTTCCCACATCTCTTTACTGGCACCTCCAAGACCGAGGATGGACACGAAATTCGAATTGTTATTATCAGAATCTTGGCCAACAGGTTTTCCGAGTAAGAGCATATCTCCTTCCACATCAAGCAAATCATCTTTAATCTGAAAAGCAATCCCCATATGATAGGCAAATTTCTTCAAAGCAGCAATTTCCGACTCCTTGACCTGTGCAAGCATGGCTGGCATAACCAGACAAGCCTCAAACGCCACTCCGGTTTTGTAAAAGCACACCATATTCAGCTGCTCCAAGGTCAGTGCCTTTCCTTTGGAATCCAGATCCATCGCCTGCCCCATACACATATCTTCTGCTTTCTGGGCCGAGTATTGTATCAAAGAAAGCACCGTTTCAGCATTGAACTGGTCAAGTGACGATTGTTCTCCAATCGCCTTCTGGATCAGATACAGACCGGTTAATTCCGCGGTAGCGCTATTGTGCACCTGATGCAAGGTTTGACGCCCTCTACGGGTAGACGCATTATCCTGGGAAGGCAGATCATCAAAGATCAGGGATGCGGTATGCATATACTCCAGTGATCTCAGAAGAGGCATGATTGCCGATGCATCTAATCCATATTCGTTCACGCCCATGACCCAAGTCAATATAGGCCGTATCCGCTTCCCGTCCCCTTCGAGACTGTAATTTGCAGCCTCAATAAGCTGTTCTTTCATGGCCGGAATCCCTTGTGGCTTGGTAATTTTCAATTGGTTGTTAATCTGCTCACGGACCATTTTGACCGTATTGAAAAAGTCTTCTTTTTCCCTCGCATCGTTTTTCAGATGGGTAATCATCTGGTCCCGAAGCAGCTTATCTAAGAAATCTACATCATCCGCTTTTTGTACCATCTTCTGAATGAGATTATTAAATTCCGGATTTCCGGATGCAAAGATCTCCATCGTTTCATTATATTTTTCAATACCTACACGTTCTTTATAACGTTTGAGTCCATTCATTGCACGATCCAGTATCACCTCACGAGCCATGGCATCGGAGTCATATACGTTATGGATCAAATAGGAAATAACCACCCAGTATAACTCAAAGGGATTGATCAAATCCGGTCTCTGATGATGATATTTTAAATAGTAGGTATAAGGTGTTACCGCACCGTCTCTCATATCGTCAACCATATCCGCAAAATCATCAGCAAGCTGGTTATAGATACCATAAAAGAATGTTCGTTGCTCAAAGCCCTCATCCGCAGGAGCACTAATCACGGAACGGACAATCAAGCGGGACGAAGAGGACTTCAAAATAACGGGTATATAAAGCTCTTCATTGGTATAAGTAGCTCGCGTTAGATCCTTAACACGGTCAATATCTTGAGAATGAAAAAAGACATAGGCCTGCTCGAAAAAGGTTTGCTGTGTGTCTGGCCGCTGATGTTCCTTAATGTACTCAAATGCATCCGAGAGCTCCGAATGTATGTATTGAATCAACTTCATATGATTTCCAGTCCAATTGCCCAACTCAGGCACAGATCCACTGAGAAGCGCGGCACGTATCATACGGGAATATTGTTCTTTCTCTTGAACGTTCAGAACCTGGGAATCGAGAAGATCATCGATGAAAGGATAGGTTAGACCATAGGAGTAACCAAGCCTGATGGCTTCATCAAGTCTGCGAGCACGTTCCACAGGCGACACTGTATCGTCCATTTCTTCCATCACATGCAGAATAACCCCGACAATGATCTTAATCAGTTTGCGCTGGGCTTGCTCGGCATCCATCTCCTTGGGAATATGGGAGGATACGGACCTAAGTTTGTTGATCACCCAAATTATCGCGGTCTCTATACCTTCCCTCTGGGCCCACCGATACACCCCGGCCAAATTCATAAATTCCGGTTGGTCTCCCCCGTTTGCACGGGTGGATTGGATCAAGTGTTTTTTTACGTCTGCAATGACACGCTGAATCCGGGTATGTGTGTCAGGAGAATCCAGAGCTTTGCCTAGGTCCCTCATATAAATATAGGAGACACTTCGGTCCAGATAATCATCCAATTTGCCTGTATAATTCAGCCATTGAATGTATCTATTATAGTCCCGAGTATCAGGTTTTCTTTTTCTCCGCGAAAAAAAGGATAACCATGAGGAATGTTGAATATGATTTTTTTTCCACTTTTGAATGTCTTCTGTCAGGGTAGTCACATAAGATTTGTCTATGACCTGATCATACAGTAATGCAAAATACTGAATCGCCTTCCGCTCAGCCAGCTGATATCCTCTATTGGCTTGTAATTTTTCATTCATATGATGCATTACCTCTACTTCTCATTTTGTTAAACATGGTTGCATTTCTCCCTGAGGGAACGAATTCGGATCATGTTTTTATCTTTATACGGAAAATAATCTGTGAGGTTACGAAATTTAATGGGGTCGAGGCGATATAAGAAGTAATCCCAAGAGGTGAATCGTCATGAAATATAGTGAACAAAAAAAGCTGGCTCTGCTCCATAAGAAAAACAGCCCAGCTTGATCTTTATAGATATCTCCTTAGAGTGTTTGGTCCTTCTCGACCTTCTGCCATAAAGCCTCAGTCAGTTCATCTATCGTCTCCTTCATCGCCAGCTTCTCGCGCCAACGACTCGGGATACCACTTATTCCGTAATAAGCTCCTGCAATTTGCCCGTACACCGCCCCGGTCGTATCGGCATCATCCCCCAGATTCACTGCCAGCAGTGCGCCCTCTTCAAATGAATTCGAATGGTGGAATGCCCACAACGCAGCCTCAAGGGAACGAATGACATACCCGGTTCCTTGTATTTCGGGCGGCTCCTTATGCCGATAAGATCCCCGAATTATTTCTTCAATGGCTGCCGAATAAGCGGGCTCGTCCTGCCGCCACTTATAACAGACGTCCGCCGATAACATGGATTCTTTGTCCGCTCCTCGCAGACCTGCCACAAGGATTGAAGCAAGCACAGCACAAGCCTCCACACTTTCGGCTGCTCCATGGGTGGTTCGCGAGCTCATCTCAGCGTACTTCACCGCCTCTTCCGGGCGGTTCGCATAGGCCATAGCCACAGGTGCAAGCCTCATAATAGAGCCATTGCCGGCAGTCATGGGGTCAACGGACCCGCTGTACGGATCTCCGGTAGCTTCAAAGCGATGCAGTGCTGCTCTCGTTGCACCACCGATATCAAAGCACGTTCCCGTACTACTCATATATCCCAAGTGGTACCAATTGGTGTATCGGCGCATTTGATCTGCCGGATCAAAGCCATCTTTACGTACCATACTCTCGGCCAAGCAGAGCGCCATCGACGTATCGTCTGTCCACTGGCCCGGCTTTAACCCAAATACACCGCCGCCCACGATATCCGTTACAGGTTCAAATGTACCTGGACTGCTGAATTCCACAGTGGTTCCCAAAGCATCGCCCACAGCCAGCCCAACCAGACATCCCAAAAAACGATCCTTGATAAGTGCCATTTTGGTTTTACTCCCCTTTTCAAATGTAATAACTAACGCATATTTTCCCATCTCGCCAGGAAGGAAGCAAAAATGCTGTAACGCCTTTTATTCGTAGATCAAGGCTGTACAACGGCTATTCGGTTTTAATTCAATGAAAATTCCTGCCTCTTGATGGTAAACAAGTGGATACCGCTCCGTATCTACATCTTCCCGCACACCGCTTGATAGCCGCCATACCTGAAGCGGGACTCCTTTTCCCCATAAGAATAATCGGTCACCGCAAATGACCATATCCGCTTGGGGGAAAGGAAAAGCCCCGTCTTCAACAGGCTTACAATTTAGGGAGGGGATCGCTGGAAGCACACGTCGGTACCCGGGCTGGGTCATATCGAATAGGACAACAGCCGGTTCAACTCCTTCCTCTCCCCAATCTTCCTCCTCCAGTAAATCAGCATCCATCTGTCCCCAAACCGCCAATGTATCGGGTCCTGTCCAGCATACTGGCCCGTCCCAATCTATGGTTTGCCAAAGATGGCGAATTGACGGACCATTCTCCGATTCCCATGGATTCAGCAGCCAATCCGATAACGACCAAGTTCGGACCACTCCTAATGGAGCCCATACCCATCCCGTATCCGCAATCCACTTTCCCCCTGGTGAAATCAGTAGCCTCCCATGAAAATAATCTAGATAGTGCTCATTTTTGCTTTCGCTGTTATAAATAGGGGTAGGTCTTGCTGTCAAAAGCATGCCTGTTTCTACATCCGTCAGATCAAGCCGGTTCCATTCCGTCCCATGAACAAGAATGCATGCACCATCTTGGTGTACAAATGCCAGTGGAAACATACTTTTATCGTAGTGATATTCGTCCCGAGATAATTGCATTTTTTCTTGAGCATGGGCTAAATCATACACTGCCGCATGCCGTCCAAAACGATTGGAGATAGCTACGTACCTGCCGTCAGAACTGGTAACCATTTGGACATGTTGCATGGGATTAAAATCAGGAATACAAATACGTGTGCACAATTCTGCGTTGCCAGAGCGAAGTTCTAGTCTCCACAGTTCTGCTTGTGTGTTTAGTGCCAGCAGGGTTATGCTTTCCTGAGAGTCGCCCTGTAGTGGATGAATGGCTGTAAGGTGTCCGATGGACGGTGGTAAATCAGGTAAAGAAACGTGATGGAATGGCATCATTAAACCCCTTTTATTCTGGATAAATAATAATTTATACCCGCATTTGTGAAGCTGGATTTATCAACAAAAAATCTGATATCAAGCAATGCAGTTAATATTTTCATAAAAACTCCCGGTTTTTTCTTGCAAAACAACTTAAGATATGTAATTTCGCTAGGATTACTTTTGAGAACAAAATAGGAGTAATTCATCAAGATCAAGTTGGAGATAAACTGCTCTGTTGGAGATTGATGCTCATTGGTACAGTCGATCAGCACCTCTAATACCCTATTTTTATTAGAGTTATAGGCTTGTATAAACATCGTTGCTTCTACAAACGGCTTGTTGAAATCATCGAATGGAAAATCATATACATCATGACTACCCAGAATGAAGTTAACCCATTGGCCTTGTAAAAATTTTATTTTTTCCAGCGCTGCTTGTGTATCCATATCCATCTTACTTTTGTGAATATGCTCATGCAAAATGTTAATAAGAATGTGCAGATCATAATATTGTACGTCTTCCATTCTGTACATGATCCTATTATTTTTAATCGTTAAACGATCATAAATGTCGTCACCTAAACCCAGTTCAAATAAAAGATGTTGAAGGAAAAATAGTCTGTCCTGAGCAAACGTGAATTCATTGCCTCTCTCTGCTAGATGTGAAACTTGATATTGATAATAAAAACAAAATAAGTTTTTTCTCCTATAAGCAACATCTTTATGTATATCAAAAACATTAAAAATGAGCGAAAGCAATCGAATCAGGCGTTCAGCATCCAGTTCGCTTCGAATGACATGATCCATTTTTGTAAATAGCGACCTGTCAAACAGATCATGCCATCGCACTAGAGAAACATAATCCTGCTCGTTTATATTCAGGGTTAATATTCTTAAATTTTGCTCTTGATCGGGATAAGAATAAAATAGATATTCATGACTTAAATCAGAAATACGCTCATTAAAATAAGCTCTTAATTTGTAATCGTATATTTTAGAAAATGACATGCTTATCCTCCTTACAAGTAAGCCTGAGCATATTAAACTAAGTACAAAACATTTTCGAACTCCTATATTGTAAAATTAATCTGGATAGACTGGCAAGGCGGCACAATTACAGAAACATATGTTCTCCATATCTATATTATGATATCTTTAGGCTAGAAATGAAACGTTATTGTCGGAGGTCATAGCCTAAAATTAGAAAGGAATGCAAACCTATGAAACAATTAAGTGAAGCTCTGGCCCGTTTTGTACAACAGCAAAACTTATATAATGAAGCCTATGGGCTGTTCCAAAACCACGACATCCAGCCCCGGACGGAGAACCTAACAGATTGCTGGGACAGCCAGATTCCTGTATCCCCCGTACTTGAGTATCTGTATAGCCATTATAAAATGATCGATGCTAAGGCAGCTGGTACACACAAATTGAAAAATGCGGCAGTTGAAATCGGGGATGCCGCGGTTCTCTTTTTTGCTGCACCAGAACATCTGTATCGCCAACAGCTAGGCTATCGCTGGATTACATCTGGTGAGCTTGTCCAAGAATCTTCTTCGTGGCCGCCCCATCATGTCGTGATTGCCACTTTTAATGACGATCCAGTCATTGTCGATACTAGCGAACCCGATTCCCCTGTATATGCTGCATTCGAAGGCGGTGCACCGCAGCAGGTGGCTGACTCTTTGGCTAACTTCTTTACTGCTCTTTCCATCCTGATTGAAGGTGCCTGTACCTTTAAGGGAGAAGTGAAAGATGAAGAAACATACGAAACCAAAACAGAATATATCGAGCACGTAAAACCGCTGCTGCATCATCTGCTGGGCGAAAATCAAACCACGTATTTAATGGAATACCTATCCCTTTGTTAGAAATCCTTTTTTTGAAGAGAGGTGGAGCTTATATGATCTATATCGCATTACTGCGGGGCATCAATGTTGGCGGCAATAACAAGATCGAGATGAAGAAGCTCAAGCAAACGTTTGAAAATGCAGGTATGGAGCATGTGACGACTTACATTAATTCTGGAAACATTATTTTTTCTAGTCAAGGTCAGTCCAACGAGGAATTATCGCTCATATTGGAACAGGCGATTCTGGAGGATTTTAGCTTACCCATCCGTGTCATCGTCCGTAATATAAAGGAGATTCAGAGCATTATGGAGGCACTGCCGAATGAATGGTCTAATGATACACAGATGAAAAGTGATGTATTGTTCCTGTGGGATGAAATTAACGATATTTCCGTTCTGGACAAGCTTCCTTTAAAAACAGGAATAGGCCATGTAATATATACGACCGGGGCCGTTCTGTATTCTGTCAGCAAAGAACAAGTCACAAAAAGCGGGTTAACGAAATTAGTCGGCACCAAGCTGTATCAGCAAATGACGGTGCGGAATGTGAACACAACACGACAGATCTATAAGCTGATGCAAACGGCTGAACAGGAAGAGTTACGAGATACGAGCTCCTGACTGTAGTCCAAAAGCAACCTTAGAAGAGTAAACTCAAAAAGGGAGCCTATTTACGGCTCCCCAACTTTTTTTCTTCGATGTAATGTTTTCCCTAGTCTTTGTGTATTGGCCTCGTTAAATTTTAAAACCTTCGACCAGTTCATTCAGTCGGGCCGCGCTTTCCTTCACCTGATCAGACTGGTGTGCCACTTCAAGAGATTTCTCCGTCGATGAAACCATATTCTCTGCAATGTGCTGAGTGGATATAGCAGACTGTTCGCTGGCTGTTGCAATCTCATAAATCGCTCTTACCATGGTTTGGATAGTTTCATTTACCTGCTTAGAGGTGGCGTTCAAATCATTGACCGTGTTCGTATGCTCCACGGCATCATTGTAATATTGTCCTGCTGTATCCTCAAGCAGCTGATAATCCTTGCCTACCTGAGCTTGCAGGAAGTGCAATAATTCTTCGGCATTAGTAGTTAAATTCTCTACAGATTGCACAACTTCTTGAGTAACACTCTGAATTTGGTCTACCGCGTGTTTGGAGCCGTCTGCCAACTTGCGAATCTCGTTAGCCACAACCGCAAACCCTCGACCTGACTCACCCGCACGAGCCGCTTCAATGGATGCATTTAGAGCCAGCAAATTGGTTTGTGCCGTAATTTCTAAGATGGACTGAGAAAGTAAACGAATTTGGTCTACGCCCTTAGCTCGTTCTAGCGCTTCCTTCATCTTTTCATTGGCCTTCCGGTAAATTTCCTTGGCTGCTTTATTGGATTCACTAGCCGCATGCTTCAATGTTTCGGCTTTTACACTTGTATCATTGGCAGACTGAGCTCTTTCTTGAGTTTTGACCGAAATGTACTCTGCTGCCCGCTGCATTTCTTCCGCAGAATGGTTCATATTTTCGGTGTATGCCGAAGTCTCTTCCATAGCTGCTGACAGCTGTTCGACCGTGGCAGATACATCTCTAATCCGCTCATTGAGATCTGTCATATTATGATTCGTCTGGTCACTCAGTTGGTTAATTTGGCGTGACTCATTGATAACCCCCGTTATGACCATTGAGGTTGAATCTGTCATTTGTTGAATGGCACGAGCAATGACAGCGATCTCATTATTTCCTTTGAGCAAGGTAGGATCAAGTGCTGCCGTTAAATTCCCTTGGGTAATCTCCTCACAGTATTTCGTAATTGTACTCATCCGAAAACGGATATTTCGAATGGCCGCAAAGGAGATGGTGATAAGAATAGCCAGCACGAGTGCCAGAACCGTGATCAAAACAATTGTACGCATTTTAATCTCATTTTGCGTATTTTGATATAAGTTGGCGGATTGCTCATTGTTATAATCTGAAATCGTAGTCAACATCGTAACAATTGCCGTACTGGATTTATTAATCCGGCCTCTCTCTTCCGTGTCATACGTTCCGATATTTTTTTTGACTGCCATGATTTGCTCAATATCCTGATAATATGTGTCTATACTCCCCCGTAGTTCCTCGTACAATTTCTGTTCCTTAGCATCCAAATTCCTTTGTGAGAATTCATTTAGTCCAGTTGTAACGCTATCTTTTCCTTTCTGCACTTGCTTATACTGTTTATCTGTGTACTCCTTATTGTCAAGTATTTTGGTATAATTAGCCCGCATATTATAGAAATCACTTTTGACTTCAAGAATATTCGTTTGGTGTTGAAAGCGATCCACATACAAAATACCTTGACCCTCTTTAGCTTGATACATACCGATAACCCCTACCAACGATACAATGAGTAAACCCACTAAGCTGATTACAATCATGGAGATCATCGTTGTCGTAACCTTTAAATCTCTAAAACCTTTTCCTTTTTTAGTCCTGTCTGATAGCTTGTTACTCATCCAAACCCCTCCAGATCGTCTATGGATAATAGTTCACGCTGCAGATCACAAAACGTGATGATATATATCTATATATCGGTAGAAAGCGCTTAAATTTATAAGTAAAATAACGGTACTGCAAAAATAAGAATATTATAGTAGGCAACTTCATATTTGGACTTGCTATGTAACTCAAAATTTTAGATATTCATGGGCTTAAAAAATTTGCTAAACTAGAAGAGGAGTCCTTACACGAAGTGGGGCACATATAAACAACGAACGCTGAATGATGGGAGAGAAAGTATTGTGACAAACATACAAAATAAAAAACAAGTATATATAATCCACGGATACACAGCTTCGCCAGCCGATCATTGGTTCCCTTGGTTACAAGACAAATTACAGGAAGATGGAGTACCGGTAGGTATACTGGAGATGCCCAACTCGCAATCCCCCAAACTTAATGAGTGGATCGAGCATCTATTACAAAATATTAAAGTTCTACATAAAGACACCTATTTTATTGGTCATAGCTTGGGATGTGTATCCATATTAAGATACCTACAGCAAGTAAGTATCCCAGAACCACTTGGTGGTCTCGTTTTCGTTTCCGGTTTTACTGATCCAGTGCCGAGTCTACCGTCATTAGATGAATTTACAAATGGCCATTTGGATTATCAGCAAATCATGGATTCGCTAAAAGCGCGTTCAGTTATCGCTTCAAAGGATGACACAATTGTGCCCTTTTCACTCAGTAAGAAACTAGCTGAAGACATCCAAGCCGATTTCCATGAAGTAGACCATGGAGGACACTTTTTACAAAGTGACGGTTTCACCACCTTACCGATGGTACATCAAGTGTTAATTGAAATGATGAATGCAAATAAGTAGCATGACAGGCTTAATTTGAAAACTTACATAACCCGCAAAATGGAACCGGCGAAGGGTTCATTATTGCGGGTTCAATACATCAATACAATGCCCATTTTTCCGTACACAGCTCTATAAATGAATGGGCAACCTGTTCACATTCGTCATATCCCAAACTACCAGAATGAGCAAAAAGAACGGGATACTCATTGTTTCTTTTTTCCTCTCTCATATCAAACATATAGTGGTTTCCGCACCCATCCATCGCAAACGATACAGCACCCGGCATATATTCCGGTAACTCGTAGGCAAGGTTCATTTCTCTCAAATCTTCGGTATTGAAAAACTGAAAATAACGTTCTCCATTTTGAAACTCCCCGCCGTTAGAGTATCTCAAAAAATCCATATAGCTGTCAGGAAATTGCCCTTGGGGCAGATGCCAGCTCCCAGGATCTAAAGGTTTATATTGATCATAGAATGGAGACGACTTTGGAAAAGGGTTCACTTGTCTTTGCTTGATTTCGTGAATCTCTTGTTCCGATAGCTTTATGTTCCATGTTTTCAAAAAATTTGCGATTTGTTCATCCGTTGCTTCCAGACTTTTTACAAACTGCTGTTCAAAGTGAATACTCCACATATCAGCCAACCTCCATACCTCGATGCCTCTAAGAGTTGTTATTTCTACCGAGCAAGCTATTCCTTATCCACTACCGCCTGCCATGCTTTTGAAATGTCTATAGGCGACTTGCTGCTGGTCTCCCCTCCACCTTCCTGAGTCCATAGCGGCGGATAATATGCAAATACCTCTCCCGGCTGAAGTTGCTCCATATCCTTCTGCCAACCGTTCCAGCGGAATGTCTGGTAGAACAAGTCTAAATCTCCCTCAGCCAACCAGCCCAAGAAACCGGAATAGGCCAGCTCTGTGGATTCCCATTCTAATGCATCTGGTGCAAAATAGTAGATATGACCACTACGTCCGAATTTCCCTGTATCCAATCCAAAAAATCCACCTGCTGCATCATAAGCCACAATCAGCATCCCCTCAAGCGCAGGAACACTTTCCGGCTCTTGAAGCCCGTTCCATGAGGTCAAGCTACCAAAAATTCCAGAGCCACCTGCACCCAGCAAGGTGATCCAACCGTAATCAAACACGATTCCTCCTGTCTCATAGGCAACTGTTCCCAAATACGACTTCGTACTCACCTGCAAACGGTACAGCGTGTCCCCAGGAGCGGATTCCGATTTGGACGATACAATGTGATGAGAATTCCGGCCTTCTTTCAGAATATTTGTGACCTCTTCCCATGCATGGTTATCCTTATCCACCAGTTCATCAACCGTTAAAGTATGCATGTTCATTCCCCTTCCCGCATATCCTAAAATTCCCTTTCAACCCGCGAACTGATTTTTGAAAACCTGCGTTTGATCTAAAATCACCCACTGATTCACTTCGTCGTATCCTTTTACAATTGCCGTGACCTCATGCTTCGGATACATCCACTCGGATGGTGTCTTTTCCTCATATGTACGAGTGTCTGACAATCCGACCGCATGATGCTGGAAAATATGAATAATCGTACCGTGTGGGAAAAATGCTTCAATATAACCCTTTACCTTAGTCCCAACGGGCAGTGCATTTTTGATTTGATGCCATTCCTGGTTGAAGGTGTGAAGATAATTGGACCAGACTTCTTCAAACTCTTTTTTTGTAATTTGCGTATAATAGGGCTCTGTATTATCAATCGCTTTCTCAGCTAATAAGAAATGATACTGCTCGTGCTTGCGATTAGAGGCGATATACGTGCCATCATCCTGGATGACAATTTGTCGATAGGCTATTCCATCCGAATCTATTTCAAAATACCAGGTTCCCATGCCTGGCTCCGGGCAATCTTTAAGATACTTCATGTGCTCCTCCTATTAAAAAACCAAACCTTCGAATGCCTGCTGAAAAGGTTACGCCTTCCGCCTTGATGCTCGAAACACTTGTGTAATTCAGCTTTTTCTCTTTGCCACGAGCCGTTTTAGGCAAAACAAATGCCCGGTCACGCGTAAGAATCTCTACATTGGTTTCTCCATAGGTATCCTCAGTGGAAGAAATTCGCTTGCGAATGACATCCCCATCCATACAAATAAAGTATCCATTTTTAATTTCTACCACGTCCCAATGTTCTTCCAGCGTCTCCAGCCCGAAGTACGGTCGTAACGCGTTCGTTAGCCAACTATTCATCTGCTCCTCCTGTTCCGAGTACATCTCAATGGACTCAGCTCAATTTTTCCAGAGACTATAACATAACATGGCATACAGCTCATTTATTCCTATATATTACAGCTTGGATCAACTCCTCCTGAATCCAGCTACTTTTGGTAGACAGTTGGAGCAAATCAGCAGAGATCTGTTTGACTTGCTCTTGCAACACGTGTGATTGATCCGTTCCTTCCAGAAAGCGACTCAAAAAATGAAGAAATACGTCTACCTTCCTAAGCAGCATCAATATAGGCAAAGCATCAATCTCGTTGTGGCTTAAATGAACCTGGCGGCTGAAACCCCGGCAAAAATCCCGAACTGCTGTCGTCTCCTCCGGTTGTCCCAAAAATCCAGATAAGATGACCGCCGGCTCCATGACCCGAACGTCTAGCGTACAAAATTCAAAATCAAGCAGTGCAGTTACTAGACTATGATCCGAATCCTTTACTAACAAATTGGAAGCGTTCAAGTCTCCATGTACAAGCTGATGCGGCAACTCTTCCAATGCATGAAGCGAATCTGTAATCTCTTCATAAACTTCTCCTATCAATCGCAGCTCTTCATGTAAATCCTTTAGAGGCTCAGGCGGATGTAAACAAAAGCCTTGAATCGTTTCCCGGTTACACAATGGATAGGATTGCTGCAAAGCATAATACGGTCGATAGACTGGGGTCATATCAAGATTGAATGTCGCAAGCACAGCCGATAATTCGCCCGTAGCCTCGCCCAAAGAATAGGCAAAGCTTGAATCCTGCTTCAGGGGTGATATGCCTTCTATGTATTTGAACAAACACACATATTTACCGCTTTCCCTCTCCAGTTGAGCAAGCGTCTCTCCCGTGACCGTCGGAATAGGCTGGGGTATTCTGAATGATAGAGAATGCTTACTCAGCTCCTGCAAAACCGCATGCTCAAATTCAATTTTATCCCGATCCCTGTGTGTATCGTAGACGCGCAGCACCCCGCTTCGTCCACCACTCTTAACAAAATACGTCGTATTATTCCAACCCCCGGTTCGTTTCTGCAGCGTTCCGTTCCACTCCGGCCAGTGCCGTCTTAGTATTGCTTCCAAGGATGTATCCTCCCTTCTTCGTGTCCATAGCATCGGCTGACCCCGGTATGCGAGAAGTATGGTTATAATAGCTTTACAGGTAATTTCATTATTTTAGCATAGCAGATAGCCTATTTTATAGCAGAGGGCGACTCTAATTCATAAGAATTTAAACCGAAGGAGGGATACCTCACTTACAATGTGATCGAGTCTTTTTAAACAGGACGTACACAAAAAAACAGGACTGGTTAATCAGCCCTGTCTTGTACATCATACCCCTTTAGTCAATCTGGATCTGTCTCCGGGAACGATCGTCATCCTGACGTTTAGGAATTTCAAGTTTCAATACACCTTGATCCAGTTTTGCCTTAATGCCTTCTTCATCAACATGATCCACATAGAAGCGTCGGACAAATTCCCCAGAACGGCGCTCCCGTCGAATCATTTTATTCGTATCATCCTTCTCTTCATGATATTCATTCCGTTTAGCACGGATCGTCAAATAATTATGGGCAATATCGATGTCGATATCACGTCTGAAAGTTGCTGCCAAATGGAGCGAGGCTCAAAGTTCAAAAGAGGCTGAAAATACTGAAATAACCCGATCCTAAGCGATCTGTCAAAAATAGTTTTAGATTTCAACCAATTTGACCTTTTTTGACCTTTTAACTTCACAAGAGACTACATATTCTTTGTCAGCCAACTCAGGCTTGCCCTGCTATCGCTTGTTCAGGCGTGGAAGCTGGGTACAAGTGACAGGCCACCTGCCGCCCCGGTGCAACTTCGGCAAAGATGGGCTGTACTTTGCTACATATCTCCATGGCTGCCGGGCAGCGATTATGAAACGCACAGCCACTTGGCGGATTTTCTGGACTGGGCACATCCCCTTTAAGTACAATCCGATCACGTTCCGCTTCTGGATCAGCTACAGGTACCGCAGACATTAACGCCTTTGTATACGGGTGCAGCGGCTCTCTGAACACTGCTTGGGTCGGTGCGAGTTCGACCAGCTTGCCCAGGTACATCACACCCACGCGGTCGCTGATAAATTTGACGACCGACAGATCATGGGAAATGAACATATACGTCAGGTCATATTGTTTTTGCAGGTCCTTCATCAGATTGAGCACTTGCGCCTGAATCGACACATCGAGGGCCGAGACTGGCTCGTCACACACGATAAATTTGGGATGAAGCGCCAGTGCCCGTGCGATCCCGATCCGCTGGCGTTGACCACCCGAGAACTCATGCGGATAACGATGGGCGTGATAAGGAGACAATCCGACCACTTCGAGCAGCTCTTCCACCCGCTCTTTGAGCTGCGTTTTGCTTAGCTTTTCATGCGTGATAAGCGGTTCTTCCAGCACCTGCTGTACTGTCCATCTGGGATCAAGCGAAGCAAACGGATCTTGAAACACCATCTGCATATCCGTTCTGAATTTACGCAGCTGCTCTGTGTTTAGCTTACGTATATCCGTGCCATTAAACAGAATCTCTCCATCCGTCGGTTCGATCAATCTGAGTATTGCCCGTCCGGTTGTGGATTTGCCGCAGCCAGATTCCCCCACGATTGCCAGGGTTTCACCCTGCTGTACAGTCAGGTTAATACCATCCACCGCTTTGACTGCTCCCACCTGTTTGGAAAAAAGTCCTTTTTTGATCGGATAGTGTTTTTTCAAATTACGTATTTCAAGCAGTGTACTCATGATATCCCTCCTGCTGTAGCAAGCAGCGGCTTTTGTGTCCGGGTTCCACTTCTGTAAGCTCCGGGGCCTCTGCACGGCAAATTTCCTTAGCAAACTGACAACGTGGTGCAAAGCGGCAGCCTTTTGGCATATCGAGCGGGTTGGGAACCTGGCCCGGAATGGAAGCCAGACGCTCCTGATCACTGTTCAATTGCGGCAGTGAGGCTAGCAAACTTTGTGTATACGGATGCTTGGGATCTTTAAAAAGCGTTTTAACATCCGTTTCTTCTACGACTTGTCCGGCGTACATAATCACGACCCGATCGCACATTTCAGCAACGACACCAAGGTCATGAGTAATCATCAGAATGGAAGTTCCTTCGGACTTCTGTAGCTCACGCATCAAGTCAAGAATCTGTGCTTGAATGGTTACATCGAGTGCCGTTGTCGGTTCATCGGCGATCAGCAACTTCGGATTGCACACCATCGCCATCGCAATCATCACCCGTTGGCGCATACCGCCCGAGAGTTCATGCGGATAAGAAGTGGCTACTTTTTCTGGACGTGGAATTCCCACTTTCGTCAGCATTTCCACAGCCATGTCTTTTGCTTTGTGTTTGCTTACACCGTGGTGGTAGCGGGCAGACTCCGCAATTTGTTTGCCGATTTTGAACACAGGATTTAGCGAAGTCATGGGCTCCTGAAAAATCATAGCCATCTCGTTGCCACGAATCGAGCGCATTTTCCGCTCCGAAAAATCCAGCATGTTTTCACCGTTAAGCCGCACTTCGCCAGCGGCTACTTTCCCAAGTCCCTTGGGAAGGAGCTGCATAATGGAAAGGGAGGTAATGCTCTTGCCGCACCCGGATTCGCCAACGATTCCGAGTGTTTCGCCTTTGCCAACCGATAGATCGACGCCGTCCACAGCCCGGATGGTGCCAGCCGCAGTCTTGAACTCCGTCCGGAGGTTGGTTACTTCAAGCAGTTGTGTCATGCCCTCTTCCTCCTCCTTGTCCATCATTGAACCTTCATGTTCTTTTTATCTTAAGGAATAAGCTTATTCAGACTTACCCATCGTTTGCAGATGCTTCATGGTACCGTACAATTTAGTAATATGCTGAAACTCCTTTTCCGAATGAAAAGAGCATTGCCCACGTCCATAAGCTTTGGCTGTTTCTACAGCCAATTTGGCCGCCAGCGCAATATCGCTTTCGTGGCTGGCCCCCGTTGCACTGCCTGGGACAGGAGCAGCGGCTGTGATGGCTACACCAACCACTGGAGCGGAAGTGGCCACCGCTGGCTGCAAAATGCTGTTGATGTGATACAGGTCGTTACCATAAGGTGTGATGTCCTGCGTAGTTACAGCAAACGTGACACACGGTTCGCCAGTAACGGTCTGCACAATATCGACGAGGTCTTCACTAATTCGTAGCACGTAGCCTTCACGTACCGTTGGGGAAATGGCAATACCTTTATGGTTAATGACCCGATTCCCTTTAGTCGTATCAATAGACAGGATCGCTTCCATTTCGGGTGTCACTTCATATTTGTTCATCGTCAAAATATCTACGGGTGAATCCATAAATGGAACCGGATCATGGGGCTGAGTAGGTGCATCTGGACAAATATGTGTACAGATAATCACATCTCCATCAAGCACATCTCCTTTGGACTGCATGCTCAAAAGTTTAGCCGCCGCCGAAATTGCCGCTGCCGCACCGTCACCATCGGATACAAATCCGATCATCTCCGGTCGTGCTCCTAGTCCACCAAGTCGCCCTACTACACCCAAGGTTGGAGAATCGCCCCCCTGAATGCGACCCGTTTTACCGGCAATGACAATTTTAATAAAATCCGTAGAGCCCTTTTCACCTTGCACAGTGGTGACCGTAATCTCCGCTTGACCCAGTTGTTCCAAATAAGCTTTGACTTCTGCCCCGCTGGCGAACGGATTATCCAAAAGGTCATAAACTTCAAAAACTTGTTTCATCATACGGCAGATCCCCTTATGCTTCTTTTTGTGTTGTTTTCAGATATTTAAGCGCCGTCAAGGCGTATACTTTCGCAGATTGAATAATCTGCCATACCGGAGCTTTTTCATTAAAATTGTGAATGGTCGACAGTTCGGCAGGCCCGTATTGCAATACCGGGATGTTGTATTTGCGGAATGCACGTGCATCGCTGGTTGCCCATTGCAATACGCCATAGGCCTCTTTACCGCTGACCTCAGCGATAGATTCCACAAGCTCCTGTACAATCGGCTCGGTGGGCGGGGTCCAGTTGGCATTACCATAAAATCCGAATTGTCTGGGCTCCACGTCAATGCCAACACTTGCAAGCAATTCTTTGGCTTTGGCCAGTACATCCCGGTGGTCTACACCAAATGGAACACGGGAATCCACTTGCACTGTGCAACGGTCCGCAACCACATTGACTTTCGTGCCCCCCTGGATCGTACCAATGTTCACCGTTACATGATCAAACGCTTGTCCATAGCTTGGGTTCTCTCGTTCGCTTGCATAACGCTTGGAAATTTCAATGATCTCTTTGACTTCTTCCGGGATGTCCGGCTTGATGTCCCACAGTTGTTGCAGCGCTTCAATCCCTTTTGCCGCCTTCAAAATAGCACTTTCACCTGCAATTGGCTGCAAACTGCCATGACCCGGTGTGCCTTCAACAGTAAATTCAAACCAGCAGCTTCCTTTTTGCCCGATGGTCGGGTTTTGCGGGCCTGAAGGCTCTGCGATCACAGCAGCTGTTCCTTCAATCAGCTTTCTTTCCAGCACCCAAGGTACTCCAAGATGTCCCCCTGTTTCCTCGTCTGGAACTACAAGCAACGACAACGCACCTTCGAGTGGTACGCCTAGTTTGGAGAACAGCGCAACGGTAAATATTAATCCGCCCAGTCCGGCTTTCATGTCCGAAGCACCGCGACCCAGGAGATAGCCATCACGTATTTCACCACAAAACGGATCAAAATCCCAACGAGTACGATCCCCTGCCGGCACAACGTCTGTATGCCCACAGAAAATCAGTTTTTTTCCGTCCGCCGTTTCAGCGCCATAATCAGAAATGAGATTCCACATATTCGGCCCGGATTCATGCACCTTTGTTTCTATACCTGCTTCTTTAAGATAGTCCATAATGAACTGACTAATTTCGCGTGAGTCACCTGGAGGATTTTCCGAAGGAAATTGAATCAACCGCGAGCATAGCTCAAGCAATTCGTCCTGCCGTTTATCTATTTCATCAAGAACTAATGTTTTCCAATCTGTCATTTCCATTCAGTCCCTTCACGTTTTCCATTTAGCCAACTACATTTTTTACGATCCATCGGGATCAGCTTCATCCTTCAGGTGTAAAATGATAACCTTCGGCTGTAAAAACCGAAGGCATAAGGTAAGATCACAACTTACTCTTTATTCAATGAATAGAATCGGATAACCTCATCTGGGTAGTAGACATATCCAGTGACGTCTTTGCTCATGCCAACAACGCGATTGTATTCATACAGGTACGCCCATGGCGAATCTTGATTTATAAGTTCTTGTGCTCTGCCATACAGCTCTTTACGTTTATTTTCATCTTGCTCTTTGCCTGCTTGTTCCCAAAGCTTATCCACTTCTGCATTAGCGTAATGCATATAATTCGATGAACCGCCGCTGTACATCAGAAACCCGAGATGGTAACCAGGGTCGTTGACGAAGGAAGTCCATTTGGAAATGTATGCTGTCAGGTTGCCTTCTCGTTGCTGTTCAAGGAACTGTGCACGAGCAACATTGACAACATTCATCTTCACGCCAATCTTGGCAAGTTCAGCTTGAATCAATACGGCATCATCTGCCCAGTCCTGGAAGCCGGAGCCCAGTGTCAGGTCAAAATTAAACCCATTAGGATAACCCGCTTCTGTAAGCAGCTGTTTTGCTTTGTCCAAGTCGTGCTTGTAGCTGTAGCCCGCATCGGTGTAGCCAGGCGTGTTACTCGCTACAGAACTCTTCATTTGTTTCGCTTGACCGTACATGACATCGTCGATTAATTGGTCGTAAGGAATGGCATAAGCAATTGCTTGACGCACTTTTGGATCATTAAAAGGTTTGACTTTGTTATTCATGGCGAAATACAGAATCCGGTTACTTGCATTGGACTGAACCTTCAGATCAGCGTTGGTTTCCAGCTTCGAAACATCCTTTGCAGGAATCTCAATCGCCATGTCCACATCGCCTTTATCCAGCAAAAGTACACGGTTGGAAGCTTCCTTGGTAAACTTCATCGTTACTTTGCTCAGATTTGGCGCTCCTTGCCAGTAGCTGTCATTAGCATTAAAGACAGCTTCTGTCGCAGGGTCCCATTTTTCAAGTTTGAACGGGCCTGAACCTGCCGCATGTGTTTTCAAATAGTCACCATCGCCATTTTCTTTGACAAGCACATCATCCACAATGGAGAAGTTGTACAATGACAGGATTTGCAGAAACATATGATTGGGTTGGGACAATGTAACGACAACGGTGTGCTCATCTGGCGCTGTAGCGGTTTTAATGGAACTCATACCATACAGAAAGCTACCGGAATCGGAATTTTTAAGCCGCTCAAAGGAATACAACACGGAATTGGCGGTTAGCGGGTTGCCGCTTTGGAATTTAACGTCTTTACGCAGATGGAGCGTATAAGTCATGTTATCTGCGGACACATCCCATTTTTCAGCCAGCATGGGCTTAATGGCTTCCGTATCTGCCACTTCGCCGCTATCCGTAGACTTTTTGCCGTAGGTCACAAGCTGATCATAGAGCGCAAGCACAAGGGTGTCCGATGTAAGATCACTTGCTTCAGCAGGGTCCATGGTTGACCCTCCCTCCGAGTAAGCAAGTGTAATCGTCTTTGGTGGGGATGGGGCATCTGTGCCCTTCTCTCCAGATGAAGCGGACGGGCTGTTAGCATTGCTCGCACAACCTGCCGTCCATAGCAACGTAGACAAGACGACAATTAGAGAAAGACTTTTTTTCAACATGGCTTACGTTCTCCCCTTTAATGATCTATTTATTTTTATTTGCTAGAGCGCAGTCTAGGATCAAGAACATCCCGCAAACCGTCTCCAAGCAAATTGAAGCCCAAAATAGCTGTCGCAATTCCAAGACCCGGGAAGGTTACAATCCACCACTCACCGGAAATGATATACGCTCGCCCTTCTGAAATCATTGCGCCCCATTCAGCAATTGGGGGTTTCACACCGAGTCCCAGGAAGCTGAGACTGGCTGAGGTCAGGATGGCGAAGCCCATTCCAAGCGTTGCATTCACAAGCAGTGGGGCAAGTGCATTAGGCAAGATGTGGCGAAACAGAATCGTTCCGTTCGTTACACCAATCGCCCGGCTGGCCTCAACAAACTCCTTTTCCCGGAGAGAGATGGTTTGTCCGTGAATCAGCCTGGCGAATTCGGGTATGCCTACAATACCCACGGCGATAAGTGCACTCATCAGTCCTGGTCCCATCGCTGCAGCAATAGCCATGGCGAGTACTAGAGACGGGAAAGCCAACAGAATATCCATGCAGCGCATAATAATGCTGCCCATTCGACCGCCATAGAAACCTGCGATGGCTCCAAGCGGTACGCCGATGATAAATGAGATCGACACGGCGATCATCCCGGTCCATATGCTGATTCTGGCTCCGTAAATAACACGGCTGAGAATGTCGCGTCCGTAATTATCGGTCCCAAACCAATGTTCCACACTTGGCGGCAGCAGCTTGTTCGCCGGATCGGTTACATAAGGATCATGTGGAACGATCCATGATGAGAAGATGGCAATGAGCGTCCAGCCAACGATAAAAATGAATCCGATTAAAGCGAGTTTATTGCCAAACAGTAATCGCCAAAAGGTCTTACGTTTCGGTATAGCGGCTGCATTGGGCTGAGGTACAGCCGCTTTTGCCACCAAATCACTTGCAGTGCTCATCCGAGTACCTCCCCCTACTTTTGTGCTTCATTGTTATCACTCGTACCGGATACGTGGGTCAATCAATCCGTAAACCAAGTCGACTCCAAGATTGATAAAGCTATAAATCAGCGCACTTACGAGGGTAAATGCTTGAATCGGTGCGTAATCAGCCGCCAAAATGGAGTCCGTCACATAACTGCCCACTCCTGGCCAGGTAAAAATGGTTTCGGTAATAACCGCTCCACCAATCAGGTAACCGACCTGCAAACCAAGTACGGTAAGCGTTGGAATAAAAGCGTTAATGAGTGCATGCTTATAAATGACAATTCCTTCGCGCAGACCTTTGGCTCTGGCTGTGCGAACAAAATCCTGACCGATGACTTCCAGCATGCTGGAGCGCATCATCCGTGCCACAATCGCCATAGTGCCTGTGCTGAGACAGACAGCTGGCAGAACCAAATGGGATAAACTGCTTTTTAAAGCTACAAAATCACCGGTCATCAGACTATCCAGTACATAAAGTCCCGTAACGTGCGTCGGCGGATTGATATCACCGCTAATTCGACCCATGGGCGCAGGAGCGATGCCCCATTTAGCATAGAAAATATAAATGAATAACAGGCCAATCCAGAAAATGGGCATACATGCACCGATCAAGGAAAACACGCGAGAAATGTGATCAACAATCGATTCTTTACGGGTTGCCGCCAGAATACCGATCGGGATTGCCACCAGAATCGCAATAACCAAGCTTGCCAGCGCCAACTCGATGGTTGCTGGAAACCGGGTAGCAAAGTCGCTTGCCACTGACTGTCCGGTGTGATAAGCCTGACCCAGATCACCATGGAACAATCCCACTACATAATGAAAGAATTGAATGTACTTCGGTTGATCCAGTCCCATACTGCTGCGAATATTTTCAATCGTCTCGGGTGTAGCCTGCTCCCCCGCAAGCATCACGGCAGGATCACCTGGAAGCACTCTTGAGATCATGAATGTAATGACGACAATACCAAGCAGTGCCGGAATCATTTGTACCAATCTACGTAGTGTGTATACGGCCACAGCCCGTCCCCCCTTATCCGTAATCCCTCGTCTCTTTGTCATCTTTCTTTTCATAACTTGTTATTTTTATCATTGTACTAAGGAACAATAACGGTTTCCACGTCCTGAATAACTAAAAATAATGACGAAATTTGTCGCTTGCGCACTAAAGTGACTCAATATGTAATTTAAATGTTATATATTTATCCGATTTGAGAAATCAAAAACAGCATAATGCAAAACAGGCAATCCCCTTTTAAAAGGAAATCGCTTGTTTTTTGTAAATATGGATTGTAGTATTAGGTCGATTAGGAAAGGAGAATCACAGTATTGGAAACGAACTACAGAAAGCTGTTGGAACAGATGATGACACCCTATGATGAAATGCTGTAGAGTCTAATAGGTGATCACGCCGATCTTTCGAAGGTCGATTATTTGGAAAAGCACAGTGAGAAATATGGAAAAAGTGATGCCAATTATACCAATCGCTTGAAGGTGGTTTTGGCTATGTACAATCGCGAGGATCGATATGCCCCGCATTACGAACCGATTATTAGAAGGTTGCTCGTTAATGAAATTATAGACAGGGAAACGAACAGTTTTCAGGGGAGTGGCGATGCTCTGTATTACGCCGTTTTTTTACTGCAAGGTATATCTAGTATTGTCTTCGGCTACAGCTCGAACCACTCCGCGGCACGCTCCTCTTCTTCCAGCACCCTGTACATTCCTTCCCTCCACTTCACCGCATCTTCGCCACCAATATGAAATAGACAATTGAGACCTTTTGACTATCATTCAAACCAGCAAACAAAATAGGCTTCCCGTGAATATAGCGCGAAAGCCTATGGGTTCATCAAATTATTTGGCCTTCTGAGATACCAGTTCACGATTCCCTTTTCTCTTTCTTATCCCCAACATAATGACGGCCATAACAGCTACCAGAACTGCTATAAGAGCAAAAGGAATATATTTATCCACCCGATATAGCGTCGTTGTCAAAATAGGAGCAATAATCGCAGAAATGCCTTGGACAGTGGCCACCAGACCAGCGGCTCCTCCTTGCTGTTCTTTACTGACAGAAAGAGAAGCACCGGCCATAAATCCAGGCATTAGCA
This sequence comes from Paenibacillus sp. MZ03-122A, assembly GCF_024213325.1. Classification (NCBI taxonomy): domain Bacteria; kingdom Bacillati; phylum Bacillota; class Bacilli; order Caryophanales; family Paenibacillaceae; genus Paenibacillus; species Paenibacillus sp. MZ03-122A. The sequence continues at coordinate 356,100 of NZ_JANAVI010000004.1, read as the reverse complement.
AGCCTGTACCTATACCAAACATAAAAAACGCTAAATTGTAAACGACCATGCTGGCTGACATGAGGAATAGCAGCATACCGACAATAAGGAACAGAGAGCCGAGCAAAATCATCGGCTTGGGTTGCCATTTAAGCCATTTCATTTGAACGATCTGTACAATCAACATCGCTGCCCCAGAAAACATAAGCCCAAAGGAAACCACTCTTGCTGTTTCTTCGGATGAAAGGCCTAATTGATCTTGAAAATAAAATCCGCCTATAACCTGGATGGTCACAATACTAATCATCGTAACCAAACCTGCAAACAAATACATTCGTAGACCAGGTTGAAAAGGGTTAATCCGAGCTGGCTTTTGCTGAATAACGGGCTTGGCAGACGGAATTGCCAGCGAGGCCACTACAAAGGCTACAGCCGCAATCACGATTCCAAAATAGAGAGGCCACAGCAAGCCTATTAAAGTAAAGGCGCCTGCAATAGCGGGCCCAAATACTAATCCAAGTCCATTGGCCGCGCTAATGATAGCCATCCCACTACCTCGATCTTCGCCCTCGGTCACATCTCCCATATAAGCTTGGGAGGATGACAATACCGCCGGGATAAACCCGCCGATCAAGCCGCGTGTAACAATCAGCAGGACTAACAGCATTCCCCCGCTGAGCCAACCCTTTAATCCTGCAAAAAGAGTAAGCGTAAACAGCAAGCAGCTTACACACATCCCTATGAATCCAAGCAAAATCACAGGCTTGCGTCCCTTTGCATCACTCAGATTCCCCCAAATTGGAGCCATTAAGGCCATCGTTATGGAGCCAAGCGATATAATTAACCCAGAATGACTTTCTCTTAACCCCAGCTCACGAATAAGGGGAGGCATAATTGGAGCAATGAGCATGAGCCCTAGCATAGCCACAAAAACACTGAAAAAGATGCTCCCTTTGATTCTATTCATCCTCGCACACTCCTCTGATATAGATTCTCTCTATGCAGAAGTATACGGAGCATACCAAGAAACTACTGCCTGTATACGGATAAATTTGCGGTTAAACGGATTTAATTTAGCATATAAAACAGCGGCCAGCCTTCAGGACAGTATAAGATGGTCTTAATTCTATGGTCCAATGGGCACCGTTGATTATAGTGACCCTTGACGCATAGTTCGCCTGGGTGCCGTAACATGATACGAAGTTTAGACGGTTGGAAAGATATTATCTTTCCCGGAAAGGGAAGTCTCTGAAAGAATCAGTCTCTTTTTATAAAGGTCGCTCCTTCGTTGTGAAATGAACTACATCGGTCTCTTCATCACTGACAAGATGAAAGGGCTTAATTTCCTGACATGTTATTACGATATATGATGTACAGTCTTTTATCTTTTGTAACTACCGTAGTTGTGGGTTGAGTCTGTATATCGATGTCTAAGGAGGAATTGCAGTGAAAAAAACAAAGATAGGATCAATAATGAAGGTGAGATCGTTAAGAACAAAGTTAACCATAATGTGCTTGATTATTTTAATTGTACCCACTTTCGTGATTGGAATCAGTTCTTATTTTGTTTCCAAGAATGAAATGAATGAATCAGGCAAAGTGGCACTTAAAAATAGTGTGCAAATGGTAATTGGTATGATTAGTCTCCTCAATGGGCAAGTCGAAGCCGGTAATTTAACATTGGAGGAAGCACAGGAAAAACTGCGTATCGAGCTGCTCGGTGTAAAGGATGCTAATAACAAAAGACCAGTAAAGATTGAATATACTGTAGGTAAAACAGGTTATCCGTGGGCAGTCAACCAAAATGCCGTTTCAGTGATGAACCCTTCAAATGAAGGCCAGGATTTAATAAATACCGTATCAGAAGACGGTGTGTATCTGGGAAAAGAGTTTGTAGAAGTCGGTACAAACGGCGGGGGATTTGTCACTTATAAATGGGCTTTACCTGGTACAGATCAAGTGGAGACGAAAATTTCGTATGTTGAAAGGGATCCTTATTGGGGTTGGATCATTGGTTCTGGAGCATATTTTAACGAATTTAACAGCGGGGCGACCAAAGTCCTTTATATTGTCCTGATTATTACGACTGTTGCGGTTATTCTGGGAGCAATTATCGTAAGCTTTGTTTCGGGGCGTTTTACGAAGCCTATTCTCGTGATCGCAAAGCGACTTAACTCCGTCGCAGACGGTGATTTAACGGTCGAAGAAGTCAAAATTCATTCAAAAGATGAGATCGGCGAGCTTGCACAGGACTTCAATCATATGATTAAAAATATTAGATTTCTGATCGGTGAGGTAAATCTGTCCACAAAGCAGGTAGCTACTTCCTCGAAAGAATTGACCCTTGGAACAGAGCACACTGGACAGGCAACCGAGCACATCACCATCGCGATTCAAGAATCGGCGGCCGGTGCTAAAGAGCAGCAGATGATGCTCCAGAAGACAACCAGCTCGCTTGAAGAAATTTCAATAGGTATGCAGCGGATCACGGAGAGCTCCTTGGCCATTGCTGATTCGTCTGCAGACGCGATGGAAATGGCGAGCGTTGGTGGTACTGCTGTACAACATACGGTGAAGCAAATGGACCTGATTAACCATTCCGTCAATGAAACCGATGCGGTTATGAGAATGCTGGATGAACGCACTCAACAGATCGACACGATGCTGCATGCCATTACGGACATCGCACAGCAGACCAACCTGCTTGCCTTAAATGCTTCGATTGAGGCTGCTCGTGCAGGCGAAGAAGGCCGTGGTTTCTCCGTCGTTGCTGCAGAGGTGAGAAAGCTGGCCGAACAATCGAACCAGTCTTCCGGGCAGATTTCCGAGTTGATTCAGAATATGCGCAAAGATATGGAGCATTCGCTTAAGACCATGGAACGCGTAAAACAGGATGTCGACTCTGGTATTAAAATTGCCAATGAAACGGAGCAGCAGTTTAACAAAATTGTGGCGTCCACCAATCATATCGCACAGCAAACAGAAGAGCTCGCGAGCATTACGGAGCAAATAACCGCAAGTGTCCAGGAAATTTCAGCGAGCGGAGAGAACGTCTCAAGTCTGGCGCTTCAAGCGGCGGACAACTCGCAGAATATTGCAGCGTCTGCAGAAGAACAGTTGGCTTCAATGCAGCAGATCACCAGCCTGGCAACGACCTTGTCGGATATGTCTCAGAAGTTACAGGACCTAACGGTCAAATTTAAATACTAGTGGAATAAACTGTAGTTTCCAATATGGTTTCATTAAAAGCCTTCTTACCGTGAGATTAGCATTAGTTCATGGTAAGAAGGCTCATTTTTTTCCGAAAACGTCGCGCTAAACTGACCATTCGTATTATGAAGGGCTCGCAAATCGTGATCTGTTAATTGGGCATAGTTTTTGTCGATTTTGTTCAGAATTGGTTCAGAAGCATTTAGTATAGTAATCCAGTAGTGTAAGAAATCATATTAGTAGGTTAGTCATCATGGAGAATCTTAGTAAGCTCATCGTGACACCGGAAATTTATGGAGGAAGTTTATGAGTAAATTCAGGTCTTTTTGTTTAACTTATCTTGCTGTTATCGTCTTATTTGGGACCTGGACATGGAGTTTTTCCGAGAGTGCTGTGTATGCAACCTCCTCACCAGTACCTAGTGTAACAGATGCTGTGTATGCTACTGAAACCACGGTAACGAGTTGGACAAATCCTTCTAAACAAGGTCAATCCGTAACGTTTAGCATCAAAACCATCTCAACCCCACAAATTACGAAGGATTTAACTGGCACCGTGGTTCTTATGGATGGTACGAATATATTAGATACGCTTACGTTGACGCCAAATGGGATTGCAAATGGATATGCCACTGCGACCTATACCACAAGCAATTTAAGCGTGGGAAGTCACCCGATTACTGCTATATATAGTGGGGATGCTCGATTTGTCCCCAGTACATCTGAGCCATACATTCAGGTCGTAAATGCACCTGCGCCTACAACTTCACTGAGACCTACAGCAACTACAGTATTGAGTTCGCTGAATCCGTCTAAGCAAGGTCAAGAAGTAAGATTTAGCGTGAGGACAACTTCAAACCCACAGACTTCGGGCGATTTAACCGGAACGGTCATCCTTATGGACGGCACGGATGTATTAGATACGCTTACGATGGAGCCAGTGGGCATTTCGAATGGCTATGCCAATGGGTACTACACTACAAGCGACTTAAGTGTGGGAAGTCACTCGATCACTGCTATTTACAGTGGAGATGCTCGATTTGCCCCGAGTACCTCTGAAGCGTATATACAGGTTATAAATGGAGATGCAGACACTGGGAATACTGGCGGAACTGGTGCTACTACTGGTAACGGCAGCAGTAGCAGTAAAAAAGATAAGAAGGATAGTACAGATAGCAGTGAGTCTATTTCTTCTAGCGAAACAACCACACCTTCATCACCATCGGTTTTACCGACAGATTTGCCGACTCCTGAAATCATGCCAGTAGAGCAATCAGAGGTTGTGCATGAAAAGTATATAACCGGTTATCAGGATGGCACATTCCGACCGGACCAGTCGATTACACGAGCTGAAACTGCCGCGATGATGGCTAGAATTATGAAGTTGGAAACAAAAGAAAGCTCATTGGCATACAAAGATGTACCTAGCACGTATTGGGCGAAGAATTCGATTATAGCACTCACGACACAACACTTCATGAATGGATATGCAGATGGAACATTTCGGCCAGAGCAACCCATTACCCGTGCAGAAATGGCAGAAATACTCGCATCCTGGAAGCAGCTTAAAGGAACGCAAACTGCAGCATCTCCTTATACCGATATCGAAAAGCATTGGGCAAGAGATTCAATTAAAGCGCTAGCTGAGGCAGGATGGATTACTGGTTTTAACGACAGCAGCTTCCAACCCAATCAATATATAACACGAGTAGAAACCGTTACAATTTTGAACACCACCTTAAAACGAGGACCCCTGGAAGGTACGACCCAGGCTACATGGAAGGATGTACCCGCAGATTACTGGGCATTCAAAAATATTGAAGAAGCGTCTCGTACCCATACCTCAACCATCAATTCAGAGGGTATTGAAACTATCGTGAATTAAGCACCAAATAAAAGCTGGAATCCTTTCTATACAGGGTTCCAGCTTTTTATTTGCCTGATATTTTTAAAAAACGGTCAAAAAATAAATTTTAAAATACCTTCTTTAAGGAGGATGGCTTCACTCCGTATTCCCGGAAAAATTGCTCTGAAAATGCACTCACATTGCTATATCCTACAGCCATCGCAGCTTCAGTCACATTGCTTTCTTGGCTTCGGAGCAGCTTCATCGCATAATCGAGACGAATTTGGCGCAAATATTCAAATACAGTAGTTCCAAAGCAGGCTTTGAATCCTTTTTTTAATTTAAAATCGTTTAATCCAACCTTTTGGGATAATGTGATCAGCGAAGGTGGATCAATCATGCTGGATTCAAGGATCTCCCGAGCCATATGCAGCTTTCTGACATCATCTTTAGACAAACCTTCGGGCATAGGTGTTAAATCAAATAATTGAATCATAAATCGATTTAAAATCTCAAGTGCCGCTGCTTCCATTAACAAAGGCGATTTATGCACACTTTTCAAGTCTTTGATCAAGTGTTCAATCATCACTATACTTCTGTGATCCAGTTCAAAACTAAAGTGATGGAATGCAGCTCCCTTAAGAATTTGATTAAATTCAATAGCTACCTGCCGACGAGCCGCTAACTGTGAAGCCGCATAATTAAACAACGAAATCGGAATGCCAAGTGCAAATGATTGGTATTGTTCGTTAACCGGAGGATGGAAACATGCTTTGAAATCCTGTAAAAAAATAAGAGCACCCTGCCCCATCGGGAGTGTATAATCCAGACCAGCCACATTCACATGACGTTGACCGGAAAGCGCAAATTGAAGTTCAATCATTTGGCCTCTGGAAGAAAAATTGGTCGGATACGGCTCGTGATATTGAATGTGCGAATATACAATCTCAATTCCGCTGTAAGTTGTAACTCGGTAGATATGCCCATGACCCGCTTCCGGTAACATCATATACGTATGCTCATTCTGTTGTCTAAACGGAGTTTTTTCCAAATAATGCTGATATATTAATGATAACGAGTTTGAATTCACAAGCGTCCACCTCAAATGTTTTCATTCATTCCGATGCTACAAATGAGAATCGTTATCAATAATAGTAGCCGAATTTGAATGGTTTGACCAGACCTATTGGAGTAAGCTGTGGAGACATTCGGGGGTCTATTAATCCCAATCCATATAAAACGTTGCCTTCAATTTACCCTTGTCACATGCTGGGCAGCTTAAATGATGAGGAGCATTGTTTTCAATGTGTTTCTTTTCCATGACGCTCGTGCATCTAGGACAAGCATAAGAACTCCTATACTGTGATGAGTCGGATTTCATCTCTATAAACAATTCATTGCGCATAGCCTGACAGGTCGGACACACATATAGAGCGTTATAAGCATCATATCTCGTGCCTATGAATTCCTCAATACGTCGTTTAAGGACAGTATCCTGTACAAACGAAGCAATGGAAAAGTTTCGATTATGGATAATGACTCTCATTCATAAATCCAGCGTTCAATGATCCCCTTTACTCTTTGCACATGTTGCTGTGATAAGGAACAAATAATAACCAATTCGTTTTTCCCATTCGTATCTAACCAATGGTGAACGTCATCCTCTTCATTAACCGTTTCATGAATGATTCTGATGGATTTATGACTTATTTCTGACTTAGCCGAAAAAATGGGGTTCATATCCATGATTTTCTGACCATTAGAAAAGGAGGTGTTGTAATAAGGAATCACCCAGTTCTCCTTATCCTGATCTTGTACTACATTTAGAAATACACGCACCCAATAATCCTCTAGTTCTGTGTAACTCTGTTCATTCAACCCATTCAAATTCATACATGTATCCACTCCAAGTTATTCATTAAATAAACGTAAAAAAGTCTCGGCCAGTGATCTACATTTCCATGACGGAATGCACAATTCACAGACCGAGACTTCTTTTTCATTCTTTATTTTACATCAACATCATTTGTGATTTTCTCTATTAAACCTCTCAAACCTTGGTTGGTTTCATTTAATTGATCGATAATATTCATAAACTCCGACACAAGCTTGGCCTGCTCTTGGGAAGATACAGTAATCTGCGTAATCTCTTGTTCCATGTTATAAACGGATTGTCTGACAGCTTGCAAGGATTGCTCGATTCGTCCAGTTGCTTCCTTGGTGCCCGTAGACATCTTGCGGATTTCAGCAGCGACAACTCCAAACCCTGCTCCTGCCTCACCCACCCGAGCAGCTTCAATGGCTGCATTTAATCCAAGCAAGTTTGTCTGCTCTGAAATATCCTTGATGTAGCCTGCCACCTCAGTCACATTACCAGAGTCCTCAACCGCCTTTTTCGTATTGCTTAAAATGTCCTCGGCCGTCGCACTAAGCTCCTCCGAATGAGCCGCCACATGCTGAATCCCTTCAACTAGCTTGCTTGTAACATCCTCTGCTTGACTCATCAACTTCTTCAATTGATCTTGATCATCCATACTATAGGTGATGCACATTACTGCCTCGATCTCATTCTGTTCATTCTTAATCGGATGAAAGTAAGCATCGGCAGCAAACCCGAAAACTTCGGCATCATAACGCACTCTGGTCTTTTCTCCGCCTACTAGCATTTTGAAGTTCTTGTGTACATCAGGAAGAGCTTCGCCTGCCTTGAAGTCATAGACTAAACTTTTACCCGACTGAAAGAATAGAAATTTTTCCCGATCCATTACGGAAATTAAAACATCTTGTCGTGCAGCTTCTCTGATAAACGGCATGGCAGTCAAAACAGCTTCTACTTGATTCATAATATGTATCCACTTCCTTATATTTTGATATAAGTCCTATCCTCTATTTCGACATTTTTATCCCATGTGTTTAGTGAATTTAAAAGATGTTGAGTCCCTAACCTATAAACAATCTCCGTAGTTTCCTGAAGGGAATCCATTTTTGTGGCCGGGATACATATCCATTCAAGGTATTGCTTTCATGTCAAAATGTAAATTCAAACAGCGCGTACCGATTAAAATGGGCACGCGCTGACCGTATGAATTTTATGAAACAGGCACTAAGATTTAATCCAGCTGCTCTCCATTGGTTTCGATCACATTCTTATACCAATAAAAGCTCTTCTTTCTGGATCTGGCAAGTGTCCCTTTGCCTTCATTATCCTTATCAACGTATATAAATCCATAACGCTTTTTCATTTCACCGGTTCCCGCGCTTACCAGATCAATACATCCCCAAGGCGTATACCCTATTAGGTCTACTCCATCAGCAATCGCTTCTTTCATTTGCTCAATGTGTTGCTTCAGATAATCAATTCGATAATCATCGTGAATGGAGCCGTCTTCTTCCACTGTATCTACGGCGCCAAGGCCATTTTCAACAACCATTAACGGGATTTCATATCGGTTATAAATGTTATTGAGGGACCATCTCAATCCCTGTGGATCGATCTGCCAATCCCAGGCACTTGCTTTCAAATGAGGATTCTTTAAGCCCATAGATAAGTTCCCTCCCACCTTCTCCTGGTTAGGATCGGCACTGACACAAGTAGAGGAATAATAGCTGAAGGTATAGAAATCTACGCAGCCTTCTTTTAAGATGTCCTCATCCTCTTCTTGCATTTTGATCTGAATGTTATGATCTCTAAAATAGCGTTTGGCAAATCCCGGATAAGCTCCTCTTACTTGAACATCTGAGCATAGGAAATTGCTTAAGTTATCCTTTTGTTGGGCCAGTAGAATATCATCAGGATGACATGTAAGTGGGTAGGAACACATATAAGCAATCATACAACCGATTTTAAAGTCCTTGTTGATTTCATGGCCCAGCTTTACAGCCTTTGCACTGGCAATAAATTGATGATGCAACGCCTGATACAAAACCTGCTCATCCTTCACTGTAGCATGGGCAAGCTCTCCATTCCCCTCCGGCATCATAGCTCCAGCCATGAACGCGCCAAATGACAAGGTTAAAATATTGATTTCATTAAAAGTTAACCAGTATTTTACGACATCTTTGTATCTATTAAAAAGCACTTCACAATATCTCACATAAAAATCTACGACTCTGCGATCTAACCAGCCATTATATTTTTGGGTCAAATGAAACGGTGCTTCATAATGTGAGATCGTAACCAAAGGCTCAATATTATACTTTTTCAATTCTGCGAATACACGATCATAGAACTGCAAGCCTTGCTCATTCGGCTCTGCATCATCTCCGTTAGGAAATATTCTTGACCACGCAATGGACATTCTAAAGACCTTGAATCCCATTTCCGCAAATAAGCGGATATCCTCTTGATAGCGGTGGAAAAATTCAATAGCTTCGTGACTCGGATAGTTCACCCCTTCTTCCAGTATAGGTGTAATTCTTCGGGAAGTCGTATGCGTTCCAGCCGTAATCACATCAGCAGTGCTTAAGCCTTTACCTTCTTCATTATATCCACCTTCAAATTGGTTGGCAGCCGTTGCACCTCCCCATAAAAATCCTTGTGGAAATTCCAATTTAGTTGTATTTTTCATTGTTTAATTCCTCCTCAACATTTAATTAAGATCAGACTACGACGGTCAATAAATCCTCTTGATACTCAATCGCCTTCTTCTCTGTTTCAATGACATCCAGGTAATTCGTAGTATTGGCAACGATAACAGGTGTGGTCAAAACATAACCAGCCTCTTTTATAGCTTCCATATCAAACTCCATAAGCAGCTGGCCTTTTTTAACAGCATCTCCCTGTTTCACTTTAGGATAAAAATGTTTGCCTTTTAATTTGACCGTATCTTTGCCTACATGGATGAGGACCTCAACACCGTGGTCACTTGTAATTCCAATCGCATGACCTGACGAAAATAATGATGTTAATACACCATCTACAGGTGAAACGACCTTACCTTCAGAAGGTTCAATGGCAATCCCTTTACCCAGAGCACCTGTCGAAAAGGCTTCATCTGTTACTTCAGATAAAGACTTCACTTCACCTTTTAATGGACTCATCACCGTCTCTTGTTTTACTAAAACTTCTCCTTTGGCTGCTCCTGGTGCGCTGTCTTCCTTTTTTGCTTCTTTCACTTCATCATCTTTAAATCCGCCAAAGAACATAAGCAAGAAACCTAATACAAAGCTTACCAGGATACCGATAACAGCCCCATAAAATCCGTTGTCTATTCCTGCCGGACTGATATAGCTCGGGATAGCGAAAATACCCAATCCACCAATAATGTAGCCTTTAGTTCCCATCATTCCTATAATACCGCCGCCTACTGCAGATGCTATACAGCTTAAAATAAATGGTTTCTTACGTGGTAATGTAATCCCGTAAATCGCTGGTTCTGTCACACCAAAAATCCCGGAGATGACGGCTGGAATGGAAAGTGATCTCAGTTTTACATTTTTGGTTTTAAACAAAATCGCCAGTACGACGCCTGTCTGAGCAAAGGAAGCTCCCAGCGTAGCCGCAAGAATCGGATCGAATTTAAGCACTGCTAAGTTGTTCATAGCGATAGGAACAAGTCCCCAGTGTAATCCAAAGATAACAAACACTTGCCAGAAAGCGCCCATGATTATGCCTTCAATAATTGGACTTAAGTTATACACAAAGAGGGTTGCTGCCCCAAGCAGTTGACCTGCCCAAGTCGAGAGAGGTCCAATCACAATCAATGCTAAGGGTACAATAACTAACAATGTGAAAAACGGAACCAAAAATGTTCTCACTACGCTAGGGATTAACTTTTTAAAGAAGTTTTCTATTTTTGAGCCTACATAGGTGGATATGATAATCGGAAGAACGGTTGACGCATAACTCATCAGAATGACCGGAATACCTAAGAAAGTGATATATACCGGTGACTCAAATATAGTCCCGCTAAATAGAGTGTATAGTGGCTTGCCCGAAGCTGTTATCGTGCTAAATGTCGGATATACAAGTGATGCACCTATAGCCATACCTATAAAAATGTTGGCATTGAACTTTTTAGCTGACGTATACCCCAGGAAAATAGGAAAGAAGTAAAACAAACAATCACCTAAAGCATTGAGAATTTGATAGGTACCCGATGTAGTGGCCAGCCAGCCCAAAGCTACAAATAGGGCAGTGAAGCCCTTAATCATACCCGTGGCACTTAAGACACCCAACGTGGGTGTAAATACACCTGAAATGGTATCAATGAATCTATTGAACAAACTCGCTTTTTCACCTGAGGCTTCTTCTGAATCTCCTGTCTGAAAACCGCCTACAGCAGTAACATCAGCATAAACCTCAGGTACATGGTTACCTATAACAACCTGGTATTGCCCGCCACTCTTTACCACAGTGACAACACCATCCATATTTTTCAAAACCTCTGTATTGGCTTTACTTTCATCTTTTAGTTTGAAGCGCAAGCGTGTAATACAATGAGTTAGACTATTCACATTTTCTTTGCCGCCGACATTTCTGATGATGTCTTTTGCTAATGTCTCATACTTCATTGTAACTTCCCCTTTATTTGTATTTATAAAAAAAGGCGAAACCAAATAGATCAAATTCGATCTAGGTTGGTTTCGCCTGCATTACCAGTAACAATCCAAGGGTTATTCAATTTTGTCTTTGGGTCACACGCTGAATATGAATCGTTATATACAGCTTCTCCTCATCTGATAATACCGTATCCAAGTATTTCTCAATCTTCAGCATGCACACATAGGCCTTTTTGTACTTTGCTTTCACTTGCCTCCACAAAAAATCGTCTTCCAGTTCTACTTTTTCTTTTTTATTTAATCGCTGAAAGAAGAATCTTAAATGTGTAATAAATCGCTCATAACTGATCGAGTGTTCATCTATGGTGGTATTATAAGAGTATTTAATAATATTCAAGATGTCGTGTATTTTTTGAGTTTGCTGAGCAACGTCTGCTACCTTGTTGTAGGAGCCGTTTACTTGAGCGTTGATTAAATGAAGAGCAATATTACCTGCTTCATCTTCTGACAATCGTTTGTCTGTTTCTTCTTCAATAAACTCCAGTGCTTTTAAGCCAACCGCAAATTCTTTGGGATAAAATTTTTTAATCTCCCAAATTAACGGATTTGCATTTTTAAACCCTTCATCAAACATTTTAAATGCATTGTTCATGTGATCCGTAAGCGAAACATATATATAATCGCTCAATTGTGCTTCTAATATGCTTTTTCCATATTCAATGATGTCATAGCATAACGAAACATATTCTGATGGAACATCCTCTAACAATAACTTGAATTTCTCTGAAGCATCTTTATGTTTAAGCACAAAGACCTTTTCAATTAGATGCTCTTCTACTTGTTCGCCTGTACTCTTTTTGAATGCAATACCACGACCCATAACAACAAATTCATCTCTTTTTTGATCTTTGGCTATTATGGCGTTGTTATTAAATATCTTCGTTATGATCATCTAACTGCCCCCCTTATCCCATCAAATTTAAAAAAGGATTTAGATGCTGGGCGAAATTTCAGATAGGTCACAAGACGGTAATAGCCGATCAAATCTTCGTCGTAAATCAAATTCAAATGTATTGATTTACAACTTTATGTTATGAAAACGCATTCATAATAAGAGACAAAAGCCTTACGTTTTCCATCATTGATCTTGAGTGCTCCCAAACCGATCTGATATTCCGTTCTGAAAATGGATATAGTCGGTTAACCACTTCCCATGACATCATTTTTCGGATGTCGATTCGTTGGTCGACGTCATCATCTTTGTTGTTCAGCACTTGTAAGGCTTTATATCACTCACCTTTCTGCGTTATTGCTGGGCAGATATTCATATCATGCAGGATATCGTAAAGCTCGTATTCTAAAAAGAAAAGGCAAAACCCAACACATGGAAATTGAATTCCATGCCTCGGGTTTTGCCTTTTCAGTAACAATCCCAAAATCATAATAACATCGAATTTAAGTTTTGCCAACAAAAATGTTTACGCCTTCTTTTCCGGAGCAACCACATCAAATACAGCACATTATTATGGTATAAAATGTCATCCACCAATGTAGGACATGTTAATCTTTTTTTTGTTGTTGGCTGTCTGCTCCGTACGTTCATCGGAATACCGATCTGTACGTTGTTCCCATACTGAAGTAATCACATCGAGCAATTCCTGGTCATTCGCCCCGTTGCGAAGCATCTGGCGTAAATCAAATCCGCCTGAAGCAAACAAACATGTATAAAACCTGCCATCGCACGATAAGCGGGCACGTGTACAAGACGAACAAAACGATTCAGAAACTGAAGTAATAAAACCAATCTGTGCGTCGCTGTCTTTATAACGATAACGCTTTGCCACTTCTCCAAAGTAATCCCGATCCATCGGCTCCAGCTCGTACGCACTCTTAAGTCGTTCAACGATTTCTTTTTTGGTTAGTACCTTTTTGAAGCTCCATCCGTTGTCATTCCCTACATCCATAAACTCGATAAAGCGAAGGGTTATTCCCTGCTCCTTAAAATAAGCAGCCATCGGCAAAATCTCCGAGTCATTAACGCCTTTTTGAACTACCATATTGTTCTTGATTTCAAACCCGATTTCTCTTGCATATTCGATCTGCTTCAAAATAACATCAGGCTTAATCCCCCGGCCATTCAACCGCCCAAATAGCTCGGGGTCGAGAGCGTCCAGACTGACATTAAGCCGTCGTAGCCCCGCGTCATAGAGAGGCTTAGCCTGCTGTCCTAGCAGCACACCGTTGGTGGTCAAGCCGACATCTTCCACTCCGTCAATGGATAGGATTTGGGAGACCAGGTCGGATAGATTCCTGCGCATTAATGGTTCACCGCCCGTGAGTCGGATCTTTTTTACGCCCAGGGATACAAAGAGCTTCGTCAGCCGGTGAATCTCTTCAAACGACAGACATTCATTTTGGGGAAGAAAGGCGTAATCGTCACCGAAAATTTCTTTAGGCATGCAATAGGAACAGCGGAAATTGCAGCGGTCTGTAACCGATATACGCAAATCACGAATGGGCCGCTGCAACTTGTCTTTCAGTGGATGAAAATTCATACGCCCCCTCCTTTCTAGTTGTTTAACATCGTTATCATTAGCCGCCGCTGACTGGGGGAATGAAGGCTGCAATGTCTCCATCCTGTAATACATCCGTAGACAACGCATACTCTTCGTTTATCGCAATTCGCACAGACTGGATTGGCATATCTGGATATTGATCTGTTATCCAATTGAATAAATCGCCTACTGTTTGGCCCGCCAAATCTGCCAATTCTTCTGTTTTTCCCGTCACCTCACGGAGTCCCGCAAAGTAGTACAGCTTAATCATGACTGATCTCCCCCGGCTTTTTCTTTTGACCTCCGACCCACTGCGTTCCATCTTCCCAAATCTCTCGTTTCCAAATAGGAACTATTTCTTTAATTCGTTCGATCGCATATTCATTTGCCTCATACGCATCCGAACGGTGAGGTGAAGAAACGGCAATGACAACGGCGATATCACCGATTTGAAGCTCGCCAATGCGGTGCGCGATTGCCACTCGCGTCCCTTCCCATTTCTGTTCGATTTCGCGACCAATCTCTGTGAGTTTTTTTTGGGCCATGGGGACATAGGCCTCATAAGCAAGGTATAAGGTCCGTACGCCTTGAGTCCATTCTCGTACGTGCCCTGTAAAAATAGTCACCGCTCCTGCTTCCGGCCTTAGGACATAATCCGCATAAGCCTGCGGGATAATGGGCTCCGTTACGATTTCAAATACACTCATCTTTTCCACCTTCCAGCCACCGGACAAGCCACTCTCCGGTGACAGACTCTTTTAAATGTTTCTGCTTTTTGTATCTACATCTCATTTAACCGAACAGCTGATGATATAGTTTTTGACCGTTGGCAACACTCCGTACACCGTGTATGAGAAGCCTTCCGTTTTTGAATAAAATCATTCGATGCTTAAAAGCATAAAATTCAACGAAATAAGGGGTTCTTTTTACACGATCTGCTATAAGCCTGCCCATTTTCTCTGCATCATCGAGCGTGATCGGACGTTGTGGGTCTGGAAGAACCTGGACCACGTTCCGTCCGCACAGAGCCGCATACGCCGAGCGACGTGATGCTGTCAGTGCAGGAAACGTAGGATGCTCTCCACAGGTTGGACAATCTTGGTTACGGATGCGGGAAATCCCTATGTCCATCTGCGTATTCTCCCATAGATCAAATAGATGAACCTTGCGGCGCATCTTATCACGTCTGTCGCTCAGCCACTTCATGGCTTCTGCACATTGGAGGGCAGCTGTCACCTGGACTGCGGGTGAGATGATTCCAGCCGTATCGCAGGTCTGATTGATCGCAGGCAACGATGGCAGAAGGCAGCGTAAACAAGCAGACTCTCCCGGCACGAATGGAAAAACAACGCCTGTGCTTCCAACACAGGCTCCGTAAATCCATGGAATTCCTATCTTCAGTGCAGCATCGTTGATAAGTAGACGAGTTTCGAAATTGTCCGTAGCATCCATCAGCAATATACTTTTGCTGGCAAGTTCTTGAACAAGCTCGGCATCCAAGTTATCGAGATATGTGTGCAACCGCACGTCTTCTCGTATGGCTTTCAGCCTTTTTTCAGCTGCCATAACCTTGGGCTGCATTTCCGCGGCGTCCTGCTCCGTAAACAACTGCTGACGTTGCAGATTCGACACCTCTACATAATCCCGGTCAACAAGATGCAGCTCTCCAACGCCCGCTCTTACCAATGTTTCGGCAATGGCGGAACCCAGTGCCCCGCAACCGATAATGGTGACGACAGCAGCGGATAGATTACGCTGCCCTTCGCCACCAATGGGTCTAAATAAGATCTGTCTGGAATAACGTTCATTCATTAGATTGTGTCCCTTGATAATACAGCCATATGACGAGGATCAGGCTAGCCAGCGCCACTTGGGAGAGGAGCATGAATCCAATGGAATATTGGCCAGTAGCGGCATGAATCGTCGATAACAGGATCGGAGGGAAAAAGCCACCGAGACCGCCCATCATGGATACAATTCCGTTAACTATACCTGCTTGTTTATTAAAATAAAATGGAACTAGCTTGAAAATGACACCGTTCCCCACTCCAGCACTTACAGCGATCGCCAAGCAGCCTACTGTATACAGGGTAATCCCTGGTGAAAAAGCCAAAAGAATCGCAGCGACCGTATAAACTGTGAACGTGCCTACCAGCAGGAACAGGGGCTGAAACCGATCCGCCAGCCAGCCACCGATGGGACGGAAGAATGTGGCAATCGCAATAAAGCCTGCTGTACGCATCCCTGCATCCACTTTAGCCAGCTCAAAATTCGATACCAGGAAATTCGGCAAGTACACCGTGAACGCTACAAATGAGCCAAAAGTAATAAAATAAAAGAGCGAGAAAAACCAAAGCTTTTCATTTTTGTAAACCCCTTTGATCTGTTCCATAATAGGCGTCTTTACTTTAGCTTCATGACGATCCCCTAAGAAGAAATTCAAAACGATAAAAACAAGCAGCAGAATGAGATACAGCTTCACTGTAAGGGCCCAGCCAATTTGTGTAGCCACAATAGGGGCCGAGAAGGTAGTGACGGCTGTTCCCAAATTCCCTATACCATACATTCCATTTACAAACCCATGTTTTTCCTTTGGATAATACTTCGGTAGCGAAGTCACCCCAACCGAGAACACAGCTCCTCCAATCCCAAGGAACAAGCCACCGATAATTAAATCCGTCATCGTAGAAGCTTCACTAATGTAGTAGACGGGAAACAAAAGCAAAATAAAGCTAACGAGAAAAACGATTCTTGCTCCAACGATGTTGGCATAATAACCAAGCGGAATGCGCAGAATCGATCCAAGCACGACCGGAATCGCCGTAACCATGGCCAATTTTCCGGGTGGAATAGCAATATCCTCCGTAATGAACGGCATAAGCGAAGAAATGATAACCCATACCATGAATCCAAGAATCAAGTTCAATGTTTGTAGCGGCAACTGCATTTTTCTAATCATTTAACTCACCTTTTCAACGTTTTTTCTGTCGAATTATTGATTTGAATTTATGTCCTCATTGTAGCCGCTAGTCGATCTGTTCGAATATAGGGGACTCCCCTTTACCTGACAGGGGACTCCCTGAAAATATAAAAAGCCGCTTCTATAAGAAGCGACTTGGTCTTTTTAAGAGATAAGTGTATTTAATTTGTCACATAACTTGGTTAGATCATTCCGATTGATCTGTTGCTCTGCCATAGGAAAAAGTACAGTTTCTTCTTTTATAAAATGTACAGTCAGCACTTCGAACGCCTCTCCCGCGTTCTTGGTCGCCTCCTGAATCTCATCAAGCGTGAGCAAACTCAGATCGCCCTCCGTTTGATAAAGAAAATGATCGATATAGCCCTCTATTTCACGGTGCTCCTCCTGTATACCGACGAGCGGTCCCTGCTCAAAACCAATGTAGGTTCCTAGCATAGAGAAGAAATGTTCTTCTTCCTTTTCGGTATGTTTCTTGAGGGGTACCCTAAAGTCGATAATCTGCATTCTCAGTTTTTCCAGTTGCTTGCGGCCTTCTTCCAAATCTAGTATTCTGTGCTGCTCAAACCACAATACAATGGCATGCCATTCATCCATCAGATATGTTAGATATCGATGCTCATTTTCAAGAATACGCATGGCAGGTTTGGAAAAGCGCAGTTTCTCATTTTCCAGCACGCGGATTTCCTCCATTCATCGGCTAAAAATCCAGCATTTTTTTCTTTAATGCATATTGGACCAGTTCAGGCCGGCTTCTTAAATTCAATTTTTCCATGATCTTCGCTTTGTTCGCTTCCACCGTCTTGACAGAGATGAACAGCTTTTCCGCAACTTCCTTGTTACCGTAACCTTTTGCGACCAGAGGCAGAATCTCCAGTTCCCGCTTGGACAGGATCTCATAAGGATCTTCTGATTGTGACGTTGTATCTTTTTTGATGAACTCACGAACGAGAGAAGTAGCCATTTTAGGATGGATATAAGTCCCACCCCCATGAATGGTTCGTATGGCAAGTAATAGCTCCTCATCTGGAGCATTTTTCAAAACATACCCTGAAGCACCATTCTTTAAAATATGAAAAAGATATTCTTCATCATCATGCATGGTCAGAATCAGAATTTTAGTATCAGGGTGGTCTTCTTTAATCTTGCCTGTGGCGATCAATCCACTCTCGCCTGGGGGCATGCTGAGGTCCATGATCAGAATATCTGGACGATATTTAGCTACCATTGTATACGCTTCAATGCCGTCTGCAGCCGTTCCAACAACCTCCATATCCGATTGGAAGTTCAAAATCATGGAAAATCCGCTCCGTACAATTGCATGGTCATCCGCTAACACAATTTTGATCACGTCTTTACTCCTCCTCATGTCCAATCGGAATTTTTAAAAATACTTTGGTTCCTTGACCAACATTTGAAAGAACGCCAAAACTTCCACCTACCAGTTCTGCTCTCTCCTGCATGCCATATAAACCAAGTCCCGTTCCAATAGGATTGCTCCCCTTTTCAAAGCCAACCCCATCGTCCTCTACAGTCAAACGAAGCGTATGATCGTGCTCAGACAAAGAAACTTTAACCATATCTACCTGGGCATACTTCAAGGCATTGAGAACAGCCTCCTGGCAGACACGGTAAATGACCGTTTCCTTTTCACTTCCATATCGCTTTTGGGGAAGATCCGACACAAATTCAACGACAAGACCAAAGCTTTGTTCAACCCTCTTAAAGTGGGAACGAAATGCCGCTTCAAGCCCAAAATCATCAAGTGTGGCGGGGCGTAGTTCCACAGACAGGTTGCGGATATCATCCAGCAATCGCGTCATGGATGCTTCAGTCTGCTTCATGTTTTTGATGAGCTGTTCATCATTCGTCATGTATTTTAACACCCGCAGCTCAACAACCGCACTCATCAATTCCTGGGCGACGCTGTCGTGCAGTTCCCTGGAAAGCCGTTTACGCTCATTTTCCTGCGCTTCAATGACATGCTTCATCATTTTGTTTTGATACAATTTTTCCTGCGTCTGAAATTGCGGAGTCAAGTCCCTCAACATCAACACCCTTGTTCCATGTTCAGAATCAATGGTGTGAAAAGAAGCGGCATAGGGGATCATTCCGTTGCTCTTTGTTTCCAGATAAACCTGAAAAGAAGCGAAATCCTTGGATTCTGGCATATTGAAATAACAATCAAGGCAGGTACGGGGCTCCGTTTCGCTTGTATAGCCCCTGCATGTTCCACACAAAGCTTTTTCCTTCCCTTCATAGAGTTGAATGAGGACGTCATCGCTCACAATCTCCTCCGCTGCCGGGTTCATAGCTAGGGTGTTCCCTTGCCCATCAAAAAAGAAAATGGCTTCTGTACTGTTCTCAAACAACTTCACCATTAGCGCATTCAAAGAGCCAGTCCCTACAGATAATGTCAATTACATCACTTCCTTCCCGTTCAACTCTCCAAATCCCCTATGCGCCAAAGCTTCCAAATCACGCATCATGGCTGCGGTCATCAGCAGTTCTTCCCGAAATCCACCAAGCAGTACGCCCGCGACGCGAGCATCATTCCATAGGGGAACAGCCCCGAGACTCTTGAGCTTCTCGGATTGAACGATCGGGTAGTTAAACAGGTTGTCTGCCCCCACATATTGATGAACAGATGGAATGAAAACGGATTTCCCAGTTTTGAACACGACTCCTGCTATGCCCTTTCCGGATTGCAGTACAATTCGCTTAAAGCGATCATTTAAATTACCGGCTGCATTTTTCCATTTAATTACGTATTGATATTCGGCCGGTTCAACCAGAGCAAGCGCCATGAAATCATAACCGAAATGTTCGCGTATTCGCTCAAGCTCCCTTTGATAATCCATCCTATTATTCATCGCTCTCTCCTAATAGAATTAGGAAAGAAGGCAGAGCCCGCTTTCCTAATTCGATTTATGTCTTCTGTAAAGGATATAACTTCTGCGCACATAATTCAACGGAACACTCCACACATGTACAAGCCGGGTAAACGGCCAGAATGCAAAAATCGCAAAGGCCATAAGGATATGAAGCTTGAAGGACATCGGTACGTCTCTCATCAGTGTCGGGTCGACACGGAATATGAATAAACCGCGGAACCAGATTGAGATCGTCTCTCGATAATCGAATTCTGGCTGTACCGCATTCGTTACGAGAGTCGCAAACATCCCCATGCATACAATGGCCAAAAGCAATACGTTTACGATCAAATCAGACGCTGTACTTAAACGGCGCACATTGCGTATTGTAAAACGGCGAGAGGTGAGAATCAACATACCGAGGAACGTCATGGCTCCGAATATACCACCAATATAAACTGCCCCAATATGATACAGATGATCATTTACACCCAG
Source organism: Paenibacillus sp. MZ03-122A (assembly GCF_024213325.1). NCBI lineage: Bacteria > Bacillati > Bacillota > Bacilli > Caryophanales > Paenibacillaceae > Paenibacillus > Paenibacillus sp. MZ03-122A. The sequence continues at coordinate 335,665 of NZ_JANAVI010000004.1, read as the reverse complement.
TGCATGCATCCAGGTTTTCGGTATGCCCAGACCGGACACATGCCCCATAATAACCGGGATGATACCCAGGTGGAACAAGAGGCTTCCGATCATCAATTGTTTTTTTTCAATAAACTCACTTGATTTCGCTGTCCAATTGAACTGGTCGTTTCTGTAGCGGAAAATATGGCCTACAATAAAGACGACCACGCACATATAAGGGAAAATGACCCATAAAAACTGCTCTAGCATCATCATTGCGCGGCCGCCTCCTGTTCTACGCAAGCTTTAAGCGTTTCGCGCAGTCCCTTCACCAGATGAAAATACGGGCTTTCCATTTTTTCCAGCGCTTTAAGCAAATGATATGTGCCGTCTTCCAGGATCGCGATTGGCATGCGGAAGTTTTCTGTCGTCTTCGGATCTTGCGCCCATTCGGCGGCATACAGAAATTCACACATGAGCGGAAGGTAATCTGGCAGCTCTCCATCTGGCATTTCAAGACCGTACATCTCATATAGCACCTTTAACTTGACCAACATTTGTCCCCGTTCTTTTGCATCTTCGAATTTAAAGTAAGTCATATATAGTGCACAATTCTTTTGAAAATCAAAGGTTTCCGTATACATTTCCTGAATCTCTTCCATACTGAACTCTTGCATAAGGGACCAGTAGGTGTTCGCATACGTATATGCCGGATGGTTCGGATCAAACGATGCTTCCAGAAAAGCTGGATGAAAATCCAGCTTTTCCGGGTACATGAGTTGCTGAGCGAAAAACCCGAATGATGGCTTGCATTCATACAACTTCGCTACATTAATCACGCCAAATACCCCCGTAGAAGTTTTCTTCATACATTTCTTTGCCCGTTTTCAAAGGCTCTTCCATCCCCATCGAACTTGCCATACTACAGCCGTCACATCCAGAGCCAGAACCCATGTTTCCCATGGTATCGCCGTAACCAGCAGATCCTTGAGCCCGGTACGGATTCGAATATCCTTCTTTATGTGATGTCGGAATGACGAAACGATCCTCATACTTGGCAATCGCCAGAAGTCGATACATCTGCTCAGTCTGCCGCGGTGTCATGCCGATGCGCTCAAGACGGCTTTCATCGAAAGATTGTCCTGTGGATTGGGCACGCATATAGGAGCGCATCATAGCCATTCGCTGCAAGGATTCCTTCACAGTTTGCGTGTCGCCCGCTGTCAGCATATTGGCAAGGTACTGAATAGGGGTGCGCATCTCTTCGATAGCCGGAAAGATCATATCGGGATTCTCAATTGAGTCTTTCCCTTCAAAGTAATTCATGATCGGACTGAGTGGTGGCACATACCAGACCATAGGTAATGTGCGGTATTCCGGATGAAGCGGGAATGCCAGCTTGTGCTCAATAGCAAGCTTGTAGACCGGCGAGTTCTGCGCTGCTTCAATCCAGTCCTCCGAGATACCGTCTTTTCTCGCTTGAGCAATCACTGCCGGATCACTTGGATCCATGAACAGGTCGCATTGCGCTTTATAAAGCTCTTTCTCATCCTGCGTAGAAGCGGCCTCAAGCACTCGATCCGCGTCATACAGCATAACGCCGAGGTAGCGAATTCGTCCTGTACATGTCTCGGAGCAGACTGTCGGCAGACCAGCTTCCACACGTGGGAAACAGAAGGTACATTTTTCCGCTTTGTTCGTCTGCCAGTTAAAGTACACTTTTTTGTATGGGCAGCCCGTCATGCAATACCGCCATCCACGGCAGGCTTCCTGATCCACGAGCACGATTCCGTCCTCGTCCCGCTTGTACATGGCGCCCGAAGGACATGACGCGACACAGCTTGGATTTAGGCAATGTTCGCAAAGCCGTGGGAGATAAACCATGAAAGACTTCTCAAAGTTAAATTTAATCTCTTCTTCGATTTTCTGAATATTTGGATCAAGCGGACCCGTTACATGCGCCCCCGCCAGATCATCTTCCCAGTTTGGACCCCATTCCAAATCCATTTTTTCACCCGTTACCGCAGAATGCGCGCGTGCCACAGGTGAATGCTTCTGTTCGCCAGCGTTGGTCAGTTGCTCGTAATTATAAGTCCAGGGCTCATAATAATCCTTCATTTCCGGCATGTCTGGATTGTAAAAAATCTTACCCAGTGCTATCTTGGACAGCTTGTTGCCTGACTTCAGTTCCAGTTTCCCTTTGCGGAGCTGCCAGCCCCCTTTATATAATTCCTGATCTTCCCAGCGCTTCGGATAACCGATACCCGGTTTGGTTTCCACATTGTTAAACCACATATATTCCGCACCTTTGCGGTTCGTCCAGGTTGTTTTACAGGTCACGCTACACGTATGACAGCCAATACACTTATCCAGGTTCATGACCATGGCAATTTGAGCTTTAATCTTCAAGCCAGTTAACCTCCTTCATTTTACGTACCGCAACGTACACATCACGCTGGTTGCCGATCGGACCATAATAGTTGAATCCATAACTAAGCTGAGCATATCCACCGACCATCTGGGTTGGTTTGAGATGGATTCTTGTAGGTGCGTTATGACTACCGCCGCGTGTATCCGTGATTTCGGAGCCTGGCACTTGAATGTGCTTATCCTGAGCATGGTACATGAACATCGTTCCTCTTGGCATCCGGTGGCTGACAACGGTCCGGGCGGTTACGACGCCGTTACGGTTGTATACCTCTACCCAGTCATTGTCGGCAAGATCGTGTGCCTCTGCGTCTTCGTTGTTGATCCACACCGTAGGACCTCCGCGAAACAGTGTAAGCATGTGCTGGTTATCCTGGTAGGTGGAGTGAATATTCCATTTACCGTGCGGTGTCAGATAACGGAGCACGAGTGAATCTTGCCCGCCTTTTATTTCCCGATCGCGAGGGCCGAACACCATTGGCGGCAGCGTCGGTTTGTAGATCGGCAATGATTCCCCAAATTGTTGGAAAATCTCATGATCAATATAGAAATGCTGTCTTCCCGTCAAAGTACGAAACGGAACGAGACGTTCAATATTCGTTGTAAATGGTGAATAGCGGCGTCCCTTCTTGTTCGAGCCAGTGAATACTGGTGTCGGTATAACTTCCCGTGGCTGTGCCGTAATACTTTGGAAAGTGATCCTTTCCGCTGCCCGATCGGCCGAGATATCTTTGAGTTCCACACCGTGAAGCTCTTCTGCCTGCTCATAAGCCTTTTGCGACACCCGTCCATTAGTCGCGGATGAAAGGTGGAGAATTGCATTGGCTACTTGGCGAGCTGTCTGGATTTTGGGCAGTCCGTCTTTAATGGATTCATCGTAATAAACTCCGTTCAACTTTTTCATTTCCTCATATTCGTCCGCTACGGAGAAGCTGACGCCATGCGCACCTGCTTTCCCACTAGTCAAATTCGGACCGAGTGAGATAAACTTATCGTGAATTTTAGTATAATCGCGTTCGATGATGCTGAAATTCGGCATGGTTTTACCCGGAATCGCTTCAATCTCGCCCTTGGTCCAATCCTTTACAAGACCCATCGGCTGTGAAATTTCGCCTATACTATCGTGTGCGAGCGGCGCAGTCACAAGGTCTTTATATATGCCTGGCAGGTACTCTTTTGCCATATCCGAAAAGACTTCCGAAAGCTGGCGGTAAATATCCCAGTCCGCGCGGGATTCCCACAGTGGATTAACAGCCGGATTAAACGGATGCACGAAAGGATGCATGTCTGTTGACGACAAGTCTGTTTTTTCGTACCAGGTTGCCGCAGGAAGTACGATGTCCGCGTACAATGGAGTTGTTGTCATCCGGAAATCAAGTGCAACCATCAAATCAAGCTTTCCTTCTACATCTTCTCTCCAGACGATTTCCTCAGGTTTCTGTTCTTCGTTCGGCCGGGCAAGCAGGGCATCAGATGCTCCGAGTAAATGTTTCATGAAATACTCTTGTCCCTTCGCCGAACTGGAAATCAGATTTGACCGCCAAACAAAGAGTGAACGCGGGAAGTTCTCGGCTGCTCCAGGATCTTCTACAGCGAAGCGTGTCTTACGTGATTTAATCTCTTCCACAGAATGATTGATGATGTCCTCGTTGGACTTCTTGCCTAATTGTGCAGCCTCTTCGGCGAACAGCAGACTGTTTTTATTAAACTGTGGATAAGAAGGCAGCCAACCCAGACGTGCTGCGAGTACGTTATAGTCTGCTGGATGTCTGTAACTGACATCCCCGCCAATCGGTGACTTCAAGGTGTCTGTTCCACTTTCTTCGTAACGCCACTGCTCTGTTGCAAAGTAGAAAAACGATGTAGCATTTTGCTGCCGAGCCGCCCCTTGCCAGTCTTTTGCAAAAGCAATCGTTGACCAGCCTTCGATTGGGCGGAGCTTTTCTTGACCCACATAATGCGCCCAGCCTCCACCGTTTACACCTTGGGAAGCAGTCAACACGACAAGATTCAAGATGGACCGATAGATCGTGTCACTATTGAACCAGTGGTTGATACCCGCACCCATAATAATCATGGAGCGACCTTTAGTATCGATAGCATTTTGGGCAAATTCCCGAGCAATCTGTACCACAACAGACGCCTTCACACCTGTGATCTTCTCCTGCCAGGCAGGGGTATAATGCGAAGCTTCGTCGTAATAATTTTTGGCGTTATTAGGGCTGTCATTGCGTGCGACACCATACTGGCTCATCATCAAATCGTACACAGTTGCTACGTAACGCTCCGAGCCATCTGCCAAGCGTACTTTTTTGGCCGGAATTACACGTTTGAACGTTCCATTACCGGCGTTATCAAAGTAAGGGAATACGATTTCTTCCCATTGCTCGCCATGACCTTCCACAGTGAGCGCGGGCTCAACCTTTGTTCCATCTTCCCGTTCCAGAATCAGGTTCCATTTCTTATCCTGCTCCCAGCGCTGTCCCATCGTACCGTTCGGGACCAGCATTTCCCCCGCCGCTTCGTCATATATGACCGGCTTCCAGTCCGCATGCGGCGAAGCATCCCCCAGGTCACTCGCCCGTAGAAAACGTCCACCTTTCCAGGCTCCCTCGTGTGGATCAAGCAGAATCATAAACGGCATATCCGTATATTGTTTGGCATAGTTAATGAACATCGGTTCTTGGCGCTCTTTGTAAAACTCATCCAAAATAACATGCGTCATAGCCTGGGCTACGGCAGCATCTGTACCCGGATTTGGGGCAAGCCAGTTGTCAGCGAACTTCACATTCTCCGCCAAGTCGGGAGCCACTGATACGACTTTTGTTCCCTTATATCGTACTTCCGTCATAAAATGAGCGTCTGGCGTCCGGGTAAGCGGTACGTTCGATCCCCACATAATCAGGTAACCCGCATTGTACCAATCAGAAGATTCCGGTACATCCGTCTGCTCCCCCCAAATTTGAGGAGATGAAGGAGGAAGATCGGCATACCAGTCATAAAAACTCAACATCTGCCCACCCAGTAGCGAAATGAATCGGGCTCCCGAAGCGTAGCTTATCATTGACATCGCCGGGATTGGCGTAAAGCCCGCAATCCGGTCAGGACCGTATTTACGAATGGTATAGATGAGTTGTGCCGAGATCAGACGCAGGACATCGTCCCAAGTGACACGGACATGACCGCCTTTTCCGCGAGCTGATTTGTAGAGCTTGGCTTTCTCCGGATCTTCCACAATGCTTGCCCATGCTTCCACCGGATTGGCATGCTCCTGGATGGCCGCCTGCCAGAGCCGCAACAGCTTACCGCGCATATAAGGATATTTCACGCGTAATGGACTGTATTCATACCAGGAAAATGTAGCCCCACGCGGGCATCCCCGCGGTTCAAATTCTGGCATATCTACACCGCAGGAAGGATAATCGATCTGTTGATTTTCCCAGGTAATGATGCCGTTTTTGACAAAAACCTTCCAACTACAGGAACCGGTGCAGTTCACACCGTGAGTCGTCCGAACCACTTTGTCGTGAGACCAACGCTGACGATATACGTTTTCCCATTCTCTATTTTTTTCCTCAAGGATTGACCAATTTCCCGAATAGCTTTCGATCGGTTTAAAAAAGTTGAGGTTGTATTTCTTTTTCATCGATGACCAACACTCCTTTTTAGAAAGAATCATCCCAACGCAAGTTCCAAGGGAAGACTCATTCGCTTACTCTCATTATGTAATTCATTCATCTCTGTTCCCATTAGGGAATGTCCTATAGCGCTACAGGAAATCCCTCGTTCTATGGAAAGATACAAAAAAGCTTCCCCTGCTAAAGGGAAGCTTGTATGAAGTAATTAATTGTTCTTTTGACCCGTTAACAGGAGCATGATAAAAGAAATGAGTATGATAGAGCATGTCCACGCCCACGCCATAGGAAGATGACCAGCATCCACTGCAATATAAATGGCCGTCGGAATCGTTTGTGTTTTACCCGGAATATTTCCGGCAATCATCAGCGTAGCACCAAATTCGCCCAGGCCGCGGGCAAAACCGAGTATGAAGGCAGCTTTAAAAGAAGGGAAAATTAAAGGGAAGGTGATGTATCGAAAAACCTGCCATTCACTTGCACCCATCGAACGTCCCGCGTTTTCCAAGTCCCGGTCAACAGAAGACAATCCCATTCTCAGCGTCCGATAGACTAGAGGAAAAGCTACTACCACCGCTGCTATAACCCCTGCCCACCACGAGAATATAATAGGCTCGCCAAACCATTGCTCCACAAACCGTCCGAACCCGCTTTTTCGTCCAAGTAATATGAGCAGTAAAAAACCAACAACCGTCGGTGGGAGTACCAAGGGCAGCATAAGCACGGTTTCAACAACCGTTTTCCCTTTAAATAATCCCAACCGCGACATTGACCATGCCACAAGCAAGCCTAATATGATTACGAGAACGCTGGATAACAGTGCAACCTGCAACGATAATCGGATAGGAGGCCAATATTCATTCCAATCTATATCTTGCATGCTCACTTCGGTATGGTAAATCCATACTTATCCATAATATTCAGAGATTCTTGCGATTGTAAGTATGCATAAAAGTCTTCGGCTTCTTGAATGTGCTTTGTAGCTTTGACAATCCCGACTGGATACTCAACAAGTGAATAGGTTTTGGGATTCACCTCAAAGGCGATTTTTGCCTTTTGTGAAGTCAATGCATCTGTTCTATATACAAATCCGACATCTGCATTCCCAGTTTCCACATATTGCAGCACTTGTCTAACGTCTTTCGCTTGAACCAGCTTGCTCTGTAACGTGTCCCAAAGCTTCGCTTTCATCAGCGCTTCCTGTGCGTAGTTACCCGCTGGAACACTTTCAGGAATTCCGATCGCAACTTTCTTCACTTCTTTTTTTGTTAAATCGGTTACACTCGCGATGTTCATCGTCCCGTCTGCAGGGATAACCGCGACCAATTCGTTCGTCAGCCACGTTTTTTGTTTTTTCGTATCTATTAACTGCTGATCAACAAGGGACTTCATGTTTTTGGTCGAAGCGGACAAAAACAAATCCGACGGCGCTCCTTGCTCAATTTGTTTTTCCAACGCACCAGAGCCGCCGAAGTTAAAATTCAATTTGATGTCTGTATGGGTTGATTCGTATGAATGCTGAATTTCTTTGAGCGCATCCGTTAAACTTGCTGCTGCGGATATGGTAAGCTCAATAGTTTCAGCCGTTTTCGAAGATGTCTGGCTGGAAGATCCGTTCTGATCCGCACTGCCAACATTTGAATCTAGTTGCTGTTTCGTACCGCATCCTGATAATAATAAAATGATGGAAATAACCAAAACGAAAACAGTGCTACTTTTAATTAATTTATGCATTTGGTTCGGCTCCTCATGTTAGTTCATCATCAATTAATCGGTTTCGCTATTAGCTGTGCCTGTCTCGTACGTTCGATCAGTGTACAATTTTCAAGAAGAATATGATTAAAAATATCTGCTTCCAGGTCTTCTAACCGCTTCAATACGAGTCGGTGCGTACCACAAGCTTCCTGCATCGGCTCAAAGCCGTTTGTGATCAAGCGCATTTCTTTCAGGAATTCCACCACCGTTTGATGCTCGTCTTGCAACTTGGACAAAATTAGATTCAACTCATCTGCTCGTTCCACTGTTGATTCTTGTAAAAATGCTTCAATCATCGGAAATACAAGGTCCTCCTCATTTTGAATATGTTCCGATAATTCCTGTTTAAGCAAGGTGAACAGTTCATTAACTCGCTTGAGATGCGGATAACGTTCACCGTGAACCCGCGTTAGTTTGGTTACATACGGCGTTAAGGCCGATAGTTCTTCCCGAAGCTTCGTATGATACTCATTTTGAATATAGGCGATTAGTTCTTTTGGTTCGAGTGAAGGAGGTTGCATTTGCTTATGCTGTGCCTGCTTTTCTTCCACTTCATGTATCTGCGTCAGCAGTTCACCAGCGTGGAGGCCTCGATCGGCTGCTGCTTCACGGAGCGATATTTTCCCTCCACAGCAGAAATCAATCCTCAGTTTGCGGAACAGATCTCCCGTTTTGGGTACTGCTTTCACAATGTCCGCCACCCATGTTTCTTCCGTTAACTGGCTCATCTTCCATTCCTCCATCTTATTTCGATTTTATGCTTAACTTTCATTCTACGTCTCCCTTAAAGCTGAACCAATCAGGGGGTTCCCTCTTTCACTAGTGGAAAGAGCCTGATTATAAAAAATCAGAAAGCAACTGTTCAGCCGCTTCTTTCCCTTGAGCGATGCAATCTGGAATTCCAACGCCCCCATAGCCGGCACCGCATAGAAAAACACCCGGTAAATACTGTGCGAAGTCCTGTCTCATCTTCGCCATATGCTCTTTGTGTCCAATCGGATATTGCGGCATCGATCGATCACACCTACTGACTTCAACGAATTCCGGTTCCGCTTCCAGGCCCATTAAATCTTTCAAATCTTTGCGCGCGGCATCCACAAGTTGATCGTCTGTCATCTGAATCCAATCCTGTGCGCCTGCATGTCCGATGTAGGTCCGTAAAAGCGTATATCCTTCAGGAGCAGTATGGCTCCACTTCGTCGAAGACCAAGTACATGCCGTAATCTTTTTGCCTTCTTTGCGGGGGACTAGAAATCCCGTTCCCTCAAAAGCAAAATTAAGATCTGTGTTTTTATAAGCAAGAGCAATATTGGCTACGGAAACATAGTGAATCTTGTGTAACCAGCTAGCACTTGCAACGCCGGAAAATAATGTAGCCGCTTCAAAAGCTGGAACAGCGCAGATCACCGCATCCGTATCTATTTTTTGTCCGTGTTCTAAAATGACCTGATAACCGCTTTCCTTCCTTACTTCAACTACACCTTGCCCCATAACAAAACGTACGGTATCCAGCCTTTCCTTTAGCCGCTCCACGATCGTAGATAATCCTAGCCGATAAGAAAGAAACATACTTTTCTTAGCGATATCCGGCAGTTTGTCTTGTACTGCTGGCTTTTTTCCCGCCCCTTTAGACATACCCTTAATCAAACTTCCATGCTTTTGTTCCATTAGTTTAAATTGAGGGAAAGTTGACATAAGGCTCAGAGAATGAGTATCCCCAGCGTAAATTCCAGACAGCAGAGGTTCTGTAATCTGGTCCAGAACTTCTTTGCCGAGACGCCGTTTGATAAAATCACCTAGTGATTCGTCCGCATCACCTTTCTTCGCCGTAATGATTAAATCCAGGGCTGCCCGTGCTTTTCCCAGTGGAGAAATAAGTCCTGTCCGAATGAAAGGAGTCAGCTTTGTTGGGATGCCCAGAATGAAGCCCATCGGCATCGTATGAAGTTTGCCCTTATGCAAAATACAAGCAGATTTGGCTTTCGGGTTTGTCGATACCAACTCTGCTTCCAGCCCCAACTCCATGGTCAGATCCAATATTGCCGTCTTTCTGGCCAAGAAAGCATCCGGTCCTTTTTCGATCATAAAATCGTTTTGGCGAACGGTTTGCAGCTTTCCTCCCAGACGTTCACTTTTCTCCACCAGTGTAATCTCCACTTCAAGCTGCCGATCCTCAGCCAGCTTTTTCACATAAAAGGCAGCACTTAAACCACTTATTCCTCCACCGAGAATAACGACTTTTTTAGAACTATTTTTCATGAAAACACTTTTCCTCTCCAACCCCGGGTATATAAGCGCAATAAGGGTCACTCTCCAAATAGTCTCCTGTTATTGCAAAAGCCCTTGCTCTGGAGCCCCCACAGATGGCCTTGAATTCACAGACTCCACATTTACCTTTAAGTAGGGACTTATCTCTAAGATTCATCATGATCGGAGAGTTGCGATAAATATCTGCCAGGCTATCGTTTCGTACATTCCCGCACATAAGAGGCAGAAAACCGCTCGGGTATACTTCGCCGATATGACTAATAAAAACAAATCCATCTCCATCATTTACGCCTTTAGGAGCACGTCCTAAAATATCTGCCCTCTTTTGTCCGTCTGCTACACTGCTCTCACCTGCATTGTGCTTTTGCTGCAGTACGACCCTCCGGTAGTGGGGAGCTTCTGTAGCCTTCACACCGTACGGCATCTGTTGCTGTATTTGATACAACCATTTCATTACGGCTTCATGCTCATCAGGAGTAATCATATCTTTCTCCATGCCACGTCCGGTTGGAACAAGGAAAAATAAACTCCATAACACGGCCTGCATTTCCTTTACCCTTTCTGCAATTTGCTCCAGATCATGGAGGTTATACCGGGACACCGTAGTGTTCACTTGAATAGGGATATTCAGTTCCTTTAAATAACCAATTCCTCGCATGGTTGTATCGTAAGAACCCACCGTACCCCGAAAATGATCGTGAATGTCTGCACATGAACCGTCCAGACTAAACGCCCACCGCGATAACCCAACTTGCTTTGCTTTTTCTACCGCTGCTCGTGTCACTTTAGGTGTGGCACTGGGGGTCATCGAAACCGACAGATTTTTCTCTTCAATTGCATATCGAGCCAGTTCAAACAGATCAGGACGCATCAAAGGATCTCCGCCTGTGAACACAACCAACGGATGATTCATTTCAGCGATTTGATCTATCAGCTTCTTACCTTCTTCTAGTGTCAGCTGGCGAGGATCCGGTTTGTACTGAGCTTCCGCTCTACAGTGAAGACACTTTAAAGCACAAGCTCGGGTAACCTCCCAGATGACTATAAACGGATCAGTATGATAATCACGCGGCGTTTTCAAAGGTATCATTGATGTCTCTCCTTTTAGAAGTATAAAAACAACACAAAAACATAGAGCATCATTGAAAATCCAATTTCCGCCATGCCAACTTGTTTTGCCTTTAATCCGAGTTTAGGAAGCCATATGGCCCGTATCAAAAAAATCAAAAAAGGAACAAACAGAGGTAACTTTAAGCAGGTAGCAAACAACAAAATCACCAAATGATAGATGACGGAAGCATAATGGTAACGTATATTTTTTCTTTCACGAATGATCGTTTTGACATACAAAGCAGTTCCGATAAAGTAAAGCACCAAAAGTAAGAATAGCTCTGTTGCTACTCCCCAATCCTCTCCTCCTCCCATATAAATAACAGGGTATATAAAAGAACAAAAGAGTAGAATTGCAACAATGTCATTAAGTAAAGCACGTTCATTTTTCGTTTTTGCAAAATAAATATTAGCCATAAAAAAGAGCAATAGAAGAGCTCCATACCAGATCAAGGCAGGCTCAAACCATATCAGTGAAATTAACAAAGGAAGTAATATCACTCCGTATACAACGGCGGGTTTGCGGTATCTTTCACTGCTGCCTGTTTTGATCCATTGGAGGACAGGAAAACTGAATAAGTAGATAAAAAACCAGCACACAAATAGGGGGATATGAATGAGTTCCCCTCGAGAAGCAGCTAAACCGAATAAAAATGGAAGAATGAGCATGGCCCAAGCTCCATGTTGATTGGGTATGTATCTGCTCATCCCCTTCAAACCCTTGATCCTTTTTTCACAATCTTTTTTATGTCTGTTATTTCGGTTAATCGATTCATCATCCATTCCCCCAAGATTGAGTTTTATCTTCTAACCTCATTCTAAGTATTATATGAAATTGAACCAATTAGGGAGTTCCCTTTTCCTTAGGGGGGAAAATCCTAACCGAAAAAATAACGCTATTTTCTTATGCTATACTGTACTAAAAAAAGGGTACAAAGAAAGGATGAACTGTTATGGGAGGACCTTCTTTACGTCAACTGCATGCTCATCATGCCATTCATCAAGGCGGGCTATCTGGCGCTCTAGATAAGACGAGAGAAGTAGAGGAATTACTCGAAGCAAAAGAATTCAAGGTGGCGCGCCAGGCTGCCGACCACTTGATCGAATATTGGGAAACCCGCATTCTTAGCCATGCTGATGCAGAAGAGGAAGGATTCTATCAGGAAATGGTCGAGAAAAAACCGGAACTGCAGGAGGCTGTCGTCAAACTTACACGGGATCATGATCTGCTCCGAATCATTGTAAAAGAGCTCAAAGCCATGATCCGTGAAGAAGGGCTTACGCCTGAAGTTCTTCAGCAGTTCCACGCGCTTCTGGTTGTCAATGCCATTCATAGTCGGGAAGAAGAACGTTTGTTGTTTGAGGAACCGTCATGATCAAGATGTGGCATAACGATTCACTTTCTCTATAAAAACGCACCGAAGAAATAGTCCAACGCCTCCTGCGAGTATCCGTCATCTCCTTGCCAAGCTGCTACGGAATAAAAATCATGATTGCCGTGCTGTCGTTTACGAGGCGTGTCCTGTGGAACCAGCAGTCCGGCATATCCCCACACCTCCATGACTACATCACGCTCGTTTTTGCTGGATGGAAACACATCCTTCCAGCGCTTTTCCAATTGACGTGCACTGCTTTGAGCATCACAGTTCTGAACAGCTTCGAGCATGTTATGAAGTATAGTCAGATCCTCATCGGAAATCTGAACAGCCTCTTCTTGACTGAACAATTCAAGGTCCATCCAGCAATACAGAAGGTGGTTCAGACGAATACCGCCCCATTTGATTCGTTCAAAATTCAGTACATTCAAATCTTCATTGACATATTCCTTATCAGACATCAATTTATTAAAATTACAATCCCCACAGCTACTGTAATTGGGCAAGACGACAGGCCGCTCCCCATAGGTGTGCAAAGGAAGTCCTGCGGTTAATGCCCAGCTCGATAAGGCGCTTCGTAAATGAACCTTTTTCGTGGAAAGACTGTGCAAAAACGCTGCTGCCACTCGCTCTTTTGTAGCCTTTTGCTGGTGCAGCTCATGCAGCCTGTTTATAATCTCGTTATGTGTAATGGTGATCGGATCGAACATCAAGCCCTTACTTTTGGCATATTCAAAATCCTCACCCGAAAAAGATTCCCGCTCCTGCTTCCAGCCTCTAGAGGACCAGAATGTGTTCATCAGTATTTTTTTCGCCTTTTTATCCACAACACATCTCCCTTACTCATCCAACACCCTCACCTTCAGCACAAAGCGCAGGGTTGTCGTGTATTTTATGTAAGATCACTATTCATCTTTATACTTAAAAGCAATGGCCGTATTTCCCGACCGTGGGTCAAAATAAGAAGAGATTTTCCCCCAGTTCAGTTCATATTCCATATAGGGGTAAGGCTTTGTTTGACGATAGCTTGGCTTTACGGACAAATGTTGCTGTAACAAACGATCATGCTCCCTTTGTCGCTTTCTCTCTCCTTCCTCAGACCAATTATCCCACGAAGTTGGAAATTCATCTCCCTGGAGCGAAATCTCCACGACAATTAGGTTTGTATCCTTAAAGCATACAGACAAAAAAAATTGCCGACACAGCAAAGAAACCTGATCGAAATGATACCAGATGTAGTCATTCCCTAGCTTTCTTACAGAATGAAAATATTTAGAATACCAAGTGGTCTCTAACAACTGATCTTCCGTTAAAGATGAGTAGATAGCACGCTCACCATCGACCTGAATGATTCCCGATTCCCAGTCATTCATTGCTGTCACTCCTTCAGCTATTATGCCAATCTCCTACAGTTACTCTCTGTCCTCATTTGTCCATATGATTGAAAATGGCCTGCCAGGCCCGATCTAGCACGCGTGTATGTAATTGCTTGGCATAAACATTTCTAACGATGGCAAGAACGATCACACCCACGAATACAACACTGAGCAAAGTGATAGAGGGAACCCAATGGTCAAACATGGCATTCGCCAGCACTTGCAGCAAATGTCGTTCTGGTTGTAAATATTCCACCGCTGCAACGATGCCTGCTGCCAGCAATATGATCACAGATATGATCATAAGCATTACATTGATTACTTTGTATTTAGCAAGCCCTCGCTGAAAAACGCGAGTTCCCGCATATTGCTAAAACATTCATATCTTTTCACTCCATTTTCGACAGCTTCTAAACTACGAGTATATTGGGTTGCCATGCTCTACAAAACGATCGGTTCCAGACTGCTCTCTAAATGAGCCTATTAGTAAAAATCAAAGTAACCCCGCCAGACTCCTTCATTCTGATGCTTGGCAAAATAAAAGCTGCCTCCATCCACAATATTCAATTGGGCTTTGGCATCTGAGGCAATCTGAAACACAAATTCATAGCCCTCGCCAAAGTCGATGCCTGGTTGAATAAAGCTGGGATAGCCACCGATTTTGTGAACCGCATATATTTCCTCTACGATGTCCCCAAAATAGTCGGGTTCCTCCTCGTCCATCTGGTTGAGAACATCGCCGTATTCCTCAGGGATATCTTCACCGTCCCAGACCGGATAATCATTCTCTTTAAGTTCGGGGAACAGCGGAAATGCTTTGATTTGCATAAATGCCGGACCAAAATCTTTTTCAACCAAATCCTCTACCGACGTATACTCACGAATACACATATATCCTTCCATGTCCTCATGATCCAGTACATGGGGAGACAGGAAGACGGTCAACAGCTTGACACTGTGCATAGCTTCAGGGACAAAGGGCAAGGCAGGCAAATACAATTGCATGATCGGAGCCATAACATTCCCCTGTACATCAATGGGTTGTTCCTCCGTTGGCAAAGCCACTGTAACTCTACCAATCCAGCTCTGTTCAAGGGAACCCGACGGTCTGCGACCCCCTGTATGAAAAATAGTAGCATTACGTTTTAGAATCGTTCTTAGCTTCTCAATAGAGTTGCTGGACAACGAAATCACTCCTTTCTAATCTAGAATAGAAACGCAACAACATCCTCGCCTGCTTTAAATCCAAACTCACTTAATCGATCTTCCATCTCTTGAATCTGATGTAGATAATCTTCCGGCATAGCTGGCAGACCCTGTTCATTCACTAATGTCCCGCCGAGTCTGGCGCGCGCATATTCGGCACTTTTCCACATTGCCTCAAACACAGTTTGCGGCTGCACGGTCCGTACCCCATCCATACTGAAAATCAAATCTGCAAAGCGATCCTCCGCGAGTGTACTCAACCCAAAAAAGCCAGGCTCGGTTCCCGTATGTACGCTAAATAGTTAAGCATCAGGCTCCACTTGATGGATTCCTTTTATGGTCTTCACAGGCTCATATTCCAACTCCACGGCAAGGATGCTAGATACATCCTCACTCCCATGTTCAGGTAAATTCATGAATCTCTCTCCTAACTAGCTGTTTTCACTTTACAGTTTCCTATAATTCTCAATATATATTAAACTATAAATCACCAAGTACAAAATAGTATAAAAACGGTGCTGGGTTGTTGAACATAATTTTTTAGAATTTCAAAGCTTCGAAAGGGGAGTACTCATGATGCAAAAACTTTGGCAAAAAGGGAAAGATCTGTCTCTGCCTATTATGGTGTCCGCATCGCTGATATCTGGAGCGCTGTCTGTAAGTACACCTGCGGCGAATGCGGCTGCAACCAGGGAATTGCTTCAGCTATCTGGTCAGACGACTTACTATGGAGAGGTTGAAAATGGGCAGCCCAACGGACGTGGTACGATCAAATGGAGCCAATATAAGCAGTATTCGGGTGATTTTGTGAATGGCAAGCGTTCAGGTACTGGAAAATATATAAATCAATACACGGATGCAGATGGACAAAATCATAAAATCGTATACAACGGCACATGGAACAATGACACGATGAGCGGCAAGGGTACGCAGACTGAAAAAGTGACGCAAATGGACGGAACCGTACGTTCGAACGAGATTCAAGTAGGTACTTTTCAGAACAATGGATTACAGAACGGCTACCAAGTGATCCACGCTGTGGCCGATCCAGACTACAGCTTCACTTATAAAAATGGAAAAGAAGTGTTAAATATCTTGCACAGTAATCAAGATCTCGTCCAAAGGTGGCAAAAAGGAGAGCTCTTCTCCGTAATTTATAAAAATGGCTCTGTCCAAAAGGAATACTCCATGTTCCCTGAAGAGACTGCTACCAAAGAACGTCAAAGACAAGCGTCCATCAAGTATTTCAAAGGAATTACCGCCAAGGTCACTCCTCACTTGCAGCAGTTTGAAAAGCTGTCCAAGCAGATTCCGCTAAAATAATTAATACGACGCGAAACATGCATTAGCCTCTACGCATGAAGGCCTCTCTTTCTAATGGAAAGCTCCATTTGAAAAGAGGGGCTTTTTTCGTTTTCGTTATGAATAACTTATAAGAACTTCGGATCATAACACTCCTACTTTTTTCCCTTATGAATCCTCAGGAACTCATACAAATGACTTATTTTTCACTTAAATCCCCTCCTTTTTTTGCTAACCCCCACTAGATTCACTAAAATATAAGTAATTATTTTAATCATCCGAGGTGGACATCATGGCTAAAATTATGGTTCCTCCTGAGAAACTAGAGGCGGTTTCCAGGCAGTTCGCACAGGCACGTGAGCTGGGGGCACAAATTTGCGGACAACTGTCACAGCATATTCAGATGTTGGAAAATAGCTGGGCAGGAACAACACAACAGCGCTTTTATCAGGATTTTCATAAAGCTCGTGGACAAATGGATGCTTTCACTCAAACTGTCGGTTCTGTCAGCACAGAGCTGCGTTCCATTGCAGTAAAATTCAAGGAAACAGATACCCAAGTAGACACGGGTATTAATAAAGGAGATCACAGCGGACAGATCGGCAGCAGTGAAGGGACAACTTCCGGGAAAAAAGGACCCGATCCAGCAGATATAGCCATTAACAGCATTTCAGAAGCCAATAAATGGCGCGGGCAACTGGGATTTGCCGGAACAGCTATCTATAGCGGTCTGGCTTCCACCCTTGTGCTCACCAAAACAGTAGAATTCAAGAAAAGTCTGAAGAATCCCACTCGAGCGGTTATACATAATGCGGCATGGGTGAAAGGCAAGGGTAACAATGCTTTTATGCGTAATTTAGGCAAAAGCCTAAACCGCCAATTCGCCAAACCCGGTATTGTGATGAAGGGGTTAAAGGGCTTTGATCGATTAGCTGGAAAGCTTCAAATGGGTAAGCTCGGCCTCGGATTCAATAAAGCCAACAGCTTTCCTCAGTGGACGCGGAACGTTATCGCCGGGGTGGAAAAAGGCCGATATGGCATAGCCACCCGCCAAATTCCCGGCATGATTGCCAAAAAGCTGTACCCTATTAATGCCACCATGAATATTGTGGGCGAGGGTATCAGTCTGGCTGGAAAATGGAAAAGCGGGAAGCTTACCGGAACGGATGTGGCTGTATCTGCTTCTAACGTAGCGATTAAAACCGCCGCAACTTATGGCGGTGCTGTGGCTTTGGGAGCCGTAGGCGGCGCTATCGGTGGTCCGGTCGGTGCAGCCGTCGGTGCTTATGTCGGCGGTACGGTGGGAAGCTGGGCAGGTGGAAAAGTCGCCAAATTCGCCGAAAAGGGGATACGTTGGGCCAGCAAACTATTTAAATGACATATACCTAACAGATGGAGAAGGAGCCTGACTATGGATAAACAAACGGTAATTTTAACGCTTGAGGAACTAGGCTTTGCCTTGACCGCACTGGGCGCAGAAGATATGGCTTCTGGTCTGCTCCAATCTTATTACGGGGAACTAACCGAAGATCGCTGGGAACTGCTTTTTCATGCTGCAACGCATAGCCTGATATCCAAGGGTCTGATGGAACAACGGGATGACGAGCAACAACAGCTCGAATTTGATGAGTTCATTGTTGAAATGCTAGCTCATCTGGTACAAAGTCGTCAGATGCTACGTGGCTACAAGGAGCAACAGGATAAGCAAAATACATTAACGATACACCATGGAAATGAACGTTTTCTGTATCATTTCTCCAGTCACAATGAACTCCATTTCTTTCGCTGGTCTTCTCCAGAAGACTGGCATCGTGACATTGATCAATTGTTCGGCCTACTTGCTTCGAACTTCAATGCGCACAGCCGATACGTCGATCTGACCGAAGAACAGTGGAATGAGTTAACCTCATCCAACTTCAGCATGCAGCAAATGACAACGTGGAAGCTTCATGAGTCGGCCCAACAAATAATACAAGACTGGCGAGAGGATTTTGATCGTAATCAGTGTAGCCTTAATAATTTGAGCCAAATGGTATACACGGATACGGATGAAGATGGTCCTTCTGTTACGAATCTGCTATTTGTTCTTAAAGGAATGAATGATGTGTGGATTGTAAGAAATACAGAACTGGATATGCAGGCCATCCCATGTCTGCGTATTGAAAGTGTAACCGAAGCTGACTGGAGAGAACGGATAACATATTTCATTCAGGAGTTTGTACGCGACGAGGCGGTATTCCGTGGATAAAATTGTATATCGAAGATCTTTGGCATTTTGGAAGGCCATGGGCAGCTTGATGTTTGTGCTGATTTGTCTGTTTTTGCTGCTGCTCATTTTTATCGACGAAGATATCTCAGCTCTACAAATCTTCTTCTTTATTACGTCCGCCATTGTCGGACTTCCTTTTTTCGGTAGCTATCTTGTGGTTTGTTTGAGCAGAACGCTTCGTAAGGATACCCACCTGTTCATCTTTGACGAACACAGCATTTCCGATGGTATTCGAACTGTCCCGTGGGCTGCAATCACTAAAGTCGAATTCGAAGGAGCCTCCATCCGCAAATGGCTGCGCCCTCGCTTTCCCGCCTTTATTTTTCATCTGAATGACCGCAGCACCTGGGAAGTCAGCACCGATTATGTGTTGAACGATATGGAGCTGAACCAAGCCGGGAAACAACTTCGAACTCTCATTAACCAGCATGGCAAGCCAAAGAAAAAACGTTCCTGAATAGTGCCATTGAATATATCAAAGCTTGTCTCTATCATATGCAGCTACAAGAGCCACAACCACTGCTGCCGAGTTGGCCGCAGCCAAATCAAGATTGGAGTCAAAAGAATCCGCCGCTTCTACACCGGCAAGATCAGACAAAGAACGGACAGCCAAAAATGGAACACCAAACTGGTACGCAGTCTGAACGACCGCGGCCCCTTCCATATCCGTCACTTTCGCTTCAGGAAACTGGCTACGGATAAAATGGGCGCGCTCAGCCTGGGAGATAAAAGAGTCTGCCGTCGTAATCAAACCTTTGACGATCTGCCCCTCAATCCTGGTCTCTGCCAGCGCTTCTGTCGCAAAAGCAAGCAGCGCTGGATCGACAGGATAACTTGCCGGCATCTGTGGCACCTGTCCGTAGGTATAGCCGAACGCCGTTCCGTCCACATCGCTGTAAGTCAGCTCGGTCGCCACTACGACATCGCCAACATGCAGCGCTGGATCGAGCCCACCCGCAGACCCGGTATTAATGACAAGCTCCGGGCTAAATCGCTCAATTAACAGCGCCGTAGTCGAGGCTGCGTTCGCTTTGCCAATTCCTGATTGCAGCAGAATAACTTCCTTGCCCTCAAGCTGGCCCGTATAAAAAATCCCGTTCGCAATCTGGGTCATCTTTATCCCTTCGATCTGCGCTTTCAAATCTGCTATTTCTTCCTCCATAGCTCCGATAATCGCTATACTCAAAGTTCTTTTCCCGCTCCCTCCATGAATTCCTTGTATTCCAGCTTATACTTGAAAAACACCCGTTGCTGCGATGCGCTGCACCGCCTCCAGCAGCCTTTCCTCACTGTTTACCAGACTGACCCGCACATGAGAAGCTCCTGCACGACCAAAGCCTTCTCCAGGAGCGACCGCAACATGCGCTTCGTCCAATAAAAAGTCTGCAAAGGAAGCCGATGTATACCCTTCTGGCACCTTGAACCAGGCAAAAAAAGACCCTTGAGGAGTAGCTACATCCCAGCCAATACCTCGTAACGCTGCAATGAGAACATCACGGCGCCGCTCATATAGCGCCGCGAGCTCATGTACCGGTTCCTGCGTGCCCAGCAATGCCACAGCTCCCGCATCCTGTACCGCTCCAAAAACAGTGCTGTAGGCATGCGTATGATAATGCTTGAGCGCACCAATGATGGACGAATTTCCCACTGCAAATCCGAAGCGCCATCCAGCCATGTTATACGTTTTGGAAGCCGTATACGTCTCGACGCCATACTCCTTGCCGCCGGGGATTTGCAATAAACTAATCGGCTTATATCCGTCAAATCCAAGAGCACCGTAAGCAAAATCATTCATAACCGGAAACTGGTACCGAGCGGCATAATTCAGCGTCTTTGTCAGGAAATCTGCAGTAGCTACTGCTCCAGTCGGATTGTTCGGATAATTAATCATGAGCAATTTGACCTGCTCTGCAATTTCTTCCGGCACGGTTGTATAATCAGGCAAGAAACCATGCTTCTCATCAAGCGGAATCGTATGAATTTTGGCTCTTGCCAGCGCAGCAGCGGAATAATATTGGGGATATGCCGGATCGGTCGTCAATAACCAATCACCTGGATTCAATAGCGCCTGTGGAATCCCCATTACGCCTATGGCTGAGCCGTTGAATATGGCAATCTCTCGGTCAGGATCCAGTTCCACGTGATACTCCCGTTTATAGAACGCGGCGACAGCCTCCAGCGTGCTTTTTTTTCCATGAAAAGGCGGATAACCCTGATTGATCGGTTGATCGACCGCTTCCTTCAAAGCGCTGATGATATGCGCCGGTGTCGGCTGATCCGGGTTGCCAGCTGCCAAATTGATTACATCTATTCCCTTACTTTTATGCAGATTCACCTTGTCATCCATTGCGCTAAAATAGTTGTCAGGCAGAGCCTTGACGAGATCAGAGGATGAAAAAATCACGTTCATCTCCACCTTCTATCCATAAGATACAGGCTGACAACGTCAGCCCGCAGAAGATAATACCCCATATTATTTGAAATAGCTTGGCAGCTTGTAGCCTTCATAATCAGGATTCGATTGGATGTACTTTTGGAATTCATCTGAATGATAGCCTTCAATAATGTCTTTGACGAAGGGCTTATCCTTGTTCTTGCTGTCCACAGCGACCACGTTCGTGAACGGATCTGTCATATTTTCAAGCTTTAATGCCGAGGTCAGCTTTATTCCATTCGATACAGCAAAGTTCCCTTGTATAGCCGCAAAATCAACATCCTCCAGTGCACGTGGCCCCTGTGCCGGGTCGGTAGCAACAAATTGCAAATGATGCGGATTAGAGGTGATGTCGTTCACCGAGGTTTGCAATGGATCAATATTGTCCTTTAACGTAATCCAGCCTACTTCCTTCAAAATATTCAGCGCACGCAGCATATTGACTGGCTCGTTGGGCAGGTTGATTTGGGCTCCCTCACTGATTTCGTCAAGGCTAGTATGCTTGCTGGAGTACAATCCCATTGGAGGAGTCGGGACCTGCACAGCACCAATCAGATCAATATTCTCCCGCTTATTCATAGAATCCAGATAGAGCGAGTGCTGGAACACATTAGCATCAATATCCCCCTTTGCCACGGCTACATTGGGCTGAACACCGTCTGTAAACTCTTTATATGTAATCGTATAGCCTTTCTTCTCCAAATATGGTGCCACACCATTCTTAAACTGATCACTGTATGGACCGGGATTAAAGCTGATATGCAGTGTTTTCTTTTCTTCACCCGCAGCGTTGTCCGACGTATTCTTGCTGGCGCAACCTGAAATAAAAAGCACGACTGCTCCCAGCAGCAATATAAATGAAATCCATGGTTTCTTCATTTTGATGTCTCCCCCTGCTCCTTGATACCCTCTACTTTTGGTGAGTTAGAATGTTTACAATCGCTTAAAATACCAAGTAACTTTATGCGTTTTGTAGATATTACAATGATTTTTTATTCACTGTCAACAACATTTAATTACGCATCTTCTGCATAGCAAAAAAGGGGGCACAAACAGAGATCCCCTTGAAAGCAAAACACTTCACACGTTTGTCATATACTTCCGTTTTAAATATACCCCATAGGGGTACATTTAAAATATATAATTAAAACCCTAAAGGAGCTGTAAATATGAGAATGCAATGGGCTTTGCTCGCTGGTACAATCATGATTATTTTGAGTGGGTGCGGAAACAGTAACACGCCGAACAAGGAACACACGACAAACAGCAGTCAACAGCACGACACATCGGATATGAACCATTCCACTTCCAGTGAGCTTCCTACCGGACTAAAAGAAGCTGAAAACCCAGCCTTCAAAGTTGGCAGCCAAGCGACTATTCGAGCTGACCATATGGCAGGCATGAATGGGGCTACTGCCACGATTGTTGGTGCTTATACGACTACTGCTTATACGGTCTCATATACTCCAACCACTGGAGAAGAAAAAGTGAATAATCATAAGTGGGTTATTCATGAAGAGATTAAAGATGCAGGCAACGAGCCCTATGCACCGGGAACGGAGGTTATCCTTACAGCAGATCATATGAAAGGGATGGATGGGGCTAAGGCTACCATTGATTCCGTCGAGCCAACGACCGTATATATGGTAGACTATACGCCGACTACAGGAGGGGAGTCTGTCAAAAATCATAAATGGGTGACGGAGAGTGAGCTTTCAGCCCATTAGACACTTACAACACAGGCGCTTATGATAGCAAAAGGGAGCCTGACATCGGCTCCCTTTATACGGCTTTATTTGGGTTTGGACAAACCTACTTCGCTAAATTCAGCTTGGCATCCTTGATATCATACAAAGCCCCTTTGTTGGTATCTACAAGCTTTTTCATTTGTTTGTTGGCTGTTCCATTTGCAGGCACGATTGCATTAAAAATAACACCATTTTTCTGTAATTGCTCGTTGATTTCATCTACTGAAAAACGGGCTTTACCCAGATCTGTATTCTTATCATGAACTGGTGCATCTGTAATGAATATGATCGTTTTGGAATTAGAATTTTTGGGGAATTTACTTATAGCTAACTGAATAGCTTCTAATCCCGATTCCTTCAAATCCCCACCAGCGGAAGGGCGCAACATATTCAAATTACCTTTTAACTTGTTTTTATCGGTCGTAAACTCCAAAAATTCTAAATCTTTATCTGCCTTCAGATTGATATCCCGAAATGCAACGACAGCAAATTGGGAACCTGCTGGAACGGAATCAACAAAGCCTTTCACCTTCTGTCTCACATAATCCAGCGTCCCTGTCATACTACTTGTAACATCTATGACGAACACAATATCCGTAGATTTGGAGAAGGTGGTGGATATCTTTTTCAGAATCGTTGTATTGGATTGTGATTCGGAAGCATCTTCATTTTCCTCCATTAATTGTTCACTTTCACTGGTTGTCAAAACCTGCGGTGGAGCAAGAAAAATCACAACGCTCTGAGCTGCAATATTCCACTTTACCTTCGCACCTAGCGCCTCGCTTACAAAGCGAATAGGAACCATTACTTTGCCGTTAATGAGCCTCGGCGCCGCATTGAGACGCACTAATTTACCGTTGATATAGGCATCTCTGGAGCCTACAGTTAACTTGATCGTTGTATTTCCTTTGGTTGCAGTAACGGTCTTGGTAGCTCCATCCCATTTCACTTTCGCCCCAAGCGCCTCAAAAACGGCACGAAATGGCACCAGCATACTTCCGCTAATAGAGGTCGCAGGCTGCTCATATTGTTGCAGTTTCCCGTCTATAAACACCTCAACCTGCTGAGCCTTGTTATTATTTATGGGAACAAATTGGGGTACAGACGCTGCCGAATTTCCCGACTGGTCGATCATTTTGATATAAAAGTAGTATCCACCCGTAGATAAATTCAGGTTACTCAAAGGGTAGGTAAACTTTGTTTCCGGATCGAACTGAATCCGTTTAATTAATTGAGCATCTGCATTTTTGACCATAACGTATGAAGTGTACGTGGGTTGAATATTTTTTATTTTCAAACGAACCGAAAATGACGTACCTGAAGAGTTGATTGTAAATGTACCCGGAAAATTTTCTCCAGACGGGATAGTTAAAGGGATTTCCGGTGACTCATCAACCGCTTGGTCCACTTTAGGCTCCACGACAGGCTGGGTTACTTGAGATTCAATTACTTTCGGTTCGTCCAACTGTTGAGCAACCTCGGGTTTACTGGGAGTGGAAATCTCTTTTATATGGGTCTCCACCTCAGGCTGCGTTACTTTCGGCTCCTCCTCCTCAAGTGGAGTTACTGTAGATTCATCGACTGACTGCACAGACCCTTTCATAGTTATAGGAAGTTCTATATGATTTTCTGATCCTGAATAAGGTGCTGGTCGTGAATCCGCAATCGTAATTGTAGAGTTGGCATAATCAATCGTAAAGTCACCAGAAGGAATTTCAATATAGTTGCTATACAGACGAATTGGCGTATCAGGCTTAATCGTAAACGGGAGATCGAATTTAAACACTCTGTTTACTCCATTACCATCATCAAGGGTAAGCTTAAGCTTATCTCCATTTCTGAATACTGTCGAATTGGCTGCGTGAACACTTTCTGTACACAAAGTGAACAACCCTACAAATATCGTTAAAAACGAAAGTAGGAACATCATTCTTTTGAGCTTCATTCTTATTTCCCCTTTTGCATCTATTCTTGTCGGTAAATCATAGCATAGGGTTAGATGAAGTTCATGCCATATGATTACAGTTATGGATATGCGAACTCACTTTTTCCACCATTCGCGCTCTGTTCATCTGTTCAATGTTCATATGTATCTCCTTGGTCCGCTTCTTCAACGTGGCATACGTAATATAGCCGCCTTCAGTGCTTTAGTCCCTTCTTCGCTTTTCAAATAATGCGACGGTGTTTCGTGGCCGAGTGCGGGGACTTTTCGATCCATCCAAGTCAGCAAATACTCCCCCATATCGGGCAGCAGCACAATCTGAATCTCCTTTGGAATTTTACTTTCGGCCACTTTTGCTCTTATAGCCGGATCTACCTGATCATACCGCTCCTGATAGAGCTGAACCATGTTGGCCCAGCTCTCCGGCTTAAACTCTTTCAAATATATGTCTCTCATCTACGAACCCTCCTTAGGGCCTCAGACAACGCTTCTCATGCTGGAGCAACCATTCTTTTCTCCATAGCCCTCCTGCATAGCCCGTTAGTTTCTGATTGGAACCGATAATTCGGTGACATGGAATCACAATGCTTAGCTTATTTTTTCCATTAGCACTGCCTACGGCTCGGATCGCTTTTTCATTCCCAATAGCAAGAGCAATATCTTTATAAGCTGTCGTTTTACCGTACCCCACGGACACCAGAGCATTCCATACTTTTTGCTGAAAATCCGTACCTTCAAAGGCATAAGGAAACGTAAACTCAAAGCGCTCACCTTTAAAATACTCGTCAAGCTGGGTAGCGCATTCCGCTAATACTTGGATTGGAACCTCTTCTATAGCCCTCGTTAAGAGCTCATTCCGATTAGAGAACATAATAGAATAGACAGCCTCATTTGTGCCCTGTATCTCTATCTCTCCAATCGGCGATACATACTTCAATACGTATAGTTCGCTCATAAAAGGATACGACCTCCTTCCTTTTCTAATCCTTACTCAACTTTCTATACTCACTAGGAGAACAATGGTTCAAGCTGCGAAACGCCTTATAGAAATGGGAGGGACTTTGGAAGCCCGTCTCATAGCAAATCTCAAGATTCGTAAGATTTGTACTTTTAAGAAGATAGGCTGCCTTATCTACTCTTATTTTTTCCAAATACGTACGCGGGGTTTCGGCGGTTTCCTGTTTAAAGATCCGATCCAAGTAAAAGGAGCTTATTCCGATATGATCCGCAATATCCTGCAATACAATTTTTTCCTTGTAATGATTGACCAAGAAGGTTACCACATTCTGCACAAGTCTGATATACGGCGAATGGTCTGTATGGGGCTGGCATCTTTTGCAAGCACGAAAACCCGCTTTTTCCACTTTGTCCAAATCAAAGTAAAACTCCACATTTATTTTTTTCGGCTTTTTGGATCGACAGGAAGGTCGGCAGTATATGCGAGTTGTTTTCACAGCGGTAAAAAACAACCCGTCATACTTACGATCACACGCTATAATTTTCTCCCACATTTCTTCAAAAGAAAGACTAAGGTTAGCCATGATCGAATGCTCTGTCCTTTCTATAGTTCATATTCATCAGTTCATATTCATCTAGCTCAAGGATTTTGCAAAATCCTCATATAAATGTGATGTATCTTGTAGCTCTATCAACTGTTCGGCATTCTTTTGCAAAGCAACTATTATCTTATCAGAAAATGCATTTCCAAAGCTAAACCGTTTAACACCTAACTGCTGAAGCTGGTGGACATTCGTCAGACCCGGCAGGGATAAAACATTAAGCGGAGCATGTATATGAAACACAACTTCCCTGATCTCTTCATCACTCTTTAATCCTGGAACAAAAATTCCGCTCGCACCACTATCCACATACGCTTTGGCCCGCTCTATGGTCTCTGAAAGTGGGGCATCCATCTGCAAATATGTATCCGTTCTTGCGTTTATAAAAAACTTTTGAAACCCACGCGCATCCAATGCTGTTCTTATTTTGGACAACAGGTTGCTGTGTAGGCCCACTTCTCGAAGCCCCTTTTGCGTTTTCAAAGAATCCTCAATATTAATCCCTGCAACTCCCACATCGGCTACCCTTAAAACATGCTCAACAATCGTTGCTGTATCCTCCCCATATCCTGATTCAATATCTGCCGACACTGGAATTTGAACATGCTCAGCAATCGTCCGAATAACGCTTACATGCTGGTCAAAATCAATAAGCTCTCCATCTGAGAATCCAAGCGTATTGGCAATTCCCCAGCTCGTCGTACCTATCGCCTTAAAGCCTGCCTTCTCCAGAGCCACCGCAGATAGCATATCCCAGGCGTTCCCTAAAAATAAAAGTTCCTCTGATGTGTGAAGTGCATGAAACTGATGAATTTTGTTCATAAATGTAGCCTCCTGATATGTGATGTATCTCATTTTATCAAGAGACTATCTTTGTTTCGTCCTCATTCTTGCACTTATGGTCTGTAGGAATCTGGGAACAACTAGGTCCATTTATTCACATATAAATCATAATTTTTGAAAAAAACGGTTATTTAAGCTCTATTCAATCCTATGCTTCTTATCTATACTCTTGCTAAATCAATTCGAGTTAGATGCAAATCTACGCTTTTAGTCTTTCACAATTACATTATTATAGGAGGAGTTATATGTATAAAACAAAGTTCCTTATGATCTTGCTAAGCTTTACTGTAATCGCTTCTTTCTCTAGCTTATCCGGCCCTTCACCTAGCAAGGCTTTTGCTGAAGAGAATGGAACTCCGGTGCAGAAAACGATCGATTTAAATGAGGGCTTCGACCATTCAAATGAAGCTAGTATAGAGCCATTATCCCTTACCAGCGAAGAAGCTACTAGCCAAGCAACGGTTACAGCTATTGATCATGATGCTAATTTCTCACCTTCAACACTTCAGTTTCTGAAGGCTAATACAGGACTCGACGGTGAGCAATGGGATAATATTATGAAGCTAGTGAACAAACCAGAGCAAGATTCTTTGAAATGGACTGAATTCTATGGCTATGCTGAAGATATCGGCGATAATCGCGGATACACAATCGGTATCTTTGGAGCAACAACAGGCGGTTCAAATGATACAGGACCCGATGGTCCGGACTTATTCAAAGCTTTTGATGCTGCTAGTGGAGCTAGTAACCCTTCCATTGCAGGTGGATTAACACGTGCTGGTCTGAAGGGGAAAATGAGTGGTTCGATTCTAAAACTCAGCGATAGCGATAGTGTAATCAAGAAGAAGATCAACGCTCTCCAAAACAATGAAGCTTGGAGAGAAGCCATGTGGCGTACGTTCTATGACACCTATATCGAATATAGTGTACAGCAAGCACAGAAACGCGGATTTAATACTGCTCTGACGATTGGATCATTTGTCGACACAGCACTCAATCAAGGCGCTACTGGTGATTCAGGTAGTCTTGAAGGAATCCTCTCACGCTCAGGCAGTAGTACGAATGAGAAGAAGTTCATGACTAGCTTCTATGCTAAGCGTACATTGGTTGTCGATACCAATGATTATAACCAACCTCCCAATGGTAAGAATCGTGTGAAACAATGGAGCTCTCTCTTAGCTTCTGGCGAAACAGATCTTAAGAACGCAGATGCAGCTGTGATCAAAGCAACTAATTGGGAACTGAAGTAAATATAATATACGTCATTAGGAGGGCATATCGTATGTCCTCCTTTATCTATTTTTCATGAACATTGAGTTGGCGATGACTGCTTACAACATCCCATTCTCCCATACAGTTCCTCTCATCATTCGAGTATGTAGGTCGCGTGTACAAATAGAGAGACTGTCCCAGAAGCCCGAAAGTTGCAAGCTCCTGAAACAGTCTTGTAAAATGGTTTATGAAGTCGAAATAAGGCTGTTAGATGATTCGATAGCCAGATGGCAGTCTACCGCTACTGCGGATATTACGGATTTGCTGCAACGTCAAACGTTGATTGGTAGAGATAATAGATTCCACATCATTCCCGCGAATCAGATCATCCAGGTCGGCGATGTTGCGATTGCCTCTAAACACACGGAAGTTACCTCTAAACCGCGTGCCAGTAAAGAGTACAAGGGTAGCATTGCTGCTGGTAGAAAAGAAACGCAGACTTTCGATGCCGTCGAGAATGTTATCGGTATTACGAATGCCTAGGTTTCCTCTGAATACTCTCCTGGAACCCCGAAAATTTTCTTCGTTGTAGACTGTAAGACGTGGATACGTTTGAGATACATATGCTTTGTTGTCCATGTTGTAATTCCTCCTTTCAACTTTATCTTATGCCTCACCATCCGATTGGCGCGGGCCTTGCAGCATCCATCTAAAAATGGTTATATGATTGAATAGAGCAGACGCAGACTTGAAAAAGGAACATATGTTCTGTATAATCTAGCTTAGCAATTTGGAAAATCCTGAACTAACGGAGATGCGGACATGGACGATAAATTTATTGAGGAACTACGTGAAATTAGCAGAAACGACAAGCGAAGATCCGAATTTCTTATTAAGGGTATGAAGGAAACACTTCAGGAAAGAAAAGAAAAAAACTTTATCGAAAGATGGATTTGGCGACAAAAAAATAAGAAGCTTATAGCGCGGAAGTTTAAATCCTAGTAGATATAACAACTGGATCTTCATAGCATCTTACTTTTCATAGCACTTTAAAAGTGCTTAGTTCATAGCTCATTTTTAGGAGGCCGAGTCATGATTGAGCTACTAGTCCCAAACGACGATATATTAAATCAAAATCAATTTTTGGCTGATGAAGTTCGATACAATTTGATCCATCGAATTTGTGAGTCAGAAGGGTCAACATGCCTCAAAACGTCTGATAAAAATATGATCTTTGCTCAATCCCCCGGACATAAGGCTTGGCTATGGATCTCACAACAAATCACAGATAATCATAAGTTGACCTATATAGAAGAACTCTTACGTTATTTAAAAGGAACCACACTATCAGGTGTATGTGGTGATGCCAAAACAGTCGAGAAGTTCGCAAAAGCTTACGCACAGCGTCATGCTGCTCAGGTACATACCCACATGGTCATGGAATCTTATTTCTGTCCTAAATATAAAAAGCCCTCGGGCGTTGAGGGAATGATCCGACAATCCATCCCAGAGGATGTACAATTAGTTGCCCAGTTTCTAGCTGGTTTTTCAGAAGAGGCTTTAGGTAGTTCTATTGATCCGGTTAGTCAAATATCGGTTGCGGAGAAGACCATCAGGACAGGAAATTTGTATCTTTGGATTGTAAATAACATGCCCGTATCCATGGCTAATATTGCTCACCGCTCGCCGAGACATGCTCGCATTAATGCTGTGTATACCCCGCCTAATTTGCGAAAGAAAGGTTTTGCCAGCGTTATGGTATCCGAGCTATGTTGCATTTTGGAAAATGAGCATTTAGTACCCATGCTATATGCAGATTTAAAAAATTCGGCTTCCAATCAAGTTTATAAAAATATCGGCTTTAAGGAAGGCGGCAAAATCACTGATATTGCGTTTGAATAAGCCCTCCTACTGCAAGAGAGCATATTATTGCTCATTCAAATCAAACAAGGCCCGCAATGTTATCCTTCGCTGGGCCTCCTCTTCACTTATCTATGCACTTTACTCCGTAACACCCAATCCCGTGTGAACTGAGGATCTTCGTGAAAGTAAATATACAGCTACAATGGCGATGACGACACCGGCTGCTCCAAACCAAGTGATGGAAGCCAGCGAAACCTGACCAACAACTACACCGCCGATTCCGGCTCCGGCTGCCATAGCAAGCTGCATCGTAGACTGATTGAGACTCAGCATCACACCGGAAGATTCAGGCACAAGTGTGACCAGATTATATTGTTGAGTAGGTCCAGTTGTCCAGGCTGCGAACGACCAAAGGATCAATAAAGCAAATACTGCACCTAGAGAATGAGCGGCGATAGGAAGTAAAAGCAAGGAAAAGACATGCAGCACCATGCCCCCGAATAATGTAAAGGAAATACCCTTTTTATCTGCGCTGTATCCACCGATTTTCGACCCGATCAGACTGGCGATCCCGAAGGCAAGTAATACTGAACTTAGCATATTATTCCCTACCCCTGATACATTCAGCAAGTACGGTGAAATGTAAGTATACGCGAGGGAATAACCCCCTCCCCAAAAGAAGGTAATAGCCAATCCCAAAGCGACTTCAGGCTTTTTCAGAAGAGCAAACTGTTGTAGTAAGGGGATCGGTTGATCTCCTTTCAAGCGAGGAAGCGTCATAACGATAACGATCAAGGCAATAATCCCTGTCAACGCAATGCCGAGAAATACGGTTTTCCAGCCATACGCAGAAGATATCATTCTTCCAAGTGGCACCCCGATAATCAGCGAGGCTGTAAAACCCATAGTGACTGTAGCAATAGAACTGGCCTGTTTGCCGGCTGGGGCAATTTTTGCTGCAATGCTCAGAGCTGTAACCACAACCATCCCCGCTCCGAGGGCCATAAGAATACGTGCAGCAATAAACATTCCAAAGCCCGGCAGTGCAAAGGACAGAACATTGGCAACTGCAAATAATCCAAGGGAACTCAAGAGCAGTTTGCGTCTGTCCCATTTAGCGGTTACTGCCATCAGGATCGGTGTTCCAATCGCATAAGCCAGAGAATAAACGGTAATCAACTGACCTGCAGCCGCCACTGTAATTCCCATCGTCGCCGAAATCTGATCCAAAATACCTGCGATGATATATTGAGATGTGCCTACCAAAAAACTGACAATGGCCAAAATATACACTTTCCACGTGCTCTGCATTTTTAAATAACGCCTCTTTTCTTTTTATATTTTTATATTTTTACAAATATCGAAATTAAGACTAAAAAAATTTATGTTATTAGGAACGGGGCATATTTCTGCGCTGCTTCCACATCCAAGCTGTAATAAATAAACGTCCCCTCTTTACGGTATGTGAGCAGTCCCGACTCTGCCATTTGCTTCAGATGGTGCGACAGTGTTGAAATAGCTACACTGTTCAGCTTCTCGCCCAGCACAGAGCAGCATTGGTCACTTTCCTCTTTTAGCAGAAGTGCTATTTTGAGACGAGTGGGTTCTCCAAGTGCTTTATATATTTTTACAGCTTGCTGCATCTCTGTTGTATCTTTCACCCTGTTCGGCTCCCTTCTGTTCCAGTCTTAATTTCGATGTTTGTCGAAATAAAGTTATCACAAACATTTGTAAAAGTAAACCCGTTTATTATAAAGGTACAGCTTTTTTAAACTCTGAGGTGTGAATAATAGTCTTTCTCATCCGATAAATAACCCCCCATCCATAAAGGATGGAGGGAAAAATGACTGAGTAGAGAGGGGGAATCTTGGACGCCATGGCGTTAATTCGGGCTTGCCGTGGGTCTGACAATAATTTCATTAACATCTACATCCGCTGGCTGCTCCATGGCATACAGAATGGAACGGGCAATGGCATCAGGCGAAATCGAAATACGACGGTACTCTTTCATTCCTTGCCGGGCCTCTTCATCTGAAATACTGTCAGCAAGCTCAGATTCGGTTACTCCTGGCGATACCAGCGTCACACGAATATCTCCCCCCACCTCCATACGCAACCCTTCAGAAATTGCCCGAACCGCATACTTCGTTGCGCAATACACCGCCGCAGTCGGGGTTACACTATACGCGCCAATAGAGGCAATATTAATAAACTGACCAAATCCTTGCTTTTTCATAATCGGAAGCCCTGCCGCAATCCCATGCAGAACGCCCCGTATATTTACATCAATCATGCGATCCCATTCCTCTACCTTCAGGGCTTCTAATTTTGAAAGAGGCATCACTCCCGCATTGTTCAAAATTACATCCACACGCCCAAATGTTTTTTCCGCGTACTTAATGAACGCTTCCATCTGGTCCCTCTTAGTCACATCCAGTTGCTGATAATCAGCCGATCCACCTTTCAAACGAATCTCGGATGTCAGAGCCTCTAGTCGCTCTGTGCGTCTGGCCCCTAATATTACATGAGCCCCATGGTGAGCAAGTAAACGGGCAGTAGCTTCACCGATCCCACTACTTGCCCCCGTAATAGCTACGACTTTCCCTTTAATATCCAACATGCTTATTCCTCCTCTAGTTTAAAATATCACTGAAACAGATTACTTTTTTACTTCCCTGTAAAAAACCATCCCTGCATGATACAAAACACCATTTTTGAATACACCATCTGCCGTAAATCCGGTGTCGTCCACATATTCGATATAGTCATCTTCTATGATATAGCTGCCTGTATAGGCACTTTGTCTCTGACTCCGTGCTTCATCATAACGGCCATTAGGCAAGAGTTCTTGACGGATATCTCCGTCTTCAGTTACCCACATCCCTATATAGGGATGCTGCGAAGCGTGTACACTTTTTTCCGCTTTGTTACTCTTCATGACTCCCACTCCTTTGCCCTTCTATTTTTTTCTCAATTGCTCATTAGGTGTTGTATCTGCATCTTATTATGAGAGGAATGTCCATCAGCCCGGTAGAAGAATCAGAGCAAATTATTGCCTAATCCTCCGAAGACCCTTAATATGTAATAAACTACTGAAAATGAAAATGGGCTACTTTGCAAAGAAGGGATGTGTCATGATGGGGGCAACCAAAATAGAGGGTTCTACCATGGAAAAACAAGCCGAGTTGGCAAGGCTCATAGAACGATTTTCAAATCAGGACGGAGTTCTCACTACAGCCATATCTTCGCTTCACTTCGTCCGAAGTTCAAATACAACCGTTCGTATACATCAAGTCCATGAACCTGCCTTATGTATTGTGGCACAAGGCAGAAAAGTCGTGATGCTCGCAGAGGAAAGTTACCATTACGGCACATCCGACTACCTTGTTGTGTCGGTGGATTTGCCGATCTCGGGGCAGGTTATCCAAGCGTCAGCAGAAGCTCCTTATTTGTGCCTTCGGCTCAATTTTAATCCACATCAGGTTTTGGACCTGATCAAAGAATCTGCTTTTCCCACAAGCCCAATGCCTGATTCCAGACGAGGCTTGTATGTAAGCCAAACCAACTCTCTACTGCTGGATGCCGTGATAAGGCTAGTGCATCTTTTGGAAAACCCGCAGGATGTTCCGGTGCTGGCTCCATTAGTCATTCGTGAGATACTGTATAGGATTTTACAGGGTAATCAGGGGGAATCTTTAAAACAACTGGTCATGACCGGCAGCCATTCCAACCGGATTGCAGAAGTCATAAAGCGGATTAAGCAGGATTATGATAAGCCGTTGCGTATTGAGGAATTGTCCAAATTAGCGAATATGAGTCCTTCGTCACTACATCGACATTTTAAAGAGGTTACGGCTATGAGCCCAATGCAATATCAAAAACAATTACGTCTACAAGAGTCCCGCCGCCTGTTGTTATCCGGATCAGCGGATGCGGCAGATGTCGGTTTTCAGGTAGGTTACGAGAGCCCCTCACAATTCAGCCGCGAATACGCCCGCTTGTTCGGCCTGCCTCCAATTAGTGATATCAAACGCTTGCGCTCGGATCAGGATCACCCGACCATTTGAACCCGTTGTTAGATGAACATCTGAAACTACTGGTCCTACTAACGCTTATCCCAATCGTACATGGTAGGATGTAAAAAGACAGTACAAAACAGCCGCTCCTCCGGTAGAGACGCGGCTGTTCAATATATTCCTCTATGCATGTGGTCATCACTATTTGAGCATCAATACGGATTATCCAGCTTGACGAACAAGGCTCGAATGACATCCTTCTCTGCCGAAGTTAGCTTTTGTCCTGCCTGCCATTGTTGAATCTCTTTCTTGACTTCCTTGGGTTCTCTATAGCTGAGAGCATACCCGATGCTTCCTATACCTTGTATGCGGTTGGTTTTGTCCATATTTGCCAATGCTCGAGTCATCGCAGTTCTATCTCTTGTAAACAAATCTCCCATAAGACCAGCATAGCTTTCGCTTAAAGCTCCATCCAATCCGTCAGAAGCCTGGATCACATTTGCAAAGCTTTCCGATGGAATAAAAGCGTGCTGCCTGCACAGATATTCGATAATTTCCAGGCTTTGATGTTCATTGATTTTGTTCATCTTTCCCCATTGAATTCCTGCTAAATGGTCCGTCATATGACGGACTTTTGCTTCATCACTGAGGGATGAATCCTTATAAAAGGACAGCACTAGCTCCTCTTTACTTTGCTGGGTATGCTGCGTATTGACTGCAATTTGCTTGGACTCCCCATTGTTTGCCCCGGACGGCGCCGCAGTTTCAGCATCCTGTCCCACTGGATGGGGAGTGCACCCTATGGTTACAGCCAGCAATAGTGCAGTACAAGCTACAGATACAAACCCATTACCTTTTAACATGAATCCACTCTCCTGTCTGAACAAACAATGGACGTTATAATTGCCCAAAATCCACTCATACCCTACTACTCGTCACGTCCCACCGTAGGCTTACGGATCACGGAGACGCTAGATTCCCTCACGATCAGACGAGGCTCGAATTGCACACGCTCATAATCCCCAGGTGTCTGTTCCTGAATCCTCTTGAGCAGCAGCTCCGCAGCCAACCGTGCCACCTCTTCCCCCATGATGGAAACTGAGCTGATCTGAGGAGTCGTTACCATAGCCCACAAATTGTTATCAATACCGACTACAGCAACCTCATCTGGCACCTTTACACCCAAATCCTTAAATCGATTGACGATCCCTATCGCCACCATATCATTAACCGCATAAATAGCATCCGGCATATGTTTGAGGCTGTAAAAATAATCGGCTGCACGCAGTCCTGTCTCAAAGGAAAAATCATCACCAAAATAAACGAGTGAAGGGTCCACATGCTGGAGAGACTGCTCATAAGCGAAGTATCTCTCCTCGATTTTGTCCTTCGCAGCGCCTGCATAGGCGATTCTTGTTCTGCCGATTTTAAGTAAATGCTCCATCACGAGTCTTCCCTCTTGTCGGGCCAGACTGACAATATCCGCTTTGACATCTTCGCCCAGCTTCTTGCCATAGTTAATAATGGACACGGGAACGCTGGCTTTGTTAATCATGTCTACCAACATTTTGGGATACGCCAGCGGCATAATGATGAGCCCGTCGACATGCAGCTTCTTGACCTCACGAACTGTTTCAAGCTCCATTCTGGCATTCCCGGCGGTATTGATTTGCACGACCCGGTAACCATGCTGCTTGGCGGCCTGCTCTACGGACCAAGCGATCTCTGGAATAATCGCGTTACGAATGTCTGGCACGGCCAGTGCGATTTGTCGTGTCTGACGAACTTTCAAGCTCTGAGCCGAGGTGTTGGGCGTAAACCCCATCTCTTCAATCACTTGCAAAATCAAGGCTTTCGTTCTCGGGCTGATGCCCTCACTATCATTAATAGCTCTGGAGACAGTCGCAATACCGACTCCTGCCCGCTTGGCTACATCCTCTATGGTTACTTTCTTTTGATCTGTCACGCCCAAAATCCTTTCAAGAACGGAATCGTTTTCTGACTTTCTAAGATAAAGTCTTAATGTTGATATTATACCACAGATTGAGTGTCTAAAAATTGAAGTCGTTTTCTTCTTGTCTTTGCCTCACCTAAAAAATTCGCAAAATCTCTTTGTATAAAAGTAAGGAGCCAAATATAGCACTGTAGTCACAAGTGATTATATTCACAAAAAAATCAAGTGCTTTTTGCATTAAATTGGTTTGACAATGTGTAAAAATTGTGACATATTATTTTTCGGAAACGTTTCCTAATTCATTCACTTTTATAGAAGCAATGATCATATATTCTTCAAGGAGATGACAAACATGCAAGCATTGAGATGGCATGGAGTAAAAGACTTACGATTGGAAAATATTGAGCAGCCCGCTGCTCTGGCAGGAAAAGTAAAAATTAAGGTAGAATGGTGTGGCATTTGCGGAAGTGATCTTCACGAATATGTAGCAGGACCGATCTTCATTCCCCAAGATGCTCAGCATCCATTGACTAGCGAAAAAGCGCCGATCGTAATGGGACATGAATTCTCTGGACAAGTTGTCGAAATCGGCGAAGGTGTAACCAAGATTCAAGTTGGCGACCGTGTAGTTGTAGAACCGGTGTTTGCATGTGGAGAATGTGATGCATGTAAACAAGGCAAATATAATCTTTGCGATAAAATGGGCTTCCTCGGTCTGGCAGGCGGCGGTGGTGGATTTTCTGAATATGTCGCAGCTGACGAGCACATGGTTCACAAAATTCCAGAAAGCGTATCTTTCGAGCAAGGCGCATTGGTAGAGCCTTCGGCCGTTGCTTTGTATGCTGTTCGTCAAAGCCAACTGAAAGTCGGCGACAAAGCTGTAGTATTTGGCGCTGGCCCTATCGGATTGCTGGTTATTGAAGCGTTGAAAGCTTCGGGTGCATCTGAGATTTATGCAGTAGAACTTTCCGAGGAGCGTAAAGCTAAAGCTGAAGAGCTGGGTGCTATCGTGATTGATCCTAAAACTTATGATGTGGTGGAAGAACTGCACAAACGGACCAACGGCGGTGTAGATGTAGCCTATGAAGTCACTGGAGTACCTCCTGTGCTGACTCAAGCTATTGAATCTACTAAAATTAGCGGACAAATCATGATCGTCAGCATTTTTGAAAAAGAAGCTCCGATCAAGCCTAACAATATCGTTATGAAGGAACGCAATCTGACTGGTATTATCGGCTACCGTGATGTATTCCCGGCTGTCATCAGCCTGATGGAAAAAGGTTATTTCCCTGCCGACAAGCTGGTTACCAAACGTATTAAACTCGAAGAAGTGATTGAGCAAGGTTTTGAAGGTCTCCTGAAAGAGAAAAATCAGGTTAAAATCCTGGTATCTCCGCAAGCCTAATATCGAAAACAAACCAGATGTCTGCTCTATGCAGACATCTTTTTATAAAAAAACGCTCTCCTTCCTGCGACATACTGTCGTCAAGATGAGTAGCGTTTTTTTGATTACCATGTGGATTACTGAGTTACATTTTTCAGAACATCGTCAATCATTTGACTGTTTGCAATTGTACCTGTATACAACCAGCTGGAATCCTTACCAAAATCGTATACATGGCCTTCTTTAACGGCTGGAATTCCCGCCCATACAGGATCTTTTACAATATCTTCTTTACTTACGTTTTTGCTGTTCACGATAAAGATATAATCCGCATCCAGCTCGGCCAGCTTCTCAAGCGATAAATTACTCCAGTTCGCCTTAGCCGTTTTGGAAATCTCCTGTACAACTTGTGGAATCTTGAATCCCAAATCCTTATACAATACATCACCGCTGGATAGATTCTGGTTTACGACATACACATTTTTATCCGTTACCCACAATGCCGCCGCAGTTTTTTGTCCTACCGTCTGACTCAGCTTGGCTTTAGCCTCTGCTGCTTTTTTGTCGTAGTTGCTCAATGCCTGCTTCGCTTCACTGCTCTTATTCAGCACTTCACCCACGATCAGCAGCTCTTGACGCCAATCATTGTTCATATTAGTGCCTACCACGTAGGTTGGAGCAATCTTAGAGTATTGATTATATTTGTCGCCTTCCACCATGCTCGCACTGTCCATAATGATTAAATCAGGCTTGAAGTTCAGAACCGCCTCAAACGGAAGATCTGAAGCAATGGTGGGAACGTCCTTCAGTTCTTTTTGCAGGTAACCTTGAACTGAATTTTTCCCTACCGACCATTGGGCTACAGGTTTAACCCCCAGCGCAACAAGATGATCCTCCAGATAAGAAGCGATCACACGCTGAGGCTGAGCCGGAATTTTTACCTCATGCCCAAGTGCATCCTTCAGCACCCTTTCCTGTGATGTTGGTTCCGCTGATGTTTTATTGGTCCCTTGGGAAGCGCCATCGGTTGCCGTAGGACTTGATGTGCCTGAGCACGCGCTGAGCAGCAGGGTAAAACTAAGCAATAAAATAAATGCCATGGAATGCTTTGCGTTTCTATTCATTCGTAAAATCCCTTCATCATGATTTTGATAATGATTATTATCCTCAATAACAGTATGCAGGGCGCCACTTATCGAATCAATGGAACATTCAGACATGCTTAATGGATTATCCAGACTGGTATCTCTCACAAAAGCAGATGAATATAGGCTGTCCCGGTAATGAACCGGGGATACACCCGTATATTTTTTGAATGCCCGGCTAAAGAAATAGACATCCGGGTACCCCACACTGACAGCGATATCCTGCAAAGTCGCATCCGTCTTCCGCAAAAGCTCCTTCGCCTTGTCCATTCGCAGTTGAATCAAGTACATAATCGGGCTACAATCCGTTTGTTTTTTAAATAACCGGGTCAAATGTCTCGGACTGCATTCCAACAATCCGGCCAAACGTTCCAGCGTTACGGACTCCGCATAATGGATCTGCATAAATCGAATGGCCTGTGTCACAATATCCCGCGCAGAAGTTCGAGCCTTCGGTTCCTGCAATTGCCGTATACATTCATATGCAAAATCATAGAACCGACCCTGAGCCTGAATCTTGGATAGCGTCTCTTGATCCTGCCATGCTTCATCCAGTAGTTGCAGCTTTTGATACAGTATAACCGGATAAGGCGGTGCAAAACCATGAACTATCGAAGGATGATTATACACCGTATGTCCAGATAGAGAAGTCGCTTTATATAGTACAAGGATATATTCAATCCCGCATTGCGAGGGTTTCATATTCAGTTCAAAGCCTTTGCTGCCATGCAGTATGTATCCTGAATGTGGCGTATCCTTCCAATC
Source organism: Paenibacillus sp. MZ03-122A (assembly GCF_024213325.1). Taxonomy (NCBI): domain Bacteria; kingdom Bacillati; phylum Bacillota; class Bacilli; order Caryophanales; family Paenibacillaceae; genus Paenibacillus; species Paenibacillus sp. MZ03-122A. The sequence goes on along the minus strand of NZ_JANAVI010000004.1, from coordinate 296,115 downwards.
ACCATCCAAACGCACGCTACCCTGCAATACAAATACAAAAGCCTGCGCTGGAAGACGATACGGTTGAAGCAACTCTTCCGGCTCCAGTCGAATATGCCGGACATCCATGACACGGATCGACGAATGGAGCCATAGGGACAGCAGTTTGTTTAACTCATCAGCTTCATGTCCCTTGCTCATCCCGATATAGGAACCTGCCTGCTTTTGCCGATCCTGCTTCACGTATCAAAGCCTCCGCTTCATAAATATCATACTTTTTTTCCAAACCAACCTTATTATATATCATCTTTTACTGCGTCTACCATGAGACAAATATTCCTGCACGAAACAAGGTCAATATACCATTTCCATGGTACAATTTGTATAAATACAAGATTTAAAATACATAGGGGGTTTGACAGCATGAGCGGTTCCAACATTGCATTGAGTACAGGAGCTAATGCACCATTCGGTAAGGAAGATACAGTGCGGGTCACCATTACATGGAAGCATGCACCTGCCGAACTGGATGTTAGCTGTTTTATGGTAGGAGCAGACGGAAAGGTTTGCTCAGATGACTATTTCGTTTTTTACAATCAACCCGCTGACCCGCACGGCCATGTACGATTACAGCGTCCAAATGACAGAACCACTGAGTTTACTGTAGCGCTCCAGGAACTGGAACGAACCGGGGTGGAAAAATGTGTGTTTGCGGCCACAGTGGACGGCCCAGGTACTTTTGCCGATGTGGTCGGCTGCTCAGTTACTGCTCAAGGCAAGCAATCCCATATCACCTACAGCATCACCGAAGCCACCAGTGAGACATCGCTTGTGCTGGCAGAAGTGTATCGTCATACGTCTGGCTTTAAGCTTCGCGCAGTGGGACGTGGTTTCAACGGAGGACTAAAGCCGCTTGCCGAGGCTCACGGTGTCACCGTAGAGGAGACGGAATCGCCAGCAGCACCGTCAGCGGATAAAGCTGACATGAAAGAAACTTCTCCTGTGAGTGGAAGAATCAATCTGCACAAGCAGAATGTACAATATTCACTAAAAAAGAAACAGATAGACCGTGAAAAGGCACGGGTAGCGGTTGTATTCGATGCTTCTGTTTCTATGTTCAAATTGTACACGGGTGGGACGGTGCAAAAAGCCTGCGAACGTGTGTTGGCTGTAGCCGCCTGTATGGATGACAATGGTGAAATGGATGTATGGTTTTTTGCAGACAAAGCCAAGCGTGCTCCAAGCGTCACAGAGAAGAATTTCGAGAATTACATTCATATGAATTATGCTGAGCCTAGTGAAGATAGTGAGCTAGGGTGGGGAAATAACGAACCAGAAGTCATGAAGGATATCATACTAAAATATACAAAAGAAGATCCCAACGATATAATCCCGACCTACATTATCTTTTTCAGTGATGGAGGTATTTATGAACAGAAAAAAATAGAACAACTGCTGATTAAAAGCTCGAGCGCCCCGATTTTCTGGCAATTTGTAGGTCTTGGTCAAGCCGATTACGGAATCCTTCGAAAGTTGGATAAGATGCGCGGACGCGTAGTGGATAATGCAGATTTCTTTGCCTTGGATGACTTCGACTCGGTGACGGACAGCGAATTATACGACCGTCTGCTGAATGAGTTTCCTGGTTGGCTCAAGCAAGTGCGGGCAAAAGGAATATTGCGGAGCTAATCCTTCACCGCAATGCGATACTCCTACATGATCACTTAAATATTCACCGAGCAGAGCAATAAAGGCAGAATGACCGCAGATAGAGCAATCATCAGCGCCAGCATTCTGCCTCTGTTTTCTTCAGTTTGTCCTCTATCGATTTCAATCTCCCTACCAGATCCTATTTCTTTCATTTCCTAATTGGATATTTTCATGTAGTATAAGTCTAATTGAAGTAACCCTGTTTGGGCTATGCTGAAGCTATACACTATATGAAGGAGGATTTCATATTGAAATCAAATGAAGCAACTTTGCACAAAAAGCTGCTCCCACGGCATATTACCTTTATGGCTATGGGTGGAGTCATCGGGACGGGTATTTTTAAAGGCAGTACCGAAACGATTAGCTTGGCGGGGCCTGGAGTTATTTTATCCTATGTCTTCGCGGGACTCCTGCTCTTGGTCGTTATGGGCGCAATTGCCGAGATGGCTACCGTCTATCCCAACATGAATATGAAGGATTTTATTCGCAAAGCTTTTGGAGAACGACTGTCCTTTATTATCGGCTGGTTGTATTGCTTCATGTGGCTGGCCGTCTGTATCATTGAGGTCATTGCTGCGGGAAGCTTCCTGCAATATTGGTTGCCAGATGTTCCTCTATGGGTACTCAGTTTAGTGAGTGCAGCTTTCATTATTGTCGTCAACATGCTGAGTGTTGGCGGTTTTGGGGAGCTAGAATTTTGGCTTGCGGGTATTAAGATTGCCATGATTATTATCTTCATCGCCTTGGGTGGCTGTATACTGTTCGGGATTATTCCCACTGAAACTCCACCTTATCTAAGCAACTACGCGCAGCACGGCGGATTTCTACCCAATGGCTGGTTGGCTATCTTTTCAGCGCTGCTGGTCGTTACCTTTTCATACGGCGGGTCCGAGCTGATTGGACTGACGTTGACGGAGACAGAAAATCCGGAAAAGGTACTGCCTAGAGTGGTTAAAAGCTTTATTCTTCGCGTTGTTTTGTTCTATACGTTGCCCATTCTCATCATTTGTGGCTTGATTCCCTGGAACCAACTGGATGCGAATACCAGCCCGTTTGTACAGGTATTGTCTTCTGTAGGGCTTCAAGGCTCGGCTCATGTCATGAACTTTATTCTGATCACTGCTGTACTGTCTGCCGCCAATTCGGGGATTTACGGGGCTACACGTATGCTACATTCGCTGGCTATCAATGGAGAAGGTCCCAAATCACTCGCCCGCTTATCTTCAAACGGGGTTCCGGTAAATAGTCTCAAATTGTGCGCGGTAGTCCTGATTGTCGGTTCCATGGTTGCTTATCTCGCTCAGGACGGACTGTTCCGTATTTTGATGGCTGTACCTGGCTTTGTCGTGCTGCTCGTCTGGAGCTGCATTTGTCTGTCCCAATTGAAATTGCGCAAATCTTATCCAGTGGAGCCTACTTTCAAGATATGGGGATTCCCTTATGTAACGGCGGTCACAGTAGGATGCCTATGGGTAATTGCGTTCCTATTCTTGCTGGACCCGCAAAATCGCATTAGCATTAGCGTGTGCCTGGCTTTCATGGCATTTCTGATCATCTGGTCTTTGGTGAAGTTCCGGAGAAAGCAGGCGTAAGCAGCACATGATTCAATCGTATCTATTTCCTGTTTCGTATGCCTTTCTTGCGTTTCCTTTTGCTGCGTTATTGTTTACACTGCCTTTTCTAATCGTGCAATATCGCAGGCATGGCTATATTCACAAAGCTAGAGCATGGCTGCTTTATTTGATGCTTTTATACTTGATGAACGTCTTCTTTCTGGTCATACTCCCGCTTCCGGCATCGCGTCATAATGCTGCATTAGCCGGGGGAGCGTTGCAGTTGATGCCCTTGCAGTTCGTTCATGACATTATAAGAGAAACTTCCGTCTCACCCGCCCATCCCTCCAGCTATGTTCATTTACTGAAGGAGCGCGCTTTTCTGCAGGTCGTTTTTAACGTTGTGATGACCATGCCTTTCGGTATGTTCTTACGTTATTATTTCCGTGCACGATGGGGATGGTGTCTGATTCTGTCCTTTATCCTGTCCCTCTTCTTTGAGGTGACACAGCTGACAGGACTATATGGATTTTTTGACCATGCGTATCGCGTGTTCGATGTAGACGATCTGATGGCTAATACCTTGGGCGGTATGCTAGGCTTTCTATTAGGCGAATGGTTTTCACGCTTCCTGCCCCGCTTGGAACATCTGGACAAGCATGTGGACATGGCAACGAAGCGAGTGTCCTATACCCGACGGGGCGTAGCCTTTTTCGTGGATTCTATCATATGGATCGGGCTACTCGGCATCATGGAGTCTCTGCATGTTCCTGCTGCTTTCTGGGTTTCCAGTGGAGTCTACTTTATGGGGGTCCCTTACCTGACGAATGGACGAACTCCTGGGAAATGGCTGGTGCGTATTCATCTTACAGGGACGGGACAACGGATTTCCCTGTGGGGGCTCTTCAAGCGTTACATTCTCTTGTATTGGTTGTATTTTGGACTTAATTACGTACTGGGTGGACCCGTGCTGTGGTCTCAAGTCTCTCCATGGGTAAGTGTTCTGATCAGCCTTTTGTTGTTGGTGATGAATGGATGGTTCTTTTTCCATCTGGTCATACGTCTAATCAAGAAAGCCCCGTTATTTTATGAGGAGCTTAGCCATACTTCGCACCAAATTATATGGCCCAAGCATTATCATCATCCTCAGAATGACACCGCTGATTCGGCAGAGACATCGGGAGAAAATACCGTGACATGATAACCGAAAGACTGACAACGTGATAAGCACCCGCGATCTACGTTGCATCCAAGCAAATAAAAAACAGGCGAAGCAAAGGGATTTCCTTTGTCCGCCTGTTTTTTTTGTTGTGTATAGATGTTAGTTCGTTTTCCTTATTTCCACTGTGCAATTTGATCAATAGGCAATCGTGTGGACGGATGACCATCGTTGATACCTTTACCCATGGAAATGAGCATAACAGGGACATAACGATCTTTTTCCAGACCAAAGGCTTCAGCAATTTGATCCTTTTCAAAACCGCCAATAGCGTTGGTGTCGTAGCCATGAGCGCGTGCTACCAGCATAAGCTGCATGGATACCAAGCCACCATCGATCAGGACCGTTTCTTTGTTCACAACTGGATCAAGCGCTGCAAAATGGGCTGCTACTTTTTCCTGTTGCATTTCTTTGACGTCTTTTGGCATATAGCCCAGTTCTACAGCTTCTCCGAAAATTTGTTCGAAATTATCAAAGTTGTTCAAATCTCCAAACACAGCGATCACTGCCGAAGATGTTTCTACTTGACGTTGGTTGAAACGGGCCAATGGTGCCAGTGTAGCTTTACCTTCAGGGCTGTCAATGACAAGGAAACGCCAAGGTTGCAGGTTAATGGAAGATGGTGCGCGTGTAGCTTCCGTCAAAATCTCGGTCATTTCCTCGCGGCTGATCTTCACGGACGGATCGTATACTTTTACAGAACGACGTCCCAGGGCGATTTCTTTAAAATCATTCGTTTTTACAGTACTGGATGTATTCGTATTATTCATTCCAATCTCTCCTTGTCCCTCTGTGGGTATAGTAATGTTAAAAAAATGTTGTCAGTCCATATCAGATATGTGACTATTCATCACTTGCAGCATATCAGCTAGTTGGTGCCGTTGGGTCTCGTCGAAGCTCTGTAGTAGCTGAGCTACAAACTGCGAGCGCTCCTGCTTAAAGATGACAATGCGTGCACGCCCATAATCGGTCAGGCTTACCAAGGTAACCCTGTTGTCCTCTGGCTTCGTGCGTCGTGTGACCATAGCTGTCGCTTCCAGTTGTTTCAAATGGCGCGTTACGGCTGCAGCGTCAATGCCAACCTCTTTTTGCAGCAGAGTTTGACTAATCTCCTCCACTTGATACAACTTGCACAATAGCTGCAATCTGGATGCGCTGACTCCTGCACAACGCTCAAACTTGGAGCTAATCTGCTTGTTCAGCAACAACAGCATGTCAAAAATATACTCAGGCTCGGATGGTGTCTGGGTGATATCAATCTCTCCTCCCTTAAGCATATCGCTGGGCTTGATGATCCGACCTTTGATCCATCAATTATTGATCTATCAAGTAATATACATCCTCTTTAAAAATAAATCAAGTCCCTGAGAAAAATAAAGTGCTCTTTGCAAATAAAAGCTGAGCGACTCACACAGAGCCACTCAGCTTTTGTTTCATTAGCTTACTTGTTCAATCATCATGTAATAGGAGATAAGGGTTGGTATACCGTTAAGTTAAACAATCCCGTGGGACAGCATTGCGTCGGCCACACGCACAAATCCTGCGATATTGGCCCCGACAACCAGATTGCCCGGTACGCCGTATTCCTCAGCCGCCTTCACGCTGTTAGCATAGATATTTTTCATAATATCATGCAGCTTGGCATCCACTTCCTCAAAGGTCCATGACAGACGCATGCTGTTCTGCGACATTTCAAGCGCCGAGACCGCTACTCCGCCTGCATTGGCTGCCTTGGCTGGTCCAAACAGAACTCCATTGCCCAAAAACACTTCAATGGCCTGTAGCGAGGATGGCATATTGGCACCTTCGCCTACAGCTTTTACACCATTGCTTACCAGCAACTGGGCTGCTTGCTCGTCAATCTCATTCTGTGTGGCGCATGGCAGTGCGATGTCGCATGGGATCGACCAGATCCCCGAACAGCCCTCTGTATAGATTGCGCCTGGACGCTCTTGAGTATACTCGCTAATCCGCAGACGATTCACTTCTTTCAGCTGCTTTACCAGCTGCAGATCGATACCGTCTGGATCATAGATGTAGCCATTCGAGTCACTACATGCCACGACTGTAGCACCGAGCTGCTGTGCTTTTTCAATCGCATAAATGGATACGTTCCCTGAGCCCGACACGACGACGCGTTTTCCTTCAAAGGACGATCCCTGAGCCTGCAACATCTCGTTTACAAAATATACACAACCGTAGCCAGTCGCTTCTGTACGTGTGAGACTGCCTCCGTAATGAATCCCTTTACCCGTCAGGACGCCACCTTCATGTCCTCCGCGAATCCGCTTGTACTGCCCGAACATGTATCCGATCTCACGTCCGCCTACACCAATATCCCCTGCCGGAACGTCGGCATCTGGACCAATATATTTATACAACTCCGTCATGAAGCTTTGTGTAAAACGCATCACTTCGTTATCTGATTTCCCTTTGGGATCAAAATCCGAGCCGCCTTTACCTCCACCGATGGGAAGACCCGTCAATGCATTTTTGAAAACTTGCTCAAAACCCAAAAATTTGACGATTCCCAGATATACAGACGGATGGAAGCGAAGTCCACCTTTATAAGGCCCTATCGCACTGTTAAACTGTACGCGGAAGCCGCGGTTGACCTGTACAACCCCTGCATCATCCACCCAAGGTACACGGAAGGTAATGACTCGCTCCGGCTCCACTAGCCGTTCCAGAAGCCCCTGCTGCATATACTTAGGATGCTTAGCCAATACCGGAATTAGCGAATCCAATATTTCCTTGACGGCCTGATGGAATTCATTCTCATGAGGATTGCGCGCGATAACCTTTTCAAAAACGGACTGTACATATTCGGCTGCTGCTTGTTGACTCTGCTCTGGACGGATCATGGTCATTATTTAATACACCCCTTTTATAATTAGCCCCTCTGTTAAATGACGGAACGACGTTATTCTGCACCTTCGAGAGTGGAACTTTATGTATTCATAAAATTTAGTTAACTATACATGATTTTTTATAATAATACATCTAATTCGCCTATAAAAAATTTTTGTATCCTTCATCAAATAACTCTATGAACCTCTCATTGCCTGTTAGTTTATTAAAGCTAAATCCCTTGATTCACGGGCTTTTTTCACGATTTCTAAGGCCCTAACACCTTACTCCACATGGCATTATAATGTGAACAAATTGAAACTAAAACATACAGCACATCTGGAAAATATGGAAATAAAAAAGAGGCTCGCGCAGGGCGTAGCCTCCTTTCCCATTCTTTTACATATAAAAAGCTTCAAGCTGACGCACAATTTCTGCCTCGTCATGCTCTACCACCTGCTGATGCTGCGATTTCGAGAATAATTGTTCAATTTGCGTCGGGAACTCCTGCTTGATGTCCACCAGACGAATAGCTTCATCAAATTTGGCCGGATGCGCTGTCGCAAAGGTCACACATACTTCGTCCGCGCCATTATACGCTTCATACGCGGCAATACCGCAAGCCGTATGCGGGTCGAGCAAATAATCGTACTCGGCTTTGTATTTTTTGATCAGCTCCAGACACTGCTCATTCGAAGCACCGAGCGCTTCAAAATCCTGCTGTACCCGTTTCAAATCCTCTGCACTGATCACAATCCGCCCCTCGGTCTTGAGGTTATTCATGTATTCAGATACCTTGGCTGTATCTTCTCCAAGGAAGTAATACAGGTATCTTTCGAAATTGCTCGCCACCTGAATATCCATCGAAGGACTGTATGTGCTTTTAAAGTCGCCTGGCTTGTATTCGCCTGTCTTCACAAAGCGCTCCAAAATATTATTTTCATTGGTGGCAATGATCAGCTTATGGATCGGCAAGCCCATTTTCTTCGCAAGAAAGCCGGAAAAAATATTGCCGAAGTTGCCAGATGGCACACTGATATTGATTTTTTTCGTACCCGCTGACTCCTGCGCCCGGAAATAGGCATAGAAGTAATATACGGTTTGCGCCAAAATACGCACAAAGTTAATCGAGTTAATCGCCCGCAAATGATGTTTAGCTTTGAAATCCAGATCGGCAAACAGGTCCTTAATGACCTTCTGACAATCGTCAAAGTTCCCTTTGACGGACAGATTCAATACATTTTCATCGTCAACTGTCGTCATTTGCAGCTCTTGTACCTTGCTCACCTTTTGGTGTGGATGCAAAATACAGATTTTAATGCCTTCCTTGCCACGCACACCCTGAATCGCTGCCGCCCCGGTATCGCCCGAGGTTGCACCCAAAATGTGAATGATCTCATTCTGCTTTTTGGACACGTAGGAATAAAACTCACCCATAAATTGCAAGGCCACATCCTTGAACGCAAACGTAGGCCCGTGGAACAGCTCCAAAATAGACAGGGAATCGTTGATCTTCTTCACTGGCGTAACTTCCGGGTGACGGAAGCTCGCATAACTGCGCTCCACCAGCTGCTCCAAATCTTCACGAGGAATCTCATCATTGATATACAGCGCAAAAACTTCCAGCAGCAGCTCTCTGTAGCTCAATGTAGCCCATTGTTCTAACGTAGCCGCCGACACAGTCGGAATCTGCTCCGGTACCATCAGACCTCCATCGTCAGCTAACCCCATGAGCACGGTATCAATAAATCCCTTGGCTTCTACTCGACCTCTAGTGCTAATATATCTCATATACATCCCCCAATAAAAATTCAATTCGAACCTTTTTTCGAATATATTATTGTCTATAATACCCTGTCGCGGTGCTGTAACCAAGCCTTTTTTTCATATTTCAAAGACTTTCTCCTACTTTACCATACCCTGATGCATCAGGCATCTGTCATCGCTAAGCAATTTAAACGTCAGGAACAGCCCGTGAGTCTGAAAAAAGAGGCCGCTCCAGTCATTAGGAACCTGAAATCGAGAGTGCAGCCAGCTTGAGCGAAGGGGATGTGCAGCTTCCCGTAAAACGCAAATCGTTGCCAACTTCCTCTACCTGCTGCAACACATCAAAGAAGTTACCCGATACGGTGATCTGATTGACTGCTCTGATCACTTGCCCCTGCTCAATCCAGTATCCCAGACAAGCCAGCGAAAAGTTACCGGACGCCGTATTCGTACCCGCATGCAGCCCTTGCAGCTCTACGATCATCAACCCGCGATCCGTCTTGCGAATCATGTCCTCCAACGTAGACGTGCCTGGTTCCACATACAGATTATGATACGACACACCAATTTTACCGTTATAGCTGCCCTTGGAAGCATTAGAGGTACTTTCCACCCCAGCCTTGCGGGCTGTCTTGCGGTTATGGAAATACGTCCGTAGTTCCCCGTCCTTGATGATCTCATTACGATGGGTTGCGCTGCCTTCAGCATCAAACGTACTGCCTGCGGGAACGTTCTCCATCAGCGGATCATCGATCAGCGTAATACGCTCGCTTGCTACCTGTTGCCCCAGTTTCCCAGCTAATCGCGAAAAGCCTTTATCCACCGACTCCGCTGAAAATACCGACGTATACGCAGCCAGCAATTGCGCTGCTGCATCATGACGGAAAATGACCGGATAGTTATCCGATTGGATCGTGTGCGCCCCCAGCTTGGAAACAGCCTCTTTTACGGCTTTATGCGCCACATCCACAATATCAATTTCCTCCACACTCCGCAAAGAGTAATCATGCCAGCCTCCGGTAACGGTCTCGTCATGGTCTGCTGCAATCACATATACATAAGCGGTCGCCAGACTTTTACGACGATGGCAGTGCAGTCCTTTGGTGTTCACAATCAGGACCTCATTTTCACGAATGCTGACCGAGCAATGTCGAGCCATCACAATCCGTGGATCTGCGGCAAGCGCTGTGCGCTCCATTTCCAGCGCCGCTTCGATCAGAATCTCAGGAGCCGTGTCAGCCAACACTGCGGCATAGACAGGCTGCTCAGGGTAGCTCTCAGAGCCTGCGAACAGCTCATCCTGTTCCTCGCTCTCCAATATGTCCGCATTGCTGCGTGCCTCTTCCAATAAAAAGTCGATCACGTCCGGTTCCAGCTTCTCTGTAGAGGCATAGCCCATTTTCCCGTTAATGACACCCCGGAAGGAAAGCCCACCGTTCTCCACGATGGTATATTGGTCAATCTCTCCCTTCAGTACCTTCACTGAGGTAGAGCGTCCATTTACATAGTAGATTTCCATATCCGCGTAGCCGATTTCCCGACCTTTCGTGAACAACGCTTCCTGAAATTGCTGAATATTCATCGCCTATTCCCCCTTCCGTCCGCCGACGGTCATCTCGGACACTCGTATCGTCGGCTGTCCGCAGTTGACCGGAAGACTTCCGCTGACCGAACCGCACATCCCCTGACCATGATCCAGATTGTTGCCGACCATATCAATATTTTGTAGGGTTTCGATGCCTTTGCCGATTAGCGTTGCGCCTTTGACCGGCTCGGCAATTTTGCCGTTGCGAATCATGTACGCCTCTTCGACTGCAAAATTAAACTCGCTCGTCGAGGTGTTTACCGAACCACCGCCCAGCGATTTGGCATAGATCCCGTACTCCGTATTGGCAATGATCTCTTCACGGGTAGACTCACCATTCGCAATAAATGTATTGTTCATACGGGACGCAGGCGCGAATTTATAGGACTGTCTTCGTCCTGACCCTGTCGCAGGCACACCCATCTGACGCGAGCCCATGCGGTCGATCAGATATCCTTTTAAAATACCGTTCTCGATCAGTACGTTGCGCTGTGTCGTTGCTCCTTCATCATCGATATTGAGCGAGCCCCACGCGTTCGGAATCGTTCCATCATCTATAGCCGTGACAAGCGGTGAAGCCACCTGCTGCCCGATCTTATTGGCAAACACGGAGGTCCCATGGGCCACCGCCGTAGATTCCAGCCCGTGTCCACACGCCTCGTGAAAAAGAACGCCGCCGAAGCCGTTCTCAATTACGACCGGCAGTCTGCCACTAGGCGCATATCCCGCTTTGACCATCGTGGTCGCAATACGAGCGGCGTGTCTCGCATTCTCTTCGATATTCAGGTTCTCCAGAAATTCAGTTCCTGCATATGCGCCCGGCCCGCGAAAGCCAGATTGTCTATGCTCCCCATCAGTCGCAATCGCGCTTATTCTCATACGTGTATACGTACGGGTATCCTCCACCAGCAGCCCGTTGCTATTGGCAATCAGCACGTTTTGGATTGAGTTACTGATCCCAATGGAGGTTTGCGTGATGGAAGGATCATATTGGCTTGCCGCCTCATGCGCCCGTCTCATCATATCAATCTTGGCACGCTTCTGCGAACCGTCAGGAATGATCGCAATCGGATGTTGGTTAGGGATAGCATGAGGATGGAGTGTAATGGTGTGTGTACCTGGTACTCCACCTCCGCGAATGGCCTTGGCAGCCGATTTGGCCAGTCGGATCAGGCTCTGTTCGCTCATATCACTGGTGTAGGCATACACCGAAAAATGCTCCTTCATGATCCGAATACCAATCCCAAAATCCCGGCCTGACAGCGCCGTGTCCACGACGCCTCCGGTCATGCCCAGTTGTCCATTCGTACGGTCCTCGACGAACACCTCTGCAAAATCTCCGCCCGTCTCCAGCGCGGCTTGCAGCATATCCTGAATCTGTGTTGGATGTATCATCACGTTCCTCCTCGTTTTTGCCATGTTTCTTACTGTACGGTTAAACGTTCAAGATCATATGCGGGTTCATATTTATTTCCCATAACTTTACTATACATGATGTTGGGAGTGGGTGTAACTATCTGGGCGGCAGTGTTGTGAGGAGCGTGAAGATTTCATGTGTGGAGATTGGGAGAGAGAAAATGGGAAAACCCGATCAGACCGTGAAGGGTCATGTCGGGTTTCTTCATTGAAAAAGGATTTAGTGGCTGGATTGAGAACGTATGTGCATGTAAGACCGCTAGGGGGACGATCATTCTTTTGATCGCTGTAGCCTCCAGATTTTTTGATTATATTTTAACGGTAAAAATCCGGGTTCAAAGGCGAACACTCAGCTTCTTCAGAACGATTCCGTCCCCTTCGCTGCTGCTTGGGTTTGCTTCATTTTGTTTCCATTTCTAACTGATTAGTTAAAATACTTTTCTCTAAACGGATATAGTACAAAACATGGTTTAGTTCAATCTCCGTTGAGTGTAAATAATAAGCCGCTTCCTTAACTGAATCCATGCTCAACGCTCCTGCTTTGGCAGCGATAATGTTAAACGCATCTCCAAGTAATTTAATACAAGTTTGAATCCTCTCTGTGTATTGCTTTTCAAGTTCTACTAACTTTTCATACTCCGCTACCATGTCACTCTGAGAAGTCAAAATATTCCCCACCTTTTGGTACGTATATGAGTACCAGTTTTACAAAAATTATATGTTACGTTTATGCGTATCGTCAAGAAAATTTTGTAAAATAAGGTGGGAAACCTAATGGCAAAGAAAGTAGTTGTGAAAATTAACGAAATTACGAGAACACACAATATCTCCTTGAGAGAACTCTCACGTTTATCTGATGTACGACACGCTGCTCTAAGCGAACTTCAATCAGGTAAACGTGAGAGCATTAATTTTAATCATATTGAAAGAATAGCCGAAGCCATGGATATTGAAGATATTCGGGAGATTATTGATTTGGTTGATGAGGTAGAACAAGAGTAGTTATCATTTGCTATTATTCCTTACCCAGAAACCCATAGGTATGCCGAGCAACCTCTTGACCATTAGTATTTGAATAGAGTACTATAAAGCCCTTTTCCAGCAAACGTTTGAGTTTGTCATTATTCTCTTTACCACGTCCACGTCCAGTTTCGATGGTCATGATTGGGAAGAGATTTTTCTGAACGGATTGCTATTATTGGATTTTAAGTTGAAAGTATCTTAAATGGTTATGTATTCTGTTCTAGCATCGAATTTCTTGTTCATTATTTTTCGTGCAAAATATAATACATGAAGGTTTCACTTGTTTGTTTAGCATCTGTTAAAGTGTATGCCAGCGGAAATTCGCCAGTTTGCTCTGTTACATCGTCAAGTTGATATTGCCATATATGGTATTGTCTTTTTTTGATTACGTTATCCTCCGATATTTTAGTTTAAACATAGAACTAATGTTCTTATTTTATTGTATCGTATACATGTTCGTATTAAAAGAGTTTACTTTGGAAAAAGCGTTCCTTAAGAGAAGAAAAGTTTATGTTTTGAAAACAAGTGAGAATAGGACGAAAAGACCCAGCACATGCTACTAGGCCGTTGAAACTTGAAGGTTGTCCCGAGGCCACCTTTAAAATCATGAAAACAGAATTCGTAAACCAAATGAACTTTCATAGCCTTCGTCACTTGGAACTGGAATTCTGTGATGATGTGAACTTGTATAACAAACACCAGATACATGGAACTCTGGATTATATGACATCCATCAATTACAGAAAATAGCCCTTAAAAAAGTTGTTTAATTTACTGTTAAAAATCTAACACCTCCCTTTTGATTAGCCAGGGCGATTACCTTGGTCATCGCATTTCCTCCCTTCGACGTAAAAAAGCCGACTGCGCTGAATTTCAGGGCAATCGGCTCTTAATAAATATCTATATAAAAAGAGAGCGTCCGGTAATCCTGGCGCTCTCCTGGTCACACGAGATGATTTTAATTTCAAGATAAGTTATTCCTCTATTTTAAATAACTTATTTTCCTGAGATAATTCTACAACAATATGGGCTTTATCAAGTAGGCTTACAGGCAACTTATCCTTCAGAATAGAAACCACTAATTGAATATTTTCTTTACTTACATAATCTGCAACTTTAATCAGTTGATTATCATGCATTAATTCTTTTTTGTCATTTAGAAGGAAGTGCAAACTCGGTATTTTTTCCTCATCAGCAAATAATATAGCTGCAAGATCAAAGCATAAAATCTCACCCTGTTTTTTGCCTGAGCTTAAATTAGCATTGAATGCGCTGAATTTATATATCTGCTGCTGGCTCTTTTTATGAATAACTTTATCATACTTCAATGCATACTTCTCACCGTATAATTCAAAAGAAATTTCAGAAAAATGTTTATTAAACTTATGAATTTGGCCTCTTAACTTTTCTTCAAAACTTCCTGAAAATAAAACATCATCAATTACTTTAATTTGAGCATCAATCTCACTAATATTTTCCTCTACTTCATCTAATTGCGAGATAATACTCTCATATTCACCCTTAATTCTATACTTATCATTCAACTCAGTTATAATCTTTTCTAACTCCTCAAAGGAGTCACCTTTAGATATAGTCATTGCCAACTCTCTCTCCTGAGATAACAATGTATTTAAGTTCTTTTCTTCAGTCTCAATTTTTACAGTTAAAGAAGGTAAATCAGCAGTTATAAACTTAATTTTTTCTACAACCATATTGTTGTGGTACGCTACTAACTCTTCAAAGGTCTTTTGTAAGTTAGAAATATTTGCATTAGCCTCAGCATACAGTACTTCCAATTGCTTCAAGTCAATATTAGCTTTGCTATTTTCAATCTCTTTTTTAGCCTCTTCTATGAGGTTCTTTCTAATTTTCATTTTACTTATGTTTGAACTACTTTTATTTATTTGAAATTTTACAAAGTTAAGTTGATCTAACTGATTTTCAAAATTTTCGTTCAAATTGAAATTTGATTTTTTCTCATTTAATTGAGCTATTTCTGCTTCAATCATTTCTAAAGCAATTTCATAAGCTGTTTTTGTTTGCTTTTTTTCCAGTCTTTCCTTGAAGGCTTCTTCTTGTTTTATTTTTGCCACTAATGCTTGCTTCTTTGCCCCTTCATCAAAGTCACAACCTAATAAGAACAAATATAAAGTCTCATATTCCACATCAGAGGTATACTTGTCCAAAGTCTTAAGTGTATTACTTATATTCTCATCCTTGTATCTAATATTGTGAGAGATGATCTGTCTGAATGTGGGTTTCTCAGCCTTATGGTCGGGAAAAAGAAGCCCCTGTAACTCGTCTTCAAAATCCTTATCAAGTATTGACTTCCCATTAATTTTCCTAATGTTCTTTTTTCTTGGCAGAAAATTGCGTTCAATTACTACTTCATCTGATGCCTCATCTGATAAATCCTCAACAAGAATAAGAGTAATCAATACTTCTTCGGTTACAAGAAAATCTTTAACCAACTCATAGACTTCCTTTTTATTCTCTGTATCAGAAT
The DNA here is from genome assembly GCF_024213325.1 of Paenibacillus sp. MZ03-122A. Lineage (NCBI taxonomy): Bacteria > Bacillati > Bacillota > Bacilli > Caryophanales > Paenibacillaceae > Paenibacillus > Paenibacillus sp. MZ03-122A. The sequence goes on along the minus strand of NZ_JANAVI010000004.1, from coordinate 280,507 downwards.
ATATTATTGAAGCGTTAGACCCTAAACAAAAGTCAATTAGCTTTAATACTGTTGTTTTCCCCACATTATTCCCAGTAGATTTATCATCATTGGATGGTGTTTCGTCAATGATTAGGTTCAAACCGGATTGAAAAGTCAGCTCTCTTATTGTCCCTGCGCGACTCGTTATTTTCAGTGTTTTTATGAACATAATTCCACCCATCCATCATCGTCTATCTTTGCAGAATCAATTAGATAAAGCCAATCTAAACAAAGCATGAAAGTGGGAAAAGACATGTTATATTGGCTTTTAATCCTATGATACAGATCAAATACTTGTTGTTTGGCATGTTGTTTAAGTTCTTTCAAAACTAAAGATCCATTATAGTAAATGCTAAGCTGTGGATGTATATTATCCGGCAATAACATGGCTATATCCCTCCGGATTCTTAAAAATTTTGCATCGTATAAAAGCATCTACGACTAAAATACAGACGCAGAGTTCCAATTCTTCATACGGAATTTCAATATAATTTTTGCTCTCGATAATTATCTTGGTTATGTTATCAATTATACTGTAGAAAAGTTCTTTAGAGTTAGCTTTTTCATGTTGATGCATTGTATACTGCTTTTTGATAATTTGAAAAACGGAAAAGCTTTTATTCGAGCCTTCCCTATCAAACTCAGCATATTTTTCATCTAACTTTTGGTAAAATATCTTGTAATCATCAATTGTGTCTTTGACATCCGATAAATCATTGAAGGTTATTTTCTTATCAATCTCAAAGGAATTAATCTCTGGCGATTCAATACAGTTAGCAAGATTCTCATTTGCAAGTATGTTTATGATGGTCGCAAGATTCGTATCTACTTTAAGTAGATCAACATCATTTCCAAGTTCCTTTTTTACAAACTCAAATACCTCACGCTGTTTGTCGATTTCCATGCTCAGTATAACATTTAATAATGTGTTTATATCCACAATGTCATCCGTGGGAGAAAAAGCAGCATTATGTGGATTAATAAAACTCATATCCCGAAGTTTGGTTGCATCCTTAGCAATTGAAACAAAAATGAAACGGTAACCTGAATACCTACGGAATATATCCTTATTTAACGAGCCTTCAATTTTTTGTTTTGTACAGGTTGAAGATACTTGAGCAACAACTTTGTGGTTTACATCCACCAAATCAATACCTTCAACATTCTGTTTAAGTATATTCATATTAACCAACGTAAGTCCAAACAATAAATTCATTAATTCGGCAAAAAACGTCTCTGAATATATATTCAAATCCAATAAATTGATCTTTCCTCGTTTTTCAATTCGTCTTGCCAAAACCTCCAGCTTTTCTTCTATATAATTGAAGTATTTACTTCGATTCATTAGTCATACATACCCCTATTCAGAAATGATTTTAACCACGTTCATTGACTATTCGACAAATCATTGGAAATTCCTCTTCCTATTGAAGTTCAATAAAAAAAGCGTCTAATAAAGACGCTCCATACACTTTACTACATGTCTACACACTCGACGTCAAAAACCAAGGTTCAGCACGACCGAAACCTCGATTTTGTCCTTCTCACCTTATTTTGAAATCAGCGCCATCCTTCGTGAAGGTCATGAAACCCGCAAAGTGTTGAAAACAAAGGATTTCTACGTATCTATTCGTTTCCCGTGCCCCTTATGCATGAAAATAATCTATGTTCCCGCACTCAACCCTAAAGCGATTTTTTGAATGCAGGAACATATTCAAATTACCCTCTAGCCCTCGTACATCAATGCTTATTATCCCGATATATTACTACCACGCACTTCACATGTATCGAGATGATGGAAGGGATATACTACCTATCACCTCCTACTTATATGTTTTTTCTACTTTACACTTCTCTCCTATATCACCTGCTTCCAAAAATACACATAGTAAATCCCCCAACCAATGGCCATTCTGTAAACTAAATCTCTCTTTTAACCGATAAATACATATGCTGGGTTGTTTATTAAATATCACCTCTAAACCTGTATAGCGCACAAACCTTGTAATACATATCTATCTTGACTCACAGTTCTACTCATCTGCGGCTTTTGTAATCAGAAGCAATTTCAAGATGACGTGCTTTACTTGGAAATACCCATCGCATCTAGAAAGGAGTCTTGAACTCACTTGAGCGTATTATCAGATGGGATCGGATATGAAAGCCTGCGCTTTTATGGTCCCTTTCAGCCACTACACATCGAACAACTTCAAATAACACGTGCCATTAACGATCATGCCTATTTACATATCAGTGGCATGCTCTCCGAAGAACAAGGAGCTGCATGCGTCGGACAGGATATGGAGCAAGAACCCATTGTGATTCGTCAGTTGGATGATCAGGGACAATTACTGAGAAGATTGTTCCATGGGATTGTCATGCGTATGTCCGTACATTGTGTGCGAGGCGTGTATACGTTTGAACTGGAGGCTGCTTCCCATTCGTACCAGATGGATATTAAGCGTAAAAGGCGCTCCTATCAAGATATTCACCGCACCTATGATGATCTGGTCACTGCGCTGGTTCGAAAATATCAATATGGAGATGCCATTGATACGGTAAGCAACTATGCCAAACTGGAGACATTTGTTTTACAATATGATGAGACCGATTGGGCGTTTTTAAAACGTCTCGCTTCTCGCTTTGGTTCCGTACTTGTGCCAGAGGTAACCGCAGCCTCGCCCAAGGTTTTCTTCGGGATGCCAGAAGGCAAGCAACATAAGGTAGAGCGTGATGTATTTTATCGTGTTCGAAAAACGTTTCATGAGCTGGATGCGGAAAAGCCTGACGAACGTGCTAGCTCGTATATCACCTATATGATCGAAAGCCTGCAATACTATGCGCTGGGCGACCTCATCACGTTACCCATTGGACAAGGCAAAGAATTGGTCGTGGTTCGAGCCGTAACCACATTAACGGATGGCTTACTGCGTACTCGCTATGATCTTCAATCCGAACAGGATATCCGCTATACCCGGCATGAAAACGATCAGGCCACCGGGATTTCACTGACAGGAACGGTGCTGAAGGTACAGCAGGATTTTGTACAGCTTCAACTGGACATTGACCCGAAGCAAGATCCTGCTAAAGCGTGCTGGTTTCCCGTAGCCACCCGTTATGTCGCGGAAGAACATAGTGGCTGGTACGATATGCCTGAGATCGGGGAACTGGTGGAATTGTATCTGCCTATACACCGCGAACAGGATGCCTATGTCACGGACTCGCTACAACAACAACGCCACGCAAATGGACAGCCGAATGTGAAGGTATGGCAACATGTGCAAGGTAGCGGCGTAGAAATGTCTGAGCATGATCTGACCCTATCCACCTCCGGTGAATTTTCCATTACACTGCATGAAAGTAGCGGCATTACGATTGACAGTCCGGGGAATGTGCAGATTCAGGGTGGTCACGTGAAGCTTGATGCTGGGCAGGAACTTTCGCTCGAAGCTGGAACGGCGCTGTATCTAAAAGGCGGAGCCAGCAGCATGGTACTGGATGGTGAAACGGATACCAAAGCTCCGGTAATATATCAGGAAGGTACGGTGAAAGCTCCTGTTTTCGTGACTGACCTCCCTCCTGTACCTGAGCCACCATTGATGAGCATCAAAGCCTATGAAGCAGCTCAATCAGCAGCCAAGGATTCATCTAGCAGTCAAGCCTCTACCCCTAAAGCAAAAGTCACCAGTCCAGCAGAGCTTCAACAGGCGAATGCCAAGATGGGGACAGTATCCAAGCTATTAGGCTCCATTCCAGTAATGGGAAAAGTGGCTGGCGTTGTTATGGGAGCACTAAGTGGACCTGCTGCGGGTGTGATTCTGCAAGCCACCGCAGCAATCCCTGTTCGTAGCAAAGGAACACCTACCGTTAGAAACAGTAGCAAGGGGAATGAAGTTCATCCGTTAAAATACTTGGCTGGTTTAACAATGCAGGGACTGGTCAGTCAATACGAGTATGAGCGAGCTCAGGAAGCCTATTATAACAAGTGGATTTTGGGGAAAGTGTATACAAGTGCTCGTCATGTGGCGCATTCCGGTGGAACATTGGAGCTGGTTCAAAACTTGCTGAAAGAGTCTAAGATGATGGTTCATGCGTATCAGCAGGTTCCTAAAAGTGTTCGTAAAAAATGGATTAGGGATTATATGAAGCAACAACCTCCTCCTAAGCCGCTTTCCCCAGAAGAAGAAAAATTACAGAGAGCAAGAAAGTATGCGCAAAGTATTCGTGACTGGGAAGCTAATCGTCCCGAACCCCCTAAAAAAAGCTTTGGCGAGGAAACCACACTCTTTTTCCAGGGCATGGAGGAAACAGTTCAAGCGAACGTTGAAGGCTTGAAACAGTTAAAAGATGCTCTTATCGAGCATCCTGTGGATACTATAAGTACTATAGTGTCGGGCCAATTTGAAGAGGCAAAGGGAGATTTGGTATTTGCTAAAAATTATATTTTGGATCAGGAAAATGCCAGAGATGAGTATCTCAAAGGTTTAAAAGAAGACGATAAACGGATGTTAGAGAAGGGCCAAAGTTACATGGAGGGTGAGACATTAGCTGGGATGCTAATTAGCTCTCTTCTGGGTAAGGGAAAAATAAAAGGTGGAAAAGGGACACATCATAATTCCAAAGATGTTTCAGAACCAAAACCCTTGAAGCCAACGAATGAGCCGAAATCGAGTGTAACTAAAACTGAGGGGACGGGTAAACCTAAAACCAGAATAGATATTATGAATACGGTTCAAGAGACATTGAGTCCTGCTGCGAAGAAAATAAAAGAATTAGACCCGGATGCTAAAGTGGGGTATAGAGGTTCTTTGGCAACAGGTCAGAAAGGCCCACATAAGGGGAACGCGCCATTTGATCCAACGGACTTTGATATTGATGCATTTATTGTCAGTGATAAGCTGGCTTCAAAATTTCGGATTGATGATACATGGAGGTCAGGGGCAAAAATTAAAGAGGTTGAACAATTACAAAGGCAAGCCGATAAAATCCTTAAAGAATCTTTAGATGGTCTAAGGAGAGTGGATAAGAAAGGGAGACCAGACAAGCTTACTTTTCGTATATTTACGCAAGAAGAATATAACCAAAAAATTAAAGCAGGTACTCAAATAATTGATCATGATTAGGAGAAAATTAATATGAAAAAATACCCTTACTTTACTTGTTCCCTACCAATAGAATCTGAGGAAGATATCTTTGGTGTTGCAAAGATTATTTCAGATAAACTGGTTGGTGGTATTCCATTTGGTGGATTAGAAGATTACATTTATGAAGAAGTTCCGGCAGTATATATTAATGCAAATATATTGGGTTTTGAGTTAGTTATACAAGGGTATGGAGGAGATGGTGGATATTTATTAGAAGTCAATCCAAGCCCATACAATGAAAGCCCAGACGATACTGAAAGAGTGACGGTAGAAATAACAAGATACATTGCCTCACTTTTAGAAGGAACGGAAAAAATAAAAATAAAATATGAACAAATTAATGAACAGAACTATATTGAAATTTCTGAATAGGTCATTTTTTTACGATTAAAAAACTACCCAAAGCTTATTCCTACTTGAATCATGAGTGGGGATGGGCTTTTTTTATGAAACAATGACTTGTCATCCCTCTCCATCAGAGTTAACATACACACTCAAACCGCAGGAGGGGAAGAGAATATGAATGAGAAAATTAATTTACTATATAAAATGCGTTTTATGGAAAACGAGGGGGACAATATAGAGGTATTTGAGAATATACTGAATGAAATGTCCCTTGAAGGAACGAATGATATAATTCTCGATCTTTGTACAATCTTCGAAGATGAAGTTGCTGAGCCGTCAGCTAATGATTATCTTATTGAAACTATATTTTATATTGCAAAACGTAATGATTTAGAAGAGGGCTTATACAAATTGGCTTTGGGCACTTCCAAAATGTTGCCCCATGCAGAATTTTGGGCAGAGAGAATCCATCGGACACTTTTAAATTCAAAAGAATTAGTAATTTCTTACGGTAAAGCTTTGGAGAAACTAGAAAATTCAACTAAACAGACAATTAAAGAAATTTTAATGGTGATTAAGAATGACGATTCAGATTTATATTTAGATAAGGTTAATTCTCTATTAGAAAAAATAAGTTGAAAATGGGGATCTGGCTGAATTGTATATACACAGTTAGCCCTATAATAGATTTTTCAAAATAATGTCGTGATCACGATCACGGTTTAGACTGTAAATTTAAGTTAAAATATAAACAATTTAAATTTGATTTCAGCTAAAACCAAAGATACCGTGATGGATCACAAAGAAAAAACAAGGAAGTGTACAAAGATGAAAAGAACTGATTTACCTCTTGTCTATTCTTGTTCTGGATGTTCCTCCGCAGCACAAACCGCTAACATGATCGCTATACAAATGGATCGAGAAAAAGTCGCAGAAATGTCCTGTATTGCTGGTGTTGGTGGTGATGTCAAACCCCTTGTCAGAACAGCAAAATCGGGACGTGACATCATTGCAATTGACGGCTGTCCCTTGTCCTGTTGCAAGAGTTGCTTAGCAAGGCATGCAGTTCAACCCAAACACCATTTCCTGCTGTCTGACTTTGACGTACCCAAAATAATAGGTGAAGATCCTAATCCCGATCATTATAGGAATGCTTACACACAAATCTTAGAACAAATTGGACAATAATTCTTAATCAAAATAAAAGTGTGTATCGAATTTTTACTGGTGGCTCCTAACACATCTTTAAGGGTCACCAGTATTATTTTTATACAGCAACATCTTTTTAATAAGGGGAATAATTATCGAATGTTTAAATGAATTTGTCTCACAATTTAAAATTGACAAAATTCCTATGCGTCCTTGTTCAAAAGAAGATTTTTTATGTACCAGACTTAAAGAGCAATTAGTTTGTTAACTGTTCCCAAACTATCAAGCTTTATTTCTTAACGTCAACATGTAATGTTCCATTGATCGTAGTAGTATATATTGCCCCCCCCCCCCCAGAAACCTGGCACACAAAGTCTCAAACCGACGTTCTAAAGGAGTGGATGTAATGTATGAAATACTAAATAAAATACAAATAAAAACTTGATATATCGCTAATAAATCATAAAAAGACACGAAATACGGTTTTTAAATGGAAAGTAAGCCATGATCCAGTAAGTATAAGCGGAATCAGCAGCATTTTTACAAAATAAAAAAACATTCAATTTCTTCCCTTATCATATGATAATTTGCTTCTTACCTCTTCTTGAAATGCAGTATCCGTTAATAATTTGTAAAAAAACAAATCCAGCTTCTGCTTGAGCCAAATATGATCCACCCCAGAATCATCTTGAATAAACATGGCTAGTTGAATGTCATTTCCCTCCCGATCCGTACAATATAAAGCCTCTGTTAGAACAGAAATGGTAGATCCACCTTTGTTTCCGAACTCTATTAACTTGGAGTTATCCACTTGTCGCTGAATTAGCATTTTTAGATATGGATTTATAGTAGAAGGAACCAATTCCTCCTTGTGTATGAGCTTCATGAGGTAAGCATATTCTTTAGTCGTTGAACGAGGAAGCTTGCGCGATTCCAGCACTTGAAGCTTTCGTACATAATTCTGCCTGGTGTTCCATTTCTGAATACATTCTAACCCCTGATCACGATTTAAAATCTGATGAATTTCAATAGATTTTTTCATAAATTCCTCGTAGCTCATCTCACTTATCTTTTGTATCGACTCTTTAAAGCCTATGTTTTCAGTCTCTTGGATATAAGGAGACATGAATCCCGCAGATGAAAAAGGAAAGATTTTATCATGAGAAGAAAGTGAGAGCTTCATAATATTCTCATTTATCTTATCCAAACCCATTTTCGCCATTAGAAATTCTGTATTGGCATTGGAGCTATATGCTAACATACCGTGAGTAATATCCAATAACGTAATTTTACCTTGAACCTCTTTATGGTTTGCGCGAATGGATTGGATCCAGTTATGATGAGCGTTACCATCGGAACCAGGGATATAAAATTTATTTAATTCCTCTAAAGGAACAAGTTCCTGCTCGTCTAATATTTTCGCCACAACTTGGCGAGCAAATTCGATAGCAATGATCACTTTGGCCGTGCTGGCAAGCGGCATTTTAACTTCTGAGTTATAGCTGATTTTCTCCATACCATTTTTGATCATAAACAAAGATGCTTTACTCGGATTTTCCTTTAAAAAGCTCAGAACATCCATTTCTGTTTTCTTATTATTTTGGCGCTTCGCAATGAACAAAAACAGGATACATATGAGAACAAATATTAAAATTATAGCTACTATCCATAAAATTATTTTCATGCTTTGCTCCTTAATGGACACGCTTAGGGTAAAGTTCACATAAATCATCACAGTTCCCCACAGGGATCACTTTTCTTTTAGAAGCTATATAATCATACAAATAACCGCCTATACCCATTTTTTTGAAAATAATTATAAAGGGAACCGCCCACCAAAGATACGGTATTCTTGTACAAATTTGTGCAATAGAGTCAATTCCGCGTTGTATTTTATTGGGATCATTCAGTGAGAAACTATGCATTCGCCTTTCTAATTCATTAACAAACAGGACACCAACCATCATAAAAAACCAGAATTTGTTTGTGTTGAAAGCTTACATATCCTAATCTTCTTGTTTTTCTTCGAATTGCAATTGATATTTTCCGGAAACTGATCTTTATAAAATGGTATAACTTTTTATATTTTCAAATCGAACCCCTTTTCCAAACTTTTTCTGCTATGCATTAATCGTTATTATTGCTCTTCAAGCCTTATGTACCAGACTTGAAGAGCCTCTCTTCATTTATCAACTAGATCCTCATTGAAGAGCAAAATACCAATGCTTCCTATATTCAATCTTTCCTTAACATCATTTCAGCAGATAGTCACTTTAATACACTTTACCAAAAAAGTGATTGCCTTTATTCTCCACTAAAGCTTTTAGCCCATTCAGCAACCCTACGACTACTTTCTTCTTCTGACAAATCCTCGATCCTGGTCATAATAGACCATCTTACTCCACAAGGATCCAATATACTTCCGAATCGATCACCTGAAACAAAGTTTGTAACTGGTTCCCTTACTTTTGCTCCTCTTGCTACTGCATTTTCAAATACCTGATCAACATTCAACACGTAAATTCCTAAAGAATAACACGCATTGTCTTCATCTGGCGGCAAAACCAATTGATATGCCGGATTCGCTGCTCCCAGCTGCAAAAAACCATTTCCAAAATCTAATTCCGCATGAACAATGATTTTATTGCCATTCTCATCAGGATATTCAGTAATATCCTTAACCCTTGCATTGAAAACACTTTTATAGAACTCTATTGCTTCCGAAGGATTCTTCACTGTAATAAAAGGGGTAATAGATGTAAAGCCGTTGGGTGTTCCCTTCTTTGTATATTTACCTGACACTCCCGTATATTCTCTGCTTTCAGTCATTTTAACTCCTCCTTTAAATGATCGTAACAGTTCAATTTTATGCTTATACCTTCATTGGATTGAATCCATCAACTCATAGTAATATCTGGATGCACGAGTCTTATTTAGACTATACCAGGCTTCTAATGTTTTAGAAGAAAACACACCCAGAGCTTTCAAGACGTGTACGGAAAATTCCAACGGAGCTGTTCCAGATGCTGTGATCAGTTTTCCATCCGTTACAGCAGACTCCGTTTTGTAATACTTTTCGCCCGTGTAGGTGGGACAGGTCATTTGGAGGTATTCCAGATCATTGCTTGTATGCCAACGTGAATTCAGCAATCCTGCCTGGGCAAGTCCGATGGTAGCACCACAAATCGCTGCAACCCATATCCCTTCCTCTAAACACCTCTCAGCGAATTTTAAGATGGGTTGGTGAATGGTTTCTGTCCATGTATCTCCACCGGGTAAAATCAATGTATCTGTGCTTTCAATGCTGCACTCATCCAGTTTGATGTTAGGCAGGATTTTCAATCCGCCCATTGTAGTTACAGGGGTCTTTTCCATTCCCACGGTAACTATTTTGGATGGGACCAGCCCCTTTTTATAATATCTCCCCGAGTTCAGTTCGGCAGTTAAATAACCTATCTCCCAATCTGCCATGGTGTCAAACACATAAAGATATACTGTATTATTCATTTGCAAATTCTCCTTATTTTATAATTCATCGAGTGATACCAACTCTCGGTAATCTATGATTATCCTCATTATAAAAAAGCTTCACTGACATCTGCTGTCAGTGAAGCTATTAACGTTGATAATATTCCATTAACTCCGACGCAACAGCGACAAGCTTTTTCTTCAAACTCTGTGGTTCGATGACTTGAATGGACTTCCCGTAGGGTAGGAGTAAATAAGGGACATATGTATGAAGTGATTTTTCCTCAAGCAAAAAGATGGCTTGATTGGATGCCCGCTCTTTCAGATGATGCCCCAAAAACCAATGCAGACATAAGTCATCCAATGCCTCTGGCCTGCCTTCGATCATTAAAGAAATTAAACCGTCCTTGCCTACTAAATCAGGTAACAGATTTTGCATAAAAAATTCACGAGCCGAAAAAGCCTCAGGACGCTTAAATATGGTGGGAGTACGCTTGATTTGTAGAATCCGATCTGCCCGAAAGCTACGGATCTCATTTCTTAGGTGGCAAAATGCAACAGTGTACCATTTGTTGTTCCAGTAAACCATTCCATAGGGGTCTATCACCCTATTCTTGGGTTGTTCTTCATGGCTTGTGCGATAATCCATTTCTACAGAAAATTCGTTGGCTACAGCTTGCTCCAATTCCGCCAATATCGGCTGAAGAGAAGGGTCTACCATGCGGTTAATCACTTCAAATCCGGCTAAATGACGGCTAAGTATACTTTCCTGCTCTTGATTCGAATACATTTTTAATTTTGATGTCGCATTGCCTAATGCCTCACTCAAAGGGTATCCAGCCTCTTTTGCAAAAATAGCAGCATGAAGGAGTGCCTTTTTTTCCTTCATATCAAATAGTAGAGGCGCTCTGATAAAATTATTCAGCAAGCTATACCCGCCATTATGACCTGGGTCGGATATTATCGGCACTCCACTGGCACATAGTGCATCAATATACCGATAAACTGTCCTTATATTTATTTCTAACTTTTCGGATATTTGCTTTGCAGTCATTTTTACGCCCGAATTCAACATCCATAGAATGGCCAGCATATTATCGTTTTTTGGCATAATAAGAACCCTCATCTTTCATTAAAGCTCAACTTTTATAAATATCTTCTTATACTCCCTCTTACCATCTATTATATGCTTTTTTCTACTCAAAACTCTCCCCCGGTATCTCCTGCTTCCAGAAATACACATTGTAAATACCTCTTCCAATGGTTCATTCTGTAAACTAAATCTCTCTTTTAACCGATAAATACATATGCTGGGTTGTTTATTAAGTATCACCTCTCGTTTCTTAATACCAAACAACCCCCGTAATACATTACATATCTATCTTGACTAACAGTTTGTACTCATCTGCGGCTTCTATAATTCAGAAGCGAATTCAAGACGACGTGCTTTACTTGGAAATACCCATCGCATCTAGAAAGGAGTTATGAACTCACTTGAGCGTATTATCAGATGGGATCGGATATGAAAGTCTACGCTTTTATGGTCCCTTTCAGCCACTACACATCGAACAAATTCAAATAACACGTGCCATTAACGATCATGCCTTTTTACATATCAGCGGGTTGCTCTCCGAAGAACAGGGAGCAGCTTGTATCGGTCAAAATATGGAGCAAGAGCCGATTGTGATTCGTCAGTTGAATGATCAGGGACAATCGCTGAGAAGATTGTTCCATGGGATTGTTACACGTATGTCCGTACACTGTGTGCGAGGCGTATATAGGTTTGAACTGGAGGCCGCTTCCCATTCCTATCAAATGGATATCAAACGTAAAAGACGCTCCTATCAAGATATTCACCGCACCTATGATGATCTGGTCACTGCGCTGGTTCGAAAATATCAATACGGAGATGCCATTGATACGGTAAGCAACCATGCCAAACTGGAGACATTTGTTTTACAATATGAGGAGACCGATTGGGCGTTTTTAAAACGCCTCGCTTCTCGCTTTGGCTCCGTACTCGTGCCAGAGGTAACCGCAGCCTCACCCAAGGTTTTCTTCGGGATGCCCGAAGGCAAGCAGCATAAGGTGGAGCGGGATGTATTTTATCGAGTACGAAAAACGTTTCATGAGCTGGATACGGAAAAGCCAAGAGAACGTGCTGGCTCGTATGTCATGATCGAAAGTCTGCAATACTATGCGCTGGGCGACCTTATCACGTTACCCATCGGACAAGGTAAAGAACTGGTCGTGGTTCGGGCCGTGACTACACTAACGGATGGATTACTGCGCACCCGTTATGATCTTCAAGCCGAACAGGATATCCGGTATGCGCGGTATGAAAACGATCAGGCCACCGGGATTTCGCTGACAGGAGCGGTGCTGAAGGTACAACAGGATTTCGTACAGCTTCAACTGGATATTGATCCGAAGCAAGAACCTGCTAAAGCGTGCTGGTTTCCCGTAGCCACCCGTTATGTCGCTGAAGAACATAGCGGCTGGTACGATATGCCTGAGATCAGGGAACAGGTGGAATTGTATCTGCCTACACACCGCGAACAAGATGCCTATGTAACGGATTCACTGCGACAACAACGCCACACCAATGGTCAGCCGAATATGAAGGTATGGCAACATGTGCAAGGTAGCGGCGTAGAAATGTCTGAGCATGAGCTGACTCTATCCACCTCCGGTGAATTTTCCATTACACTGCATGAAAGTAACGGCATTACGATCGACAGTCCGGGGAATGTGCAGATTCAGGGTGGTCACGTGAAGCTCGATGCTGGGCAGGAACTTTCGCTCGAAGCTGGAACGGCGCTGTATCTAAAAGGCGGGTCCAGCAGCATGGTACTGGATGGTGAGACGGATACCAAAGCTCCGGTGATTTATCAGGAAGGTACGGTGAAAGCTCCTGTTTTCGTAGCCGACCTCCCTCCTGTACCTGAGCCGCCATTGATGAGCATCAAAGCATACGAGGCGGCGCAAGCTCCATCAGCAGCTAAGACATCAAGCAGCACTCCTACCGCCAAAGTGACAAGTCCGGCTGCACTTCAACAGGCCAATTCTTTGTTGGGCACGGTATCCAAGCTATTAGGCTCCATTCCAGTGATGGGAAAAGTGGCTGGTGTTGTTGCGGGAGCGTTAAGTGGACCTGCGGCGGGCGTCATTCTAAAAGCAACCGCAGTTATCCCCGTTCGGAGCAAAGGAACTCCTACGATTGGAGGCGGTAAGGGGAACGGCATTCATCCGTTGAAACACTTGGCTGGTTTAGCAATGCAAGGGTTGATCACTCAATATGAGCATGAGCAAGCGAGACATGCCTACTATAGCAAATGGATTCTGGGAAAAGTGTATACAAGCGCACGTCATATAGCGCATTCCGGTGGCCCATTAGAGCTGGTTCAAAACTTGCTGGCAGCATCAAAAACTATGGTTCATGCCTATCAACAGGTACCTAAAAGTGTTAAAGATAGAATGCTGAGGGAATATAAAGAACAAGAAAAAGCTAGAACTGAAGCTGCTCTTAAAGCAGAAAAAGAAGCTAGAGCTAAAGCTGCCCTTAAAGCAAAAAAAGAAGCTGCGCCACCGGAGCTGACGGAAGAAGACTACGAAAGAATCTGGCAGGATTATCTTAGGGCAGCATATACCGAAGACTTTACACCCAAACTTAAACCGGGGAGTTTTCGAGGAGAAGATGGTCTTGTCCGTACTCGTGACGGTAAACCGGATCGCCAATACTATAGTGAATGGAAACATAATTATCCCGGCGATTTCTTCATGCTAACTAGGAAGCAAGGAGTATCCGACGAAGAGAAGAAATGGATGTTCTATGCTATTATCACAGAAAACCCTCTTATGTTTGGTGGTCGAGGGGGGATAGACCATACTAAAGAATTAAAGGGGATACTTTCAAAACTGGGTAGAGGAAAAGGGTTCTTTAATATTTCTTCTGGAGTAAGTGCAAAAGTAAGAGTCCAGGAATTATTAGCGAGACAACAAATAGAAGCTAGAGAAAACATAGCTAACCCAAAAAATAACCAAACTCTTGAAACCAAAGGCTACAAACCACAGCCAAATGAAAGGTTAACAACGAAAAACCAATATAAACAACAGGATCAACAGGCAAGGAAAACGCTACGAGAGACTGCCTCCAAGGCAACTAGAGAAGAAAATAGTAAAATTCAAAAGAAGGTCATATATAATGTAACTAAGAGTACAAATACAAGAAAATCCTCAAATATAAAAGAATATTTAAAAAAGGAAAAAGAAATTGTTAAATCGAAGAATACTATACCTGTAAATTCCTCTATAGAGTCTTTAACAAGAGACCAGGCCAGACAAGGAGCACAAGATCTATTGAAAAATGGGGAAATTAGCTTATCCAATTTAGAATCTATGATCCCCCCAGATACGTCAAATACATTTTTTCCAACAAGTACAATTAAAGATGGAGCAAAGTACGAATTTTTACTGGCTGATGGACAGAAGGCAATTATTCGATGGCATTCGCCAGATCCTATAGCTGCAAGTAAGTACTCTGGGTCAGTATCAGGAACACGTTGGACTGCACAAATAAAAATAGGTAATAAACAATTAAAAACCGATGGAACATGGACTAAAAATCAATCCTTAAATGAAGTTCACATTCCAATAGAGGGGAAATAAAAAAAATGAATCTTAAAGAAATTGAGAAATTACCCGATGTATTACCAACAGAAACATTAGCATTGATGTTTCAAAACGTATTGAATGAATTTAATACTGGTCAAATTGAGAAAAAGGATTTTTTATTAATTCTTAGCCAATTAACAGATAGACAAGTTATGACCTACGAGTTATTGGAAAGTGAAGTAAGAAATAGTATAGATAAGGTTCTTTACAGGTTATGGAATACTGATTCTTATGATGATGTAGATATCATTCTTTCAATTGTTGTAAACCTCGGACTAAAGAATTGCTTTCAAAAAATTAAAGATTCAATAAAGCAAGATAAGGATATAAATGAATTAATATTGGAAGAAATAATAGAAGCAATTGATGAAGTTGGTGAAAATATTTCGAATCCATATCATGGTTTAGAAAGATTCAAATAGCCATGTCAATAGCTTGTTAATAACTTCGGACAAATTTTGTTTATAATATTAACAGATATACAAACCAATAACTTAACACAAATATGATAGCCTTTTAAAGGCACAGTCCCACTTGAGATACGAGTAGGAATGTGCTTTTTTTATGCCAAAAATAAGCAGTCAATTAGCAGAATGAATCCCAATTCCTATATGAATAACACAACTTGCCATTCCTCACTATCAGGGTTACCAACCACATCATAACCTCTGATCTATTCACACAATTGGTCAGTAAATAAATATCAACACGTTCGTTTGCTTTCCATTTAATTTCTGAAAAAACTTTAAATTATAGAGTTACTTCATTAAGTATTCCCTTCACCTCAAACCTAGACTCACATAAAAATGCCCCCCTAGCATTTATGGACAAACCAAGAGGCTTGTTCCAACATCTACACTAGGGGATGCTCTTTAACTTTGGCAGGGAAATTTGTATCCCGATAGCTCTTTGCCCATACCGTTTATCAGCTATGCCTTGAATGTTTACCCCTTAACCGACCCGGCTGCGATCCCTTCCACAATCCGGTCACTCATGATGAGGAACACTAGCAAAATGGGCAAAATGCTGATCATCAACGTAGCTCCGATAGCTCCCCAGTCGGTCGTATATTGTCCGATAAAGTTCTGGACACCAACGGTCAGTGTTTTGTTTTCGTCCGAGCTGATGAACGTATTAACGAAAATAAACTCATTCCAGTTATAGATCATGTTAATAATAGATGTCGTTGCCATGACAGGGGTTGTCATGGGCAGCACGATTCGGAAGAACATCCGGTTGACGGAGCAGCCGTCCATAACGGCCGCTTCTTCCACTTCACGGGGCAAGGCGTAATAGAAACCCAGCAAGATCATCATCGTTGTCGGCAGATTAAAAGCAACATACGACAGGATGATGGAGAGTGAAGTATCTGTTAAATGCAGTTTGAGAAACATACTGAACAACGGAATCAAGGTGGAATGGACTGGAATCATCAGTCCGACCATAAAGAGTCCGAGAACCAGCTGACTTCCTTTCCACCGCATACGCGTAATGGCAAACGTTACAAAGCTGGCTAGCAGCACCGTCAGCGCCACGGATATGACCGTAATCCACACACTATTGAAAAAATACCGCCCGATATTGCCGCTGGTCCACACATTCATATAGTTCTCCCAATGCGGCTGGGACGGGAGTGCAAACGGCGGAAGGTTAAACACTTCCTGATTATTTTTAAGCGAGAACAGCATCAGCCACACCAGCGGTAAAAGCTGCGTCACCGCCAAGATGATTAAAATGATATACAAAGCGGCATAACCGACCCGAGTTAACATTTTGCCGCGGGTAGCGGCTCCTAGCGGATAGTTGGCGGCTGCCTGGGTTTTCATATCCGTTCCTCCCTCTTCCTGTCCTTTGTTACCCTCATCTATTAGCAAGCTGCATTATGAATACTGGATGGTGTCACTCGTAGCCGTAACCTTGCGGATCAGCCACGTAGCGATTAGACAGATGAGCAGCAGGGCAAAGGCTGTAGCACTGCCGTATCCAAAATCAAAGCTGCGGAATGCCTGGTGGTACATGTAAGAGGCCATCACTTCACTGGCTCCATTCGGTCCACCGTCCGTCATGACGTAGATGAGATCAAAATATTTGAGCGAGCCGACAATAGACAATATGATCGTAACGTTAATCACCTCGCGCAGCAGGGGCAATTTGATACGAGTCGCAATCTGCCAGGCACTGGCCCCGTCGATTCGGGCAGCCTCCATCAACGTTTCGGGAATGTTTTTCAGCCCGGCATAATAGATCAGGATATAAAAGCCTGCATATTGCCAAATAATCGGAATGAACAAAGCAAACAGCACCAAGGACGGATTAGCTAACCATTCAGGCGGATTGTGGACTCCGACCGACGCCAGTATGGAATTGAACACTCCGTTCGTTGGATGATACATTTTGAGCCACAGCTGTGCGATCGCTACAGATGACAACAGCATGGGAATCAGATAAATTTTCCGCAGCAGATTCGCTCCCTTGATTTTTCCTGATAAAATCATCGCAATGACCAGATAACCGATCAGACTGATGCCTGAAAACAAGGCCAACAGCAGCGAATGCCAGGCACTTTGCCAGAATGCACTGTCTGTGAGCAAATGTTGATAATTGTCCAGCCCCACAAAGGTCATAGAGCCGATTCCATTCCACTGATTCAGGCCGTAATAGCCGGTCAGTACGATGGGCACATATATTACGGCGAATAACAGCAGCAGAGAAGGCAATACATATAGAGCAATGACAAGCTTATTGGACATGACCTTTTCCACGGTCGGACCTCCTTAGGTGGTCAATTTCAATTTTCTTTCTCGATGGCAGCCTTATGCCGCTCGGCAAATTGTTGCGGTGTCACCGCTTTACCAAACAATGCCTGAATCATATTCAAATGTACCTGTGCTGCATTCGGCTTCATCTGTACATCGGCGAACAAGGTAATGCTGCTGGCTTGATTCAGTCCGTTCAGCAAATCGACATACAGCTTGGGCAATTTTTCTTTGGAGGTGTCCACTTTCGTCGCCGGAATTACGCCCGCCTGTGTGACCGATTGCTCTCCCCACTTGACTACGAAGTATTCAACGAACGCTTTGGCCTCTTCTTTTACCTTGGAATTTTCCGAAACGAACAAACCTACTCCCGGACCTCCTACCCAACTGTTCTCGTTGCCCTTGCCGCCTTCAACCATCGGGAATTTAAAGAAGCCAATTTGATCTTTAAATGCTTGCGGGATTGCAGGATTGGTCGTAAAATTCGGCAATTCCCAAGTAGCCATTAAATACATAGCCGCTTTGTCGTTCATAAACTCGGATTTTCCCTCATCATTGGACAAGCCGTTAAATCCTTTGTTAAAGGCATTCATATCCACAAGCGTCTGGACTTCGGAGGCCGCCTGAATTAAACCAGGGTCATCGAACGATCCTGAGCCGTCAATCGCTTTTTTCAGCGTTTCGTTACCTGCTATACGGTCCGCCAGATACATATACCAGAGCGAGCCGGTCCAGCGGTCTTTATTGCCCAATGCAATCGGTGCAACTCCGTGATCCGTAAGTGTTTTCACAACTTGCTTAAATTCGTCAAATGTCGCAGGTACCTTCAAGTTGTATTTTTGGAATATGGCTTTGTTATAATAAATAGGTGTAATGTTCAATTCAATCGGAAGCGCATACGTTTTGCCATTCAGCGCATAAGCTTCGGTCGTTCCCGGTACGAATTTGTCCTTCAGCTTGGAACCATTCAACAGGTCATCCATCGGCGTAAATAATCCACCTTTAACGTAAGGCTCCATAAAACCCGCTGCCCAGGTGATGCCGATATCCGGCAATTCATTGGAAGCTGACAGGACTTTGAGTTTGTTTTTATATTGTTCATTCTCCAGCACTTCCTGCTGAATGACGACATTCGGATGATCCTTTTGGTATTGATCTATAATCTGAGTCACAAGCTTGCTCTGCTGTGCCGAACTTCCCTCTGGCCACAGGTGCATCATTTTAAGTGTAACCTTTCCCCCTTCTCCACTGGAACCGCCTTGACCATCCTTACCAGCACCGCAACCGGATAGCACCAGCATAAATGACAGCAGCAGGGTCAACCCAGCAAACCATTTTTGATGTGAGCGCTTACGCAAACCATACTCGTTGGACATCGTTAGACCTCCGTTTATTGTATTTATATTTTTGTAACCGTTATCATTTGTAAGTTTAGCACTTCATTCCTGCTTCCAACAGGGTACACTCATTGGGTATAATTCCACTTTTATTGGGTTTGATCTGCCTACTGTCAGTCAATATTCTCTGGTCCTGTACGCATCTGCTGCCTGTAGCGGCTAGGACTTATCCCCTCGGTCGCTTTGAATACTTTAATAAAATATTTATCTGTCCGGTAGCCTGATCGCTCGCCGATTTGGGCAATCGTCAACTGGGTATGCAGCAGTAGCTCCTTGGCTCGTTGAATCCGCAGTCGATGCAGATATTCGCTGAAGGACAAACCACTTTGCTCCTTGAATAAAACACTAAAATAGCTCGCATTCAGGTGTGAATGCGCGGCAGTCTGCGCCATCGTAATGGATTCGTGAAGATGCTCCGCCATATAGGTGAAGGCACGTCGTACCGGATCACTAAGAGTAGCCGCCTGGAGATCAAGCTCTAGCAGAACAGGGTCAGCCAGCTTGTCCAGCTTCTCGTACCGCTGCCGCTCCTCTTCCAGCCGAAGCGCTTCATTGACCGCATTCAGCAGCTCCTGCTTATCAATCGGTTTGAGCAAATAATTGACGGCTCCCAGACGAAGAGCCTGCTGGACATAATCAAACTCCGCATAACCCGAGATGACAATGATCGCTGGTCGTCGTGAATCCCGTTCCAGAGAGCGGATTAAATCCAGACCACTGAATTCCGGCAACCGGACATCCGTAATCAACAGATGAACCGTCTCCGCACGCAGTATATTTAATGCTTCCAAACCATTATCGAATGTCACAATCCGGTATTTCCCGGCGGCCCATTGCTCCAGTGTCTGGTGTATCCCCTGACGTGTTCGCTGTTCATCGTCTACAATGACAATGGTTTTGGATGAAACACTCATTCCTACCGCCCTCCATATTCATCAGGAATTTCAAAAGCGACCACAGTTCCTTCCTGCTCAGCACTATGTATCAGCATACCGTCCGTTGGATAAGATGTGCTGTCATAATAGAGCGCGAGCCTGCGCTGCACATTCACTAGTCCCATACCGGTTCCCTTGCTTTCGCAGGCTGCTCCCCCCATCAACGCTGTACGCACAGCTGCAAGTTCTTCCATTGTCATTCCAGGTCCGTTATCTATGACCGCGATCTTGGTCCAACCCGATCTGGTCGAAGGAGTGACACTGATTTCAACGCGGCCGTTGCCGATGCGATTTTCGACACCATGCAAAATGGCATTCTCTAGAATAGGCTGGATCAGCAGCTTAGGAAGCGGAATTCTGGCTGCCTCTGAAGGCATATGAATTTGCCAGCTCAGACGTTCACCCAGACGCATCTCCATCAGTTCCAGATAACGACGGATTTGCGCCATTTCTTCCCCGAGGGTCACCCAAGAGTCATGGTGAGCCGGTTCGATCACATAACGAAATAGCCGCGACATAGACACCATCAGCCCGGCAAGCTCCTCCTCTCCCTTCTCCTGTAGCGACCAGTTGAAAGCATCCAGCGTATTAAAAAGGAAATGCGGATTGATCTGCGCCTGCAGAGCTTTAAGCTCGGTCTGGCTTTGTAAAACCTCCTTCTCGTAAATGACATGGATCAATTCATTGATATCGACAATCATCGTATTGTACTCTGCGTTCAATTCTCGCAGCTCGACCGCTGCTGCCGGTTCTGGATTCAGAGCCAACGCCCCTTCCCGTGAACGACGCATCGCCTGAATCAAGTGACCTATCGGTCTTGTAATCAACGTAGACAACATAAAGGACATAAACAGGAATAGCACGGCACCAAGAGATGCGGAAATGATAAGTGTAGTCCGTAAAACCGTAATTCCGTCTGTGACGACGCTAACCGGAATCAGAATCAGCAGCGACCAGCCCGTCCGCTCCGACTGCTGAACCGCCTTCACATATTCCCGCTCCCCAATATGAACCGTCTGTGTCTTGCTATGCAGTACACCTGACAAATCCGTCTGGTTCATTGGTTCACCCGACAGAAGCTGGCCTTGACGATCTACAAGCAGCATGGTTTCATCCGCTTCTTCATTGACCGCTGACGCACCATTCAGTCCAAAATAACTTCGCTCCATACGGGTAATCAAGTACCCTCCACGTGAGAACCAGCGATCCACCAGACTTACCTGCCGAATTGCCAGCAGTGACCGAGGGTCTTCGGGATCAATACCGATCCAGACCAGTCTTCCTTTCATCTGATTCGCTTCACGGATGTCTGCCTGTCCGATACGTTCCTCCAGACTGCCCTCTCTAATCGGAAACAACATCTTTCCTTCGGCGGTATACAGCTCCAGCGAGCCGACACTCGGCATATATGCCTGATAGCTATGCATCACTTGCAGCAGGGATTGGCGCTGTCCGAAATTTACCTTGCCCCCGTTACGCTCCTCCAGCAAAATATGCTGAACAGACGGGTGATTCGCGACCTGCTCCGTCAAGTTGTCCATCTGGCCGATTAATGCATCCAGCCTACCGCTTGCTTGTACCGCGGTCTGACCAATATGTCGCTCGGCACTGTCTTTTAACAGGTGAGATACATTGAGATAAATGAACGCACCCGCCACACTCATCATAATGAGCATCACTAGTATAAATCCGATAAAAATCTGATTACGTAATGTGTTTAATGTCTGAAACCTTGACCTTGAACGCATATGCCTTCTCCCCCTGAACCATCGCAGAAAAAATGGGTGCTGATAACGCTTTCCTTTTCCTATTCTATCGCATCATTCGTCTTTGTTGGCGTATTTTCAGCAGAGATTAATCAAAATGGGCAGGAATGCTATGAAATAGAAAGATCGTAGGGTAAACGAAAGAAATGACTCCCGACAAATGCAGGAGCCATCTACTGACCAGTTTAACCGAAGCTTCTTTCAAATCACCCAAACTAAGGTACCGTCCAGGCTCCAAAGCTTGGATATAAAATAGATATCCTATTGGAGCGCAGCCAAAATGCGGTCGCACAGCTCCATCGTTTTCACGTTGTCCCGTCCACTTGAATCAGGCGTCCGTCCTTCTTGGCAGCAGTTCATGAAATGTGCGATTTCACCAACAAAACCGCGCAAGTACAAATCACGGTATCCGCCCGACATCGCGGAGGCTGACGGTGTCAGAACCGTATCATTTTCCGCAAGGGATTTCCAAGGAAGCTCTGTATGACTCTCCGACTTGTGAATGATCAGTGTGTTTACCTCATCCGCGTTCGCAAAACCGTGATCAAAGGTTACCGTGATCCCTTCACTCTCGCGTGTCCATGCTGTCATACCTGCGAAGTATAGGCTGCCCACTACACCATTTTCAAATTTCAGGGCAATCGTATGGGAAATACACTCACCGTTATCGTTCGCAAATCCGGTAACCTGTACCACTTCCCCGAACAAATAACGTACCAGATCGACCATGTGGACCGCCGCCAGCTTCATGAAATCTTCGCCGGTTTTACAAAACAGGGTACTGTCCACGAGAAATTTTGCCTGAAATGAGCGTGCGGCTCCAAGCGAGCCACCCTCAATCAATTCTTTTAATTTTATGTATACAGGTGCGTAGCGCTTCATGAAGCCGACCATCAGGACAACGCCTGCTGCTTCTGCCGCATCTGCAATTTGGGCCGCTTCCTCCGCATTCCAACCCAGTGGCTTGTCTACAAAGACATGTTTTCCAGCCTTAATGCAGTCCAGTACGAGCGAAGGATGATCTGCCGCTTGTGCAATCACGACAACTCCATCACAGTCTTCCTGCTCCAGCATAGCCTTGTAATTGTCATAAGGTGTGCCGCTGCTTCCAAACCGCTGAAGTGCTGTCTTCGATCTGCTTAGATCTCTAGTCGAAATCGCCTGAATTTCAGCCCCTGCCCTAATGACAGCAGGATATATATTTGTTGAAGCGTGAAAGCCAGCCCCGATAAAACACAACTTCGCCTTGCTCATGTTAGTCCCTCCCATGTACACACTAAAATAATCCGATCCCATCGTACCATATTGCCGAAGTATATATACAGTGGATAAAGATAAAGGGCGTGATTCTTAAGAAGAACAAGCTAAAAAAACCTTAACAAAGATAATCCCTTATCCTTGTTAAGGCTCTGTCTGCATCACCAGTATTGATCCTTAAATACACATTCAATTACAGGGTTCAGACATTATCTTGTAGATAACGAAGCCCATTTTTGCTCCAGCCACTGATCAAATTCAGCACCCTTGTCGCCTTCGTAGATGTCATAAATATCGACTCTCATCTTGTGCAGCTTCTCGCGAAAATCGTTATAGGTATGGTCGGCTGGCAGGCTTTTTTTAATCCGCACCAGAATCTTCGTTAGACCCTTAACAAGTTCACCCTCTTTGCGCACAGGCGGCTGTACATTCTCGCCCCATTCCTGAAGTCTGCGGTAAGCGGCTTCCTGAACGGCATATACTGTATCATTATTCAAACGGTGTGTCAGCAAGTCAATCGTCTGCTGGTTCTTCCATGCACCCAGATCATTTACCGCGGCTAGGCGTGTTTTCCAATCGGAGGTTCGGTTTGCAGCTACTTTAAGCTGCTCATATACTTCTGCAAATTCTTGCTGAGTTTCGTTGTTTTCCAAAATCATCTCATCCTTTTCTAAAAATCACTATATTACTGTTCATCACGATTGCCGTTTGTTAAATATAACATACTTGCAGGTCTTCTTCTAAAAAAGATAAAAATGAAATGTATTGGACATGCCAGAAGGCATCATCCGCCTCAGTTGGCTGCCGCGGAAAGGCTTCGTAAATCCCTCCAGATCTCGGGGTAGATAAACCGTATTTTGTAAGGGGATTTACAGAAAATCTGCACGTGCTGGTGTAAATGCATCTAGCAGAATACCGCCATCCTCCAGTGGGATACAGCCATGAAGAGTATCGGATGGAAAATGAATGCTGTCTCCTTCTTTGACGGTCTGGACTTCCTTGGTTTCGCCATTATCAATTATGAACTCAAAACTTCCCTTTATTATATAAGTGACTTGTTCATGGACATGCTTATGCAACAGGATCTCCCCTGTTTGCGCTTTAGCAAACATCACTTTGACATACATAAGCTGGTCGCTATGGGCCAGCACTTTCCGGGTGGTATTACTGTCAACGATGTCAATTTGAATATCTTGGTCGTTAAAAAACATGGATAATTCCTCCTCTTTTTAAGCACAAATAATTTAGATAAGTTATTTTGAAAAAACTCATAAATCGATTTAGTTTAAAACCAGCGGAAAATAAGCCAAAGTACTCCGGAAAGGGTAGTAAAGTCGGGATCGGCGAACGTTACCCCTTCGGCACCCAAAAAAGAAAAGAGCGGCAAGGTGAGGGCCGGCAGCAGACAGAGCAAGAATCCATTAAGACAACTGGAAATAACAGCTCCTCTGAAACCACCGCTGGAATTGCCAAATATCGCGGCTGCTCCGCCAGCGAGGAAACAGGCCATGATCCCCGGCACAATGACAGGCAATCCAACAAACGGGAAAAGAAAGACGCAGGCAACGCCTGTGAAGAAGCTGACCAAGAAGCCTACCAACGCGGAATTGGGTGATTTATCGAACAGTACCAGAACATCCACACCAGGGATTGCTCCAGGTGCGAACACTTGGGAGAAGCCTTTGAAAGCGGGTACAATTTCAGTTGTGAACAGCTTAACACCTGCTTTTGCGATATACAAGCCGGCAGCAAAAATAGCTGACTGTTCGAGGATAAAGACGATATATTCTTTGCCATCCGATAATTTGCTGACATAATCAGAACCAGCAACCAGTCCAGATACCAGTAAAAGCACAAGCATCGTCAAGGTCGTTGCAACATTGGGGTCGCGCAAAAAACTGATGCGGTCATTAATGTTCACATTTTCAGTGTCATTTTCACGGTTGCCAAAAACTTTCCCTAAATAGGTACCTAGAATGTATGAGGTCATGGAAGCATGAGCAATCGTATATTCATCCGATTTAATAATGTTTTTGCTGGCATTTCGGAGTAGGTAAGGAAACACCGCCATATAGCTCCCGATTACCAAAGAACCGACGATGATCGTAGTTAGCGAACTGAGACCCAGACCTTTCATAACGGCTGTAGCGGCAAAGCTCATAAACAAAATCAAGTGAAGAGACAAATAAATGTACTTGAACTTGGTCAGGCGTGCAAGCACGATGTTAAGGATCATGGAAAAGAGCAGAATAAGCGCAGCATCCGCCCCGATCTGATCAATGGTCAGTGCCATAATGGCTTCATTGCTAGGTACGACACCTTTAAGGTTGAACGCATAAGAAAAAATTTGGCTAAAATTAGTGAGGACGCCTCCTAAAATGCCGCCGCCCACCTTGATCATGGTGAAGCCCATAAAAGAAAGGGTAGTTCCCGTAATAATTTCTGATACTTTCTTTCTCTGGAATATAAGGCCGAGTAATGTCACAATCGCGATAATGATGGATGGCTCCCTGATAATGCTCATAAACATTTCCATAGTGATCTCCGACTTTCTTTTATTTTTTTCCATTCTTACTAAATCGATTTAGTAATACACGAAAAAAATTTCCCTTCCGGGAATGTAAAAAGAAGCAGAATCATTTTTGTGAATTAAATCACAACTAACTCCATACATTATTCGTCTAAGCTCCATTCCTCCCCTCTCTTCAATCGCAACATCACTAAAATCAGGACATACATAAATGAAAGGGTATTCATGACTCGAATCATAAGACCATTATAGCTCTTTATTTTCTTTTTACAATAGAATTCATAAAAACGTTTTCAAAAAGATAAAAAGGACTTATTCAATCATTCAGTTCAGTTTTTGGACAGATTCTCTGTGGTTAATGACCGGATTCATTCGGATGATTTCTGACAGCTCCTCATGATCCTGTTCTTTTTGATCAATTTTCTCCAGCAGTAGCCTCGCACTTCTTTTCCCCATTTCAAAACTCGGCTGGGAAACGGTTGTGATCGGCGGATTATAAAAAGATGCAAAGGATACATCATCTATGCCAATCAAGGAAAAGTCATTAGGTATGGTCAGATGATTATTTTTTGCATAAATCAGTACCTGCTCCAAAATCATGTCATTCGTAGCAATGATTGCAGTGGGCGGATTCTCCATGTGGAATAGTTGTCCAATCAGATTGGGCATTTCATCCAACCTGCCGCTTTTGATGTAGTTTTCATTCACTGGGATGTCATGTTTGCCCAACGTATTTCGATAACCTGACAGTCGCTCACTTCGTGTAGTGATCGCTTTTTTGCCTAAGGGGAACGTGATAATCCCAATGTTGTTATGACCATGCTCAAAGAGTGCTTCAACCGCAAGCTCGCTGGCCTTTTCATTATTCAATAGCACCGTATCTACGCTGATTTCATCGATTTTTCGGTCCACAAACACGAAAGGATAGCCATTCTTGACAAGAGAAACATATAATTTCTTGTTCTCTTCCGTCGGGAAAATGATAAGTCCATCCACTTGCCGAGCAATCATCGACTGGACATACTTTTTTTCTTTGAGCGAATCATCATCGGTATTGCAGACAATGACCTGGACATTTTCCAGTTGACATTCATCTTCAATGGCACGCACGACTTCTGTTGTAAATCTCGATAAAATGGTTGAAGAAATAACTCCCACAATGAAGGTCTTCTTCTGTTTGAGACTACGTGCTACCTCATTGGGTATATAACTGAGATCCTCAATCGCTTGCTCGATCTTCTTCTTGGTGTTTTCACTCATATAGTTGTATCTCTTTTGCAGAAACTGCGAAACTGTACTCTTCGACACTCCGGCACGTTCTGCAACTTCCTTCATCGTTGTTACCATAATTACCCTCCTTTCTTTTTCTGCATGTCAGGCGTGTTATTTTATCAAATATATATTCTGCAACCTGTATGTAAAGTGAATTTCACTTTATTATATACCTTCTTTTACAGCAGGAAAATATAATAAATAAAGAGTTAGAGCGAGCCATCCAGCCCATAAACAACCGCTCCCACAAAAGCTAGACACTTAGCTTAACTATCCGTTGTTACGAATCTATTGAATTCGAACGAAATCTTAGAAAGATACGAATTTTATGAACTTGTTTGATGGAAGTTTTGAGCATAAAATAAAAATGTAATCGGTTACAATTTCTTTTAAATAAAGGAGGAAGCAGAATTATGAAGAAAAAAGGAATGAAAAAAACATTTTTCGTCATTGCCTCCCTCGTAATGGGCTTCACACTGTATGGCTATACTCCCGCTTCAGCAGATGCAGCCAGTGTGAAAGGATATTATCACACCCAAGGAAACAAGATTGTAGACGAATCCGGGAAAGAGGCGGCATTTAACGGTCTGAACTGGTTCGGTTTGGAAACTCCTAATTATACCTTGCATGGACTGTGGAGCCGTTCAATGGACGACATGCTAGATCAAGTGAAGAAAGAAGGCTACAATCTGATTCGTCTGCCTTACAGCAATCAGTTGTTCGATTCCAGTTCTCGTCCAGACAGTATTGATTATCACAAAAACCCTGATCTGGTCGGATTAACTCCGATTCAAATTATGGACAAGCTGATCGAAAAAGCTGGACAACGCGGCATTCAGATTATCCTTGACCGTCACCGTCCAAGCTCAGGTGGGCAATCCGAGCTGTGGTACACATCCCAGTACCCTGAGTCTCGCTGGATTAGCGACTGGAAAATGTTGGCTGATCGTTATAAAAGCAACCCTACCGTCATTGGTGCGGATTTACACAATGAGCCACACGGTCAAGCAAGCTGGGGCACAGGCAATGCCTCCACAGACTGGCGTCTGGCGGCACAACGTGCAGGGAATGCGATTCTGTCCGTGAATCCGAATTGGCTGATTCTCGTAGAAGGTGTAGACCACAATGTACAAGGCAACAATAGCCAATACTGGTGGGGTGGCAACCTGACAGGTGTAGCCAACTATCCTGTCGTTCTGGACGTACCGAACCGTGTCGTATATTCTCCACATGATTACGGCCCTGGTGTGTCTTCGCAGCCATGGTTCAACGATCCGGCCTTCCCGTCCAACTTGCCAGCGATCTGGGATCAAACCTGGGGCTACATCAGCAAGCAAAACATAGCTCCGGTACTGGTCGGTGAATTCGGCGGTCGTAATGTTGATTTGTCTTCTTCTGAGGGGAAATGGCAAAATGCACTCGTAGACTATATTGGTGCCAACAACCTGTACTTTACGTACTGGTCCCTGAATCCGAATAGCGGCGACACAGGCGGTCTGCTGCTGGATGACTGGACTACCTGGAATCGTCCGAAGCAAGATATGCTGAGTCGAATTATGAAGCCTGTTGTTTTCGTAGCGGAACAAGCGAAAGCGACCGCCGAATAAGCCTATCGCCTGCTCCGCGTAGTATACTCATTGTAAAAGCCGCTTTCCCTCCTTCAGGATCAGGTTATGCCAGACCTATGAAGAGGTGAAAAGCGGTTTTTTTAGGTAAACTTACATATACGTATAATAGATATTGAAGATTGACAATGAGCTATTTACTAAATTATCATTACCTTTTAATGTATTTCATAATGAAGAGGTGGTGCTCACAAAATGTTTGGAATCGTAAATTATGAAGTATTTTTGCTTACTGGAATCCTCCTAAATCTAATTCCTGGTGCAGACACCATGTATATAATCGGGAGAAGCATTGCACAGGGCAGAAAAGCCGGTGTGTATTCTGTTTTCGGTATCATTAGTGGTTCTTTGATCCATACGTTGTTAGTTGCTTTTGGTTTATCAATTATACTTACAAAGTCAATTATCGTATTCAACATGATTAAAGTAATTGGAGTTATTTATTTAGTTTATCTAGGGGCTAGAATGCTATTAGATAAAACAAATGCAAGTTTTAGAGCATCTGAATCCAATAAACAACACAGCAACAGAAAAACATATCTACAAGGGATGTTGACCAGTCTTACAAATCCCAAGGTTTCTTTGTTTTTCATTGCCTTTCTTCCACAATTTATTGATACAAAGGCTTCTGGGCCCATTCCATTTATCATTTTAGGACTTACATTTTCGTTCACCGGATATGGTGCTTGTTTATTGCCTATTTTTCCTCTTACATTACCCATAAAATAAAAGTCAACCAAAGGCTTAGCAGCTATTTAAACAAAATAACCGGGATAATCTTCATCGGATTAGGATTAAATCTTCTTCGAACAAAGGCTCCTCAATAAACCTGAATAATTGTTCTCAAATGTTCCACTAACAGGAACGTTTTTGAATTCATCATATGACCGCCTATGCTAAATGGTGGTCATATTTTTTTCAAGAATCAACACAGTACAATAACAGCTAAGCTTTCCCTGTGCTAGTTGATATGGAAACGGGGCAACGTTATCGATGGGAACCCAGCACAGTCTGTTTTTTATTCCTATGCATTATTGGGGCCCTGCCGGTCTAGCGATCGGATTTATTTTAATCGTTGCATCGATATTTATATAACGTTGATTGCAAACATGAGCGATTCCAAACACCGCAATGCGAGCTAGTTGCTCCCGATGCGGTGTTTTTCCTTTTCGCAGGTCAATTATGATCAGATACCACCATGGTTTACCTGTAGCCAATGGATTTGGGGCAGGCAGGTGAAAACCTAGCTCATGTTTCGCCCCAGCTGCTCCACCTTGCTCAGCCAATCGTTGCGCTGCTGATCCGATAATTTATTCATGAGATCAATCGCAGTAGAATGCACTGGTTTGACGCCACATAGATGCAGCGTGGAATCCTTCATCATTCGATGCCCAGGCTGTCCCTGAAAAAATCGGTAGTACCAGTGTGGACCGTCCATCGTTGTAATGAGGCGGGCCGTTCTTCCTTTTAGAAGCTTGTCAGGCAGGGGTTTTCCTTTTTGATACTTAAACGCAAATCCCGGCATAAAGGTACGGTCAATGAATCCTTTCATTAATGCAGGCAAGCTGCCCCACCAGATCGGAAAGACAAAAACGAGATGTTCTGCCCATTTAATCGACTCCTGTGCTTGAATCAAATCAGGCTCCAGCGGCAATTTATTACGATATCCACCTAATAGATTTGGATTAAAATCAAGCTCGGATAGCTGCAACAAACGAACCTCTGCCCCTGCAGCCTTCGCCCCTTTTACATAGGATTGAGCCAACGCTTCTCCATAACTGCCAGCGACAGGATTCCCTTGAATTACCAATATTTTTTTAGACATATAAACTATTCCTACCTTCATATTATGTTTTTAGTTAGAAAACACTAACTTTATATTTAAAAAGAAAAGGTCACTACTGACCTTTACTTAATAAAGCAGTTAAACGTTGTTTGACCTCTGTTGCAAATGGGACCAACTGCTGTGGAAGTTCACCTTCGAGGCTGGACACGGACAAGCGTGTAATAGCTCCAATGATGAGCACACCGGATAGCTGGACATCCTGCTTCGGCAGTTCACCTTGTTGAATCCCCTGTTCGATGAATTCAGTCAACGCCTCCAGCGGCTGACGGACATTTTGGCTCTGGCTTGCTTCAACATACAGCTCATGATGCTGTGATAGTAGAAGCAAGCCATACTGGTCCTCATCATGCATATTCAGCACTTCATCCACCAGTTGATGGAAACGACTGACGAAGCTCCCACTCTGCTTGCGATAGAAGTCAATTAATGTGGTGTAGCTATTGCAATATTGCCCGAATACTTCCAAAGCCATCGCATCTTTACTCTTAAAATGCTTATAAATCGCGGCATCCGTCACACCGGCAGCCTCTCCAATTTCTTTGACTGAAATCCCGTCAATTCCTTTGGTTGCAAATAAGCACATCGCTGCCTGCAGAATATCTTTCTTTTTGCTGTCTATATGTGTTTTCTTATTCATAAGCTTATAGTAAGCGATAACTAACTAAAATGCAAATTATATTTATGCAGGCTCATTCCCCCTTCATACCTTCATTTAAAATATATTGGTTTTAACCTAAAATATATGTTTTATAAGTAAATGATTATAAATACCTTAAATCATACGTGTATCACCCCATTTTATTCATATAAAATAGATATGTAATCGAATAAAACGGGCGCTAGAACAGGTGGGACTCATTATGCTTAAGGTGCACACAGTCACCCAGCAGGGAAAAGACTCAGGCAGTCTTGGCCTATGGAGCGACGAGCACATTTCCCCGCTGCAAAAAAGTCGTGCAAGCTATCCATGACCAAGGCTCCAAAGCCGGTCTTCAGCTTTGGCATGTCGGACGCAAAGGCTCGTTGCCCCAAGAAACAGCTGTATCTGCCTCTGGGTTGCCTCACCGCAAATCGTATCATCCACTGGATCGCACACTAAATTGGACAATTTCCACAATAATAGGTGTGCCGGAGAGAATTGCCTCTCCTTCGTTAAGGCGAATCGTCAGCGATGAAGGTGTTAGGCTATACAATGTGCTTTCTTGTATCATGCCATTAATGTATAGATTGGCGTAACTGTTGCTTCCGACATTAAAACGCTGAAAGACCTCCTGTACACCATCTACTGAAAATTGATCTGCCATAATCGTGATTGAAGATTCAATTGTAGCAGGCGCAAAATAAAAATACCGCTCAGCCGTAGGAACAATTTCAATATTTGAAATGTCAGCTGCCGGACCGGTTGGGCCTGTTATACCTTGGGCTCCAGTAGGGCCCGCTATACCCTGTGCTCCAGTAGGGCCAGGTGCACCTGTTGCACCTGAAATACCTTGTACTCCAGCCGGACCTGGCACTCCTGGCGCTCCCCGTGTTCCTGCTGGGCCCTGTATTCCTGGTATTCCTTGGACTCCCGGTGCTCCCGCAGTTCCCGGTATGCCTTGCGCTCCTGCTAAACCTGGAATGCCTTGTACTCCGGTCAAACCAGTTCCACCCTGTAACCCTGTCAAACCGGGGATGCCTTGTGCTCCTGCCGAACCCGGAACACCTCGCTTTCCTGCCTGGCCCATTCTTTTCCTCCGCTTGACAGGAGTATTTTTACACCGTCGTTGCATGATTAGTTTTCGATGCTTTTTGGCATGGAAGCCCGTTTTTGTTCTACCTTTGAATGAATAACTTGTTTTACACTTTTTACGTTTGTTGATCTTGCAATGTACGGTTCTCTTTCCTTGCCTTCTTAGTGATGAATCGCGTCTCCTCATACCAGCCGTATACACCTCCTTCTCACATGCTTATTTATGTATTGTATGCATATCCCCCTTTAGGGTTTTAGGCATTTGTAGCATGCCGATCCCAAGTATCCGCTTCCATTTATATTTGTAGCAAAATAGGGCTTCTCCATTTACCCTATTATTAATAGAAAGGTTAATATGCCGTTTCCAAATAGGTTAAAAAGTCATTTATTGATTAAGAGCCAGCAAAATGGTTCATACCACAAAGAAAGGAGATAAGAACCATGCCAATCATAAAACCTGTATATACAGCAGTAGCTACTGCTCCCGTAGCAACTGGTGGTGCCGTAACCACGACTGTAACCCCAGCCGTGACTCGTTTTTTTGCAACCATTACAGCCGGGATGATCGGCGCAACAACAACAACTGTTCCTGCCGCAAGCTTTGTTGATGACGCAGATGCTCCAGTTGTTGCTTTGCCGACATTAGCGGCTACGGATTCTTCTAATTATTATATTAACGGAGTTATTCAGCAGAGCTCCTTATTCACTCTAACCACAGCAAGTTTGGTCATTGCCTCCGTAGATATTACACCAGGTGTCCCAGTTGTTATAGAAATATCCGACTTTAGCGGCACGACCTCTACTATCACAACTCCGCCTACCATCTCTGCGCCTACGGTCACTATTATCACTTAACACTTTTCATATTTTTGATTCAAGATGGACTGAACGGTCATTTATGCTGTACATTACCCCATATAAGCTAGAAAAGACCGATTCAGATGTCGATATCTGAATCGGTCTTTTAGTTCAAGATGATTATATAATCGTTTTCAAATGACTGGGTACTGTATGATTAAGGCAAAATAGCAAAGGAGCGCACCGGAAATCCAGGGGAATCTTGAATGCTCGGAACGATATTATATATGACCGCGCCCGTCGGGGGTAGCTTGTCCAAATTCGTCAGCACCTCAACTTGATACCGATCCTGCTCCAATATGTAATATTCCCCTACCAGCTTGCCAGCATTGCGATAAGCTACAGAGGAATCAGTATCTAGTGTTTCATGTCCAATGGCAGCTACATTCCGTTCTTCTACCAAAAAGCGTAGCGCTTCCAGCGACCAGCCCGGACAGTGTGCATCTCCAGCGTCATCCTTGTTTGAGAAGGCATCTGAATCAGGCCAACGTTTGCTCCAGTCACTGCGAAAAGCGACAAAGGACTGATCAGCAATGCGTCCATGCTCTTTCTCAAAGTCCAAAATATCCGCAACCGTAAGTTCATAGTCAGAATTGGCTGCAACGGCTGCTGAACGGTCAATGACAACTAGCGGCAAAACCAGTTCCTTCAACGAAAGCTCATGCAAGTAACGTTTGCCCTTCACAAAATGAACGGGTGCGTCAATATGAGTCCCATACTGACCGGGAAAGCAGTATTGTTTTACAAAAAAGCCATCATCGTGGGTAAACAGGGTATCCACCTGAACATTATCGAATACTGGAAAATGAGGGATTTCAGGATAAAAAGCGTGGGACAAATCTACCCACTCTTTTTGCTTCAACAACTTCAAGATATCTGCTAAATGCTCTGCCATGATGCCCATTCCTCCTCAGCTTTATTACAAGCCATTTTACTTGAGGATTCTTCAAAAATCTATAAATCGAAATGAAATCGTTAACATTCTGAGAAAAACACATAAACAATTCCATATATTCATATATACATTTCCTATTCCGTGTGATTGTTAACGTTTTCATTATTACATATACGTCTTGATTGGAAAAAGAAGGGGTCTATTGAATTATATAAAAAATTCGACAAAAATTTTAGTATGTAACTTTTATTATATTAACAAATACTGGAACACAAAGTATGATAGAAAATGTAGAAACCACAGGAGCACCCGGGACTCCCTTCGTTCATCTACTCCATTAATCCAATATACGGAGGTATTTTATGAAAAAGAGATTTTCACTCGGAATCGCAGCGGCTCTACTGTTCACTACTCTGGCTCCTATAGGTGCACCTGCTCATGCAGCCAGCGATATTGGCAAGGAGACGCTCGGCAGCAAAAACGGATGGGCAGCCTTTTCTACAGGCACAACAGGTGGAGCTACGGCGACTACCTCCAATATTTTCACCGTAACGAATCGCAAGCAACTTGTCGATGCCTTAGGCAAAAGCAGCAACACAGTGCCTAAAATTATTTATGTCAAAGGCACGATCAACGCCAACGTCGATGACAATAATAAACCGTTGGGATTAAACGATTACAAGGACTCTAAATATGAGTTTGACGCCTACCTCAAAGCGTATGACCCGTCCACCTGGGGTAAAAAGGCTCCGTCCGGCACATTGGAAAAGGCACGCGAAGCTTCACAAAAAAATCAAGCCAGTCGCGTCATTATTGATATTCCGTCCAATACAACCATTGTCGGGCTGGGTAGCGACGCCGTCATTAACGGCGCAAACCTCCAGCTGAAAAAAGGGACAGACAACGTTATTATCCGTAATATTGAATTTCAGGATGCCTACGATTATTTCCCTCAGTGGGACCCAACAGACGGCAGCACAGGCAATTGGAATTCGGAATATGACAGTATTACAGTTAACGGCGCCACACATGTATGGGTAGACCACAATACCTTCAATGATGGGTCTCACCCCGATAGCCAAAATGGCACCTTTTACGGTCAAGAATACCAGCATCATGATGGACTTCTCGATGTGATCAACCAAGGCGATCTGGTTACGGTTTCTTACAATCATTTTTACGATCATGATAAATCGTCGATTATTGGCAACAGTGACAGCAAAACAGCAGATGAAGGAGCTTTACGTGTAACCTTGCATCACAACTATTATGAAAACACGGTACAACGCACACCACGTGTACGGTATGGACAAGTCCATCTGTACAACAATTACTATACAGGTGATGTAAAACGCTCCGAATATCCTTCACTGTATATATGGGGTGCAGGTAAATCCTCCAAAATCTTCGCCGAAAACAATGTCATTGACGTTGCCGGTTTATCTGCAGCTAAAATCGTGACTGTCTTTGGAGGAACTGCCCTGTCAGATACGGGCACAATCCTGAATGGACAAGCTGTTAACGCAGGCTCCAGCGTGGGTCTTAGCTCCTCTGTAGGCTGGAAACCATCGCTGAACGATAAAATTTCCCCATCCGCCAGTGTGAAGGCAGAAGTCACTTCCCAAGCCGGTTCCGGTAAGCTGTAAACTCTGCCCGCTAATACCAATAACCACAGGCGCATACAACCCTGCGATTTTACACCAAAAAGGCTGTTTCCTCCGTAGAATGATTCCACACGGAGAGAACAGCCTTTTTTTATTTCTCATTGGTTTAGTTATAAATTACGTTGCGCATTAACTGCCGTATTGTTCTACCAAAACCGGCTTTTCAAATGCGTTATCCAGCTTGCGAAGTTTAGCCTTTACCGCTTCTGGTGGCTCAACCGCAGGCGCATCTGGATGCAGCAACCATGATTTTACAAAATGCGTATCGGATAATTGAAAGAGTGGAGGCTCTTTCTCAAAGTCAATTTTCATAGCATAAGAACTGCGGGCTGCAAAAGCATCCCCTACAGGTGGGTGAAGCAGATCCGGAGGTGTTCCCGGAATAGCCGCCAGCTTCTGACCATGGCTGTCCAAACTTGGCATAGAAGCGAGAAGGCCCCATGTATATGGATGTTTCGGGTTATAGAAAATTTCATTAACCGTACCTGTTTCCACGATTTGTCCTGCGTACATAACGGCAACACGGTCCGCCATCTTCGCCACAACACCGAGGTCATGCGTAATAAAGATGATGGAAGTATCGATCTTTTTCTGAAGATCCTTCATCAGCTCCAAAATTTGAGCTTGAATCGTTACGTCCAACGCAGTCGTCGGCTCATCGGCAATCAGAAGTTTCGGATTAGCAGCCAATGCCATCGCAATGACGACACGTTGACGCATACCGCCACTAAATTCATGCGGATATTGGTTAAAACGCTGTTCAGGATGTGGAATACCTACCAGATTCAGCAACTCAATACCCCGCTTGCGAGCAGCATCCTTGGATATTTTTTCATGCTTGAAAAGCACTTCCGTGATCTGCTTGCCGACTTTCATCGTAGGGTTAAGCGAAGTCATTGGGTCCTGAGAAATCAGGCCAATTTCCTTACCACGAATTTTTTGCATCTGCTTTTCCGTTTTATTAATCAGCTCTTGTCCGTCAAACATAATTTGACCCTTTTGATAGATGCCCGGAGGGGTCGGAATCAACTTCATAACAGCTTGTGAGGTTACGCTTTTGCCTGAGCCGGATTCGCCCACAATCGCCAGCGTCTCTCCTTTATTGACATGAAAGTTTACGCCACGAATGGCCTGCACTAGTCCCTGACGGGTCTTGAAAGATATCGTTAAGTCCTTCACTTCCAAAAGGCGGTTCATCTCATCACTCTTTCATTTATTATTCATCACTATTATTGACCACTATCTAAAAAAACGACGTCCAGGAGTCAAGGTATATACGATTAATTTTACTCAGTTTAGTACCTACCAGTCAAGCTATATCTAAAATATCACCAAAAACCTATCATACTATGTTAGATAAATGGGATATTAGGCCGAAAAAACGATCATTTTTACCCATTTTTGTACTCATTTATAACATGTGCTGGATATAGCTGAAGCGTGCTCCACCCAATGGCGAACGGGTGCAGAGTAGTTCTCCATTCAACCGGGTAGCAATTTGACGACAAATAGCCAATCCAAGACCTGTGACACCATTTGAGCCCGCATAGAATCTTCCGAACACCTCGGCTGCCTCTTGTTCGGTCAGCCCTCCTCCATCATCATCCACATGCATAACCCATACAACCTCCGGTGTTGTCCCTGTCTCCAAATGAATGACAACCTCCGTAGAGGTGTGCCGAACTGCATTTTGCAACAAATTCAACATCATACGGAACAATTGCTCGGCCGGAACGGCCACATGCAGGCCCTCTCCCTCCACTCGAAGCGAGATAGAACGTTCAGCAGCCACCGGCATCAATAGATGAACAGCATCCTCCGCCATGCTTTTAAGATCAACCAGAGAGACAGGCCATTCCTCATTCAGCGCTTCCAGCCTTGATAGCTGCAGCAGCTTTTCCACCATGTCAATTAACCGCTGGGACTGCACTTTGATGATACTCAGCCCCTCGTCCTGGGATACCACTTGATCCTGAATGGCATATACATAGCCTTGAATGGACATTAACGGTGTCCTTAGCTCGTGAGATACATTTTGTAGAAATTCAATTTGACCCTGATGGTGCTGCTGAATACGGGCGGACATGGAATGAAAGGTACCGATCAGCTCGCCAATCTCACTTTTATCCGCCTGCGGAAAATCACTATCCTGCGGCTGATTAGGCTCATAGTTGCCTACCGCCTCCTTCAATCGTTTAAGCGGACGCACTAGACGCGAGACAACCATCAGACCAATGACGAGAATCACCAAAAAACCCGCGATGATAGACAGTAATGTGGTTCTCATTAACGGTACATACAGTGCTCGCAAAGAAGATAAGGGTGAGTATACAAAAATACGAAAAGGCTGTCCGGGCAATTCTTCATTCGTAAACAGTACCTTTTTACCTTGAAGCACAGCTACCCCTTCATGTGTAGCGGTCAGATCCTGGGGAGACGGATGAACCGATGCAAAAAATCCCTGGCGGATCAAAAGCAAACGCTCGATCTTTTTGCCTTCCATTCCAGAGACGCTTGAGTCGATGATGCGGTTATCCGTGCTTAAAATAAAGTAATCGGCAGATAAAAGCACGCCCTTGATAACATAGTTCAATTCAGCATTATCCAGTCGATCAAAGCCTCCGTCGCTCATAATATGGACGGCTTTGCGCGCCTGCTCATGGAGCTTGGATTTAGCCTGATTCACCAGAATGTCGTCGATAAGCCTGATGAATAAAACGACCGTAATACAGACGGTAATAAGCATGGCGATGGACAGGGAAAGCAGTATTTTAGCTCTCATCGTACGCATGGTTATAACTCCTGAACCGTTGCTTTATAGCCGAAACCCCATACGGTGTTAATGACGAGCGTAGAGTGAAATTCAGCTAACTTTTTACGAATCCGTTTGACCAGATCATCCACAACCCTCACATCACCTATAAAATCATAGCTCCACACCTGCTGAATCAGATGTTCTCTGCCAAAAGGTCTCTCCAGATGATTCGCAAGAAACAGCAGCAGGTCGAATTCACGTGAGGTCAAATTTAGCTCTTGTCCGTCCACTGTGACTTTACGAAAGTCAGCAAAAATACACAGATTGCCCGCATGGCAAAGATCTGCGCTTCCTGCCGCTTGTCTATCGTCCGATGCAGACATTCCGGCCTTGCTCAGTCTCAGCATCGCTTTAACCCTTCCTACCAACTCTCTTGGATTAAAGGGCTTGGTCAAAAAATCGCTGCATCCCAGCTCCAGCCCGTGAATACGGTCGTTTTCTTCTCCACGGGCAGAGATCATAATGATCGGCATTTCTGTAAAATCACGAAGCTGAGTCAGTAGAGAAAGCCCATCAATGCCAGGCATCATAATATCAAGAACGAGACAATCCGGACGGTTCGTACGGATATGCTCTACCAGTGTTTTACCACTGGAAAAGGAAGTGACCTCGTAGGATTCTTTTTTCAAATATTCAGATATTAATTGCAAAATGAACACATCGTCATCCACTACTACTATTTTTGTCATGGCCTTAACCCCTTGCCGTTGTTCTGGATGCTTCCATCCTCTCTTTAAGCTTAACAGAAGCCCAGCAGAATAGACAAAAGACGGGTATACCGTTCCCGGTCCCGTCTTTCTTATCATGAATCGCTGCTGTATATGCCAGGCGAGCTGAAAGCTAATTACACATCCATCTTATTTCTTGGTTGTTACTACTTTAGCAGCTGTTTTTGGCGCTTTTTTCACTGTTTTTGCTGGGACTGCTTTTTTAACTGGAGCTTTGTGGGTCACTTTTTTAGCTACGGCATGATGTGCACGAGTTTTATGAGTTGTTGCTTTGTGTTTAACAACATTATGTTTTTTTGCATGATGTTTAACTGTACGGTGCTGCACTTTCACTGCTTTTGTTTTGTGGCTTGCCACTTTTTTCGCAACGGATTTTTTGGCAGGGGCTTTCTTCGCTTTGGTTGTTGTTTTATGAGCTGTTGCAGCTTTTTTAACGGGTGCTTTCACCACAGGTGTTTTCGTCACAGGTGCTTTCGCCGGTGTTTTGGTAGCCGGAGTCGTAAACGCAGGAGCTTTGGTCGCTGGTGCAGTGCTCGCTGGAGTCGTTGTTGCTGTAGCGGCGAATGCACTGCTTGCTCCTCCCAGTACACTTACTACGGTCAATACGGCTGCTGCATTTTTAGTCCATTTTTTCATGATTGAATCACCTCTCCTTTAAAGTATCTTTAGCTTATCAGGAGAATTCGGGATAATTGTGGAGCAAATGTGTGAAAAGTATATGAAATAGCGTGCAGACTCATGTATTTAGAAATTACATGAGTCTGTACGCTATGAGTTCTACAATAACCATCTTCACTAGCCAATGGCGATCCAGGAAATAATACCATAGTTATGCGAGGTTTCGTTCCACTTGGTTACGACGATCACTGCTCCATTCGGCGTCTGAGATTTCAGCGTCGCATGAAAGAGAGGGTGGTTCGTCATCGCTACCAACGTGTAGTCTGGGTTTACAAAAGGCTCCCCGAATACAATGGTCACTTCCGTCTCTCCTTCACTACCTTTCAAAAGAAACGGCGCTCTGCCAAACTGCTGCAATGCGGGCTGATTCGCACAAGTACGGACCGGAGTGATGCTCAAATGCTCCGGCTTCACTGCGTTCAGCTCCAACTCACGTGAGCCTACAGAGCCTTCCACCAGATGATGACCCTCAATGCTCTGCTCTGCCACATGATGACTTTGTACCGCAGCAGCCTGCAGATGCTCTGGTCCCACAGCTTCCGGGCTCAGTACCTCGCTGTCGACGGCCTGAGCTTGCAGATGGCTGCGAGATATACTGTTTGCCTGAAGTCTGTCGCCACTGACACCTTCCTCTGGCAAAAGTCCGGAGAGATGAATATCTGTGGACAGCTGAGCCAGTGTCACCGAGCCCGGCTTTAGGTGATGCGAATCAATAACTTCCTCTCCAATGTGGTGGCTTTCAATAGCTTCCTCAGCCACATGGCGGGACTGTATCGTTCCATCTGCAAGCTTGCTGGACGTCACCGCACCTTCCTGTATAGCATCCTCAGCCACCGCCTGCCAGCCTACATGCTGTGGCTGAATTGCCCCTGCTTGCAGATGTTCCGACTGGATTGAATCCAGCGCGATATGCCTGGACTGCACCACGCCCTCTGCCAGTGCGGACCCTTGGATCGCCCCATCGGCCAAATGTTGAGCGTGTACGGCATGCTCCGTCAAATGCACGGAGTTTACGCTGGCTTCTGCCAGATTCGAAGCACGCACCGCCCGAAGCGCAAGCTTCTCAGCGTTCACGCTGCCTGCCTGAAGCGCGTGAACCGATACACTCCCGGGTGCAATATGCCGGGTCATCACTGCCGAAGCCTCCAAATGGGCAGAGGTGACAGATTCAGGAGCCAGATGGCTCGACTGGACGGCCTCTTCTGCCAAATGATTGGCTTGCACCGCTTCGTCCGTAATATGCCACGGCTGGACCGAATGAGGAGATATTTTGGCAGCAGTCACGCCATCATCCGCCAGTTTGTCGGACGTAACCGACTCATCCTGCAAAGCATCGGTTGATATTGCTTGGGATGCGATATGCACACCCTGAATGGTTCCAAGATGCAGATGGTGCGGCTGAATGGACTCCGGTGCGATATGCACGGACTTCACCGCCCCCTCTGCCAGCGCTCTGTCCTGTACTGCGCCCGTTGCCAAGTGCCGGGGGTGTACGGCATGCTCAGACAACTGTGAAGGGCCGACGCTGCCTTCCGCGAGATTCGTCGCTTGCACCGAGCGTGCCGCCAGCTTTTCCGAGGTGACGCTTTCTGCTTGAAGCGCACGACCTGACACACTGTCCACAGCCAGATGTCTCGCAAACACCGAGGAAGCCTGTAAATGATCAGAGGTGACGGATTCCGGGGCCAAATGGTTGGACTGGATGGACTCTTCTGCCAAATGATTGGCTTGCACCGCCTCGTCTGTAATGTGCCACGGCTGGACCGAGTGGGCTGACAGCTTGGCGGCAGTCACGCCCTCATCCGCCAATTTGTCGGACGTAACGGATTCATCCTGTAAAGCATCGTTCGATATGGCCTGTGAGGCGATATGCACACCCTGAATGGTTCCCGTTTGCAGATGGTGCGGCTGAATGGACTCCGGTGCGATATGCACGGACTTTACTCCCCCCTCTGCCAGCGCTCTGTCGTGTACTGCGCCGGGTGCCAAATGCCGGGGATGTATCGCCTGCGCAGACAGATGTGAAGGACCGACGCTGCCTTCCGCGAGATTTAACGCTCGCACCGAGTGTGCCGCCAGCTTTTCCGAGGTGACGCTTTCTGCTTGAAGCGCACTACTGGATACGCTATCCGAGGCCAGATGGCTCGCAAGCACCGTTGAAGCTTGCAAATGGGCAGATCTGACGGATTCCCGGGCCAAATGGTTGGACTGGACAGCCTCTTCTGCCAAATGATTAGCTTGCACCGCTTCGTCTGTAATGTGCCACGGCTGGACCGAGTGGGCAGACAGCTTGGCGGCAGTCACGCCCTCATCCACCAGTTTGTCGGACGTAACGGACTCATCCTGCAAAGCATCGGTCGATATCGCGTGTGAGGCGATATGCACACCCTGAATGGTTCCCGTTTGCAGATGATGCGACTGGATGGACTCCGGTGCGATGTGTACGGATTTCACTGCCCCTTCTGCTAGCGCTCTGTCCTGTACTGCACCCGTTGCCAAGTGCCGGGTGTGTATCGCTTGCGTGGACAGATGTGGAGGGCCGACGCTGCCTTCCGCGAGATTCGTCGCTTGCACCGAGTGTGCCGCCAGCTTTTCCGAGGTGATGCTTTCTGCTTGAAGCGCACTACTAGATACGCTATCTGGAGCCAGATGGCTCGCAAGCACCGCTGAAGCCTGCAAATGGGCAGAGGTGACAGATTCCCGGGCCAGATGATTGGACTGGACGGCTTCTTCTGCCAGATGTTTGGCTTGCACCGCTTCGTCTGTAATGTGCCACGGCTGGACCGAGTGGGCTGACAGCTTGGCGGCAGTCACACCCTCATCCGCCAGTTTATCGGACGTAACAGACTCATCCTGCAAAGCATCGGTCGATATGGACTGTGACGCGATGTGCTCTCCCTGAATGGTTCCAATTTGCAGATGATGTGGCTGAATGGATTCCGGTGCGATGTGCACGGACTTCACTGCCCCCTCTGCCAGTGCTCTATCCTGTACTGCTCCAGCTGCCAGATGCCGAGTGTGCACCGACTGCGCAGAAAGATGTGAAGGGCCGATGCTGCCTTCCGCGAGGTTCATTCCTTGTACCGAGCGCGCTGCCAGCTTTTCCGAGGTGACGCTTTCCGCTTGAAGCGCACGACCGGACACACTATCCGGGGCCAAATGTCTCGTGAGCACCGAGGAAGCCTGTAGATGCACCGAGGTGACCGCTCCTGCAGCCAGATGTGCCGAATCCACGGCCGCCACAGCCAAATGGTTGCTTTGTACAGCTTCGTCCATAATATGTCCGGACTGCACGGCATGGGCAGACAGTTTGGTGGGAGTTACGCTTCCCTCCGACAGTTTGGCAGAGGTGACCGATTCATCCTGTAAGGCCGGAGTCGCTATAGCCTGCAATGCGATATGCTCTCCCTGAATGACCCCGCTTTGCAAGTGCTCCGATTGGATGGATTCGGGCGCAAGATGTACAGACTTTACAGCGTTCTGGGCTAATTCCGTCTCCTGTACTGCTCCTGCAGCCAAATGCTGAGTGTGTACGGCTTGCGCAGCCAAATGTCCGGGACCCACGCTGTTTTCTGCCAGATTGGAAGCCTGCACAGCACGGGCCGCTAGCTTCTCAGAGGTGACACTTTCTGACTGAAGTGCATGACCGGATACACTGTCGGGGGCGAGGTGTTTGGTTTGGACCGATGCAGATTGCAAATGATTAGAGGTGACGGATTCCGGAGCGAGATGATTCGCCTCCACCGCTTCAACAGCCAGATGGTTACTCTGCACCGCTTTATCGGTAATATGCCACGGCTGCACGGAACGAGCAGACAGCTTAGAGGAAGTGACACTACCCTCAGCTAACTTAGGAGCCGTAATCGCCAAATCATTGATTTTATCCGTGGCCACACTTTCCGGCGATAGTTTCAGTGAAGTAACGGCATGATCCTGCAAATGATGGGAGTACACCGCTCCGCTGGCCAAATGCGCGGTTTGAACAGCGCCTTCCCCTAGTATGTCCGCAGTAACGGACTGTTCTTGCAAAGCCGAGGTTCCAACACTGTCTTCCCCAAGATGTTTGCTCAGCACAGAACTCTGGGCCAGATGGGTTGAATCGACGGATTGAGCCTGCAATGCCTTTCCACCCACACTGTTGTCGGCAAGGTGGTTTTCACGAATTCCCCCCGTTGCAATGTGTGCGTGTGTAATGGCTTGAGGGGCAATCTTATTTCCAGTTACCGCTCCTGTGGCAATTTTAGGTTCTGTCACTGCTTCGTCAGCAATTTTGTCAGACTTAATCGCGCTCGAGGCAATGTGATTTTCCTTGACAGCCTGATTCGCCACATGGTGTTCCAACACTGCCCCCTTCCCTAATTTCTCGCTCGTCACAGCCCCGGAATGCAAATGTTGCTCCGTAACCGCCTCCGATGCAATATGATCTTTTCGAATGATTTCCGACTGGAGGTGTACGGAAGAGACTGCCTCCGGAGAAATTTGGGGACCTTGTATGGCTGCTGTAGCAATATGTCTGGTAAGTACCGCCTCGTCGGCAATTTTGTGTGGTAAAATGCTCTGATCCGATATCTTGGATGAAGTGACGGATTGATCGACAATTTGCAATGAGCCTACAGACTGATCTGCCAGTTTATTGGACTGAATGCTCCGATCCGCCAGGTGGCGGGCTGTCACTTGGCCCGTTCCAATCTGCTCTTCCCCGATGGAGCCAGGACTCAGATGCTTTCTTTCGATCGCTCCAGCCTGAATGTGCGCACTGGTCACTGCCTCAGACTCCAGATGGCGCCCGCTAACAACGCCTTCCTCCAATTGTTCCTTACCCA
Source organism: Paenibacillus sp. MZ03-122A (assembly GCF_024213325.1). NCBI lineage: Bacteria > Bacillati > Bacillota > Bacilli > Caryophanales > Paenibacillaceae > Paenibacillus > Paenibacillus sp. MZ03-122A. Next base: position 236,129 of record NZ_JANAVI010000004.1, on the reverse strand, counting down.
CAATTCCATTGGATAGCTGCTTGCGATTAATCGAACCGGGGGCCAGATGCCTTGCATGAACGGCATGCTCGGTCAGGTGTGCACTCTCAATGCTGCCAGCTTGGATTTTAGCTCCATCCACAGCACCATCCCGCAGTTTGGAAGTGGTCACAGATTGATCGCCCAGCTTGGAGCTGTCGACAGCTTCATTAGCCAAATTGTTCGATTGAATCGTACCACTGCGAATTTTATCCGAGGTGACCGACTGATCTTGAAGCATATCTGAAGACACGATCCATTGCTTGAAGTGACGGCTCTCAATGGAGCCATTCGCAATATGATCACCGCTGATAATCTTATCAGCCAGCTTCTCAGGAGTGATGCTGCCATCTCGAAGCTTTTCACCACCGATGGAGCGATCCTGCAATTTACTGCCTGACACCGATGCGTCCGACAGATGTTCCACCGTAATGGAGTCTGCGGCAATCTTCGAAGAAGTCACAGCACCGTCGGCTATCTTAATCGTTTGAACGGCATAATCCGCCAGAGATTCCGTGTGGATGCTCTCTTGTTTCAGCTTGCTGAAATCTATGGAAGCGGGAGCGATCTTCTCACCCGTCACAGCGAAATCGCTCAAATCGTCTGTATAGATGAAAGCATTGTTTACATGTGGGGCCTTCTTATTGCTCAAAATTTCCTCCACATCAATTGGATCAGGTTCTGGTTCTGGCTCCGGCTCTGGTTGTGGTTCTAGCTCTTGGGGTTCCTCCATCGACACTTGAGTCTCCTCTGCATCCTCACCTTCAACCTCTTTCTCATGCGAAACCTCGATTTCAGGTTCGACAACAGTCTGTAGCTCCGGCTCCTCTTTGGTTGGGGGAGGCGGAGAAGCAACTTGATGAAGTCTTGCTTCTGTCTCCCTCTCCGCAGGCTGTGGCTTCACGCGCTGTATCATACTTAATTCATTCATATCCGGGTCAATTACACTATAGAGCGGCTTTTTGTTTCTTATGGTTTTGCGGCTCTTATTCTTCAAGCAGCTCTCTCCCTTCTCGTATTTATCGTTACAGCATCATATGCAGGCCCTTAGGCACTTGCCACCCCGTGCAAGGATACACTTTTGGTTAAAAAGGATACTTACTGAAATCCACGTTTGAAAAAAAATAGTTAAAAGTTAAAATAGTAAGGGTGAAGATCGCTACAAGAAGAGAGGAATTACAATAACATGATTATTAAACCAAGAACACGTGGCTTTATCTGCACCACTGCTCATCCGGTGGGCTGTGCCCAACATGTTCAGGAGCAAATTGACTATGTACAGGCCCGTCCTGCTATCCAGGGACCCCGTAATGTACTTGTGATCGGGGCATCTGCCGGATATGGGTTGGCTTCTCGCATTACTGCTGCCTTCGGTGCGCGTGCCAATACAATTGGTGTATATCGCCCTAGTAATGCTACGGCCACACGTACAGCATCGGCAGGCTGGTACAATTCTGCTGCATTTGAAAAAGCTGCTCAGGAAGCTGGGCTTAAATCCTTAAGCGTGACAGGCGATGCCTTCTCGGATGAGGTCAAAGCCAAAACGGTGGAAGCCATTCGCGAAGAACTGGGACAAGTCGATCTGGTGGTTTACAGTGTCGCTTCAGGTCGCCGTACAAATCCTCGCACAGGCGAAACGTTTAATTCCGTGCTCAAACCTATTGGTAAGCCTTACACAAACAAGACCGTTAACTTCCACACCGGGGAAGTCAGCAGCGTGACGCTTGAACCCGCAACAGAAGAAGAAGTACAAGCAACGGTAGAGGTTATGGGTGGTGAGGACTGGAAATTGTGGATTGACGCCTTGCGTGAAGGCGGTGTATTGGCTGATACTGCAACAACCTTCTCCTTTTCGTACATTGGTTCAGATATTACGCAAGCCATCTACAGAGAAGGCAGTATCGGAAGTGCAAAGGATCATTTGGAGGAGACAGCGCATCAGCTGAACGATCAGCTGAAAGTTACAGGCGGACGCGCCTTCGTCGCAGTCACCAAAGGACTCGTTACCCAATCTAGCTCCGCTATCCCTGTCGTTCCTCTGTATATTTCTGCTTTATATAAGGTAATGAAGGAAAAAGGGCTGCATGAAGGGTGCGTAGAACAGAGCTACCGCCTGTTTGCTGAGCGTCTGTACGCACCAGAAATTCCTGTAGACGAAGAAGGGCGTATTCGTATTGATGATTGGGAACTGCGCGAAGACGTACAGGCAGAGGTTGAGAAGATATGGGAGGCGCTGACGACCAACAATATCTACGAATTGTCAGATCTTGAAGGATATCGTCACGAATTTTTCCAACTGTTCGGCTTTGAGTTCGAGGGCGTAGACTATGATGCTGACATCGATCCCATCGTAAATATTCCTAACGTGCGCTAAGTCTTTTCATATCGTCATTATGTCAGAAAAACAAAAAAAAGCTGTTCTCCAGCAGAGAAACATTTCGTTCTGCATGGAGGACAGCTTTTGTTTTTTAATTAAAAGGGACACTTGTGTCCGCTTCGAACTGCAAAATGAAGCAAATATTGCAATTTTAAATTTCATTTGATATTGTACAAGTAGGCATAGCAAAATCCCTCTTCCTAACAAGAGGGTAAACACAGTTGGACAAGTCCTACCTTGACTGACCGTGATACTATTTGCTCAGCCCATCACATCCATATAAGGAGGTGTACAACATGGCAAAAGACGTTCTGTGTGAAGTCAATTCATGTACGTACTGGGCCCAAGAAAATAAATGTAGCGCTAGCTCCATTTATATCGTAAGCAACAGACCTGAAGACACTCACAAATCCGAAGAAACAGACTGCAAAACCTTCGAAGCCAAGTAAATCTTTGATTTCAAGCCTAAGCTTTATAATGAAGGAGCCCATGCCCGGGTTCCTTCTTTCTTATGATATTCTAACAAGAATGATAATTATTATCAAGTCCTTTTTCGGTACAGAAAAACGCTATTCAATCCACACAATCATTTCTCTGCTCAACGTCTGGTTGCAGGCTTACTTTATAAAGTCACGCCGAAAAGGACCCTGCTGTTCTCTCTAAAAACAAAAAAAGAAGCGTCGCTCTGAACGATTCGCTTCTTGTGCTTGACCTTTTGTAATTGTTCTTGCTTGGTCGGCTTCATTCGTATGTGCTGTGAAATCTCGCCATAATGGTCATTCGTTTTGCGGCTCTGTGCCGCACAATAGATTCCAGCGCGTTTTGCCTTGCTCAGCGCTTTTTGTGTTTGAGTACGTGCCATACGGCTTCACTCTCCTTCTTTGGACTCCTTTTATCATAACATCCAATAGTCAAATCGTGAATGGTTTGTCTGACTCAAGCATTCTTCAATTCATTAAATGTCTGAAAAAACATCTGGATCGCCACTGGAGGCCGCTACAATAAAAACAATAACTATAAAAATGATGATCAGTGTATAAATCAGTGTACCGATAATACTACATACCAATCCAGCAATGGCCATACCTCTGCCTTGCTCGCCATGACGGTTAATTTCCTTCAGGGAAAGACTGGACAAAATAATACCCACAATTCCGATAATCAACCCGAGATAGGGAATGACCACAGATAAAATCCCAAGCACCATCGAGGCAACAGCTTTACTATTCGTAGGTGGAACTACTGGGGGCGGGTTAAATGGGGCGTTATAATCGTTCGTCTCCTGAAAAGGATCGGAAGATCGAGGCTCCTTGTACAAATCACTCATCTGTTAAATTCAACTCCAATAAGTAAAATAGCAATTATATAAGTTCTAGGGTACCACAATCTTACAAATCAGGACAGTACTTATTTCAATTTTTTAAATTAGAACGTTAAAAAGAAGAAACATAGCGATATTAGCACTTTTTGAGGTAACCGGGCATACAGTATTTTACCTGTTACAGATCAATTGCGCTCCATGAGAGCATCCTGCCAAGGAGGTCGGAGCTATGCTATATCGTGCAACATCCCGCAGAAAGGGCTCGCCTCACAAACGTTTAAATGCAGAAACACTTAGGAAAATATCCGCTGCCATGCTACCCTTTTACAAAGCTATTGCAACCCGACGTGCTTTTGCCGTCCAATGGTCACGAGCTGTCGTTCAGGGCAATTTGGATCGGATGAAATCCCTTCTCTGCTCAGTAGCGCCATTTGCCGCCAAACAAGGCTTAGGCACGAATGGCATCGGCTACTTCATTTCCTTTTTAGCTCAGCCACCGATGCTTTATTATACGAATGGAACGACGATTCCACCGGGGACTGTGCAGTTTACGTTTGAGCCGAGAGTTCATCGCGCCATCGCAAAAGCCGTTTTTCCGCTGTATCGCGAATTGGCACGTAATCCATGTTTTGCTTCTGCCTTAGCTAAAGCGATCAACAGACAAGACCAGCGTGCAGTTCATGTCATGATCCGTAGTTTGATTCCATCCTCTGCACTGAAATCCGTACAAATTGAGGATGATGGCTTTGCCTTGCTTTTTAAGTATCCCTTTAGCAAGTATCCCTATCGCAATCTGCTCTTTCAGGAGTTCACTTAAAAAGGTCGCTACTAGCGTGCTTGCTTGAGTTTTCCAATGAGCTCTTTTCCCAGTTGTATAGCCATATCTGTCAGCACTCTGATTTCGTCCTTGGTTGCATGATCCAAATGTGCCCCGCAGCAAATGGCAAAATTGCCCGCAAACTCTTTTCGCAAGCGAACTGCAATTTCTTCGGTAATATAAAATTCCTTATGGTTTTGTAATTGCACAGTTTGAATCGGCTCGAGCCTGGCCCCTGCTGTAATCGTTCCCAAATGGGGCTGATCACCGCCAGAAATGAGTACAATGATATCTTCCCCCATAAAATAGGCATCCAGCACAAGACGGATACGTCCGCTTTCTTTTTGCAAATGTATCATATAATCCTCTCCTGCTAAAAAATATTATTGTGAAACGATTCACTTTATGACCATTATTCATTGTATCGCTTCCTGAACGGCTCGACAATTAAAAATGGCCCACAGCAGCCTCTATAAACCGTGGCTTGCTGTGGGCCTTCATTGCTATTCTAGAAGAAGCCTTCCCTTTCCTACTGGCTGTTAACGGATTGTGATCGTATGCACAGTCTTACCGCTTGCGCCGTCATTATCCGTCACCGTTAGCTCTACGGTATACGTTCCAGCTGTGGTGAATTTATGCTTCACCTTGGAACCGACTGCCGTATCGCCATCGCCAAAATTCCAGCTGTAGCTGACGATTTCACCATCTACATCACGGGAAGCTTTGGCGTTAAATTGTACATTTTTGTTCTTCTTAGCTGATTCATTAGCCTGAATAATGGCTACTGGCTTTTCATTGGATGTAGGTGGATTCGGATCAGGGTTCTGTCCTCCACCATTGGTTACATACAATTTTCCTGGCGCCTCCGTCTCCACTTCATTTCCCGCTGCATCCCTTACCCGGATCACGATGACTCCGCCTTCCAGATTCAGAGAAGATGAAGTGAAATAAGTACCTTCATAGTGGCCTGACGAAGTTTCATTTAATGGAATATCGTTGCGGCCCAAAGTGGACAGGTTGAAAGGCAGCTCCACATGGAAGGACGCCTCCAAACCGGATGCACTGTCAAAGGATACTCGTACCGGCTGCCCTGGAGTAATACGCACATCCTCCGCAGGGCTAATGTTTTCAAGCTTCGGCAGAGCTGTATCGACATACACCGAGCGCGTAACGGTTGTTTCGTTTTCAGCAAGATCCTTGGCCGTCACCGTAATTTGATTTTCGCCTTCGTTGATAAGCAATCGCTTGTTAAAGCTGCCATCACTTCCAAATTCAGCGGGCTCACCGTTAATCGACAATTCGGTGAGGAACTCGTCGTACACGGTACCGATAACACTAACTACACCCGCGTTCGTACGGGCTCCTTCATCAGGAGAAGTCAGGATCAGACCCGGTTTAGTCTGATCGAGCGTCACAACTACCGTTTCGGAACGATCCGTTAATTTGCCGTATACCGCTGCTTGAACACTTAGCGGATTAGCACCTGGCTGAAGATCAACCGACAAACTGAACTGACGATCCTTCACTTTCGTTGTGCCAGCCAGTTCCTTACCGTTAAAGAGCTGAATATCGGCTCCTTCTGCCGGGGAAGTTCCTGTTACGGTAATCGACTCTTCCTGCGTATACGTAGCCTTCGTAGGAGTCGTAATCGTTGGAGCATTCACCGGATATCTGACGATAGCCCGGATCATGTAGTTCCCTTCCTCCTCAGGTGATTGGCTCCATGCTCCGCTTACACCTTGCCAGCTGCGAAGTGCATTCGGGCCACTCTCATCTGTAGCAAGACCTGGCGACTGTGTGCCTACAGCAGACTGTGTATATACGATGTAGAAGTCACCTTGAACCGTCACCGGCTCTGGAAGCTGCACCGTCGTCCATTGTGTCTCATCCCTTACGGCAGTCCCGTCGAATGGACCAGCCAATAATCGTCCAGGTGCTCCTGCCGCACCGGAGGCGTCATAGATAGAATATTGGAATGCCGTTCCTCCCGGATTCGGAAAGGCAGAGTTCCAGAACAAAAGCGATGCTCCTGTCACTTGAGCCACTTCCGACTCAGGCGTCATTCTGACTGCCCATGAATTGCCTGCCGCGTTAAAGGCTCTAGCATTTTCTCCTGTCCCGTCATCGTAGGCAATGCCTCCCTGGAACCCGATGAAAGGTTTCAACGTGACATTCGCTTCCACACTACCGTTCGCAGGAGCAGTAACGGATACACTGTCGCTATAATAATTCTCAGCTGAAATGGACAATGTGTATGTTCCTTCCAGCACGTCCAGCGTAAATTCTCCAGCCTCATTCGTCTCTACCGGAGCAATACGTGCATCCTCCAGCACCAACACTTTCGCTTTTTGGATCGGTTCACCGGATTGCTTGTCGGTAATGACCCCGTGAATCGTACCGTGAGGTACGGCCTGAAGACTAAAGTTTGCTCTGATGACTTTGTTATTCTCAATCGTGACTGCTTTCGTTTGAGGCACATAACCATAGGCTTCAGCCTTCAGCGTATAGTCGCCCGCTACATGGGTAAAGCTGTATTTGCCCGTGGTCGGATCCGTTTTCACCGAACGTCCGGTTTCCAATACCGTAACCGTAGCGCTGGCTGGAAGACTGTCGAGACCGACACGTCCACTATCCACCGTTGTTTCTGCCGGCTTCACTTTCTCCTGGAATTCACTCTTTTCAGTGCTTGTAATTTTGTACAGCGGGAATTGTTCTTCCGCTTTTTCCAGCTTGATACTCGACTCAGGTACGATGTCCTTGGTCACTGTCGCAGCTGGAATGCCCAGCACACGGAAATCGTCAATGTACCAGCCGTTCTTGTTCACACTGTTATCCGATTTCAAACGGAAGCGAATTTGAATCTCATTGCCGGTGTAGCTATCCAGATTGTAATAAACTGGAGTCCACTTTTTCCCGTTCGTGTTGTGAGAGAACTTGCCCAGCTCGCTCCACGTGTCGCCATTGTTTTTGGACACTTCCACATAACCGTAATCATAGCCGGCCTCAATTTCAAACCAGTGATTGAAGGTCAGTGTTGCGTTGCGTACAGCCTGCAAATTAATTTTGGGAGAAACCAGCGAAAATTCAGCTCCGTTCTCATAATTGCTATCCAGATCGGTTGCCCACACATTGGGTCTGGACGCTGCGCTCTCTGGTCCTACTTCCTTGGGAATGCCGCGTTCCCACTCATCCTTGGTACCGGAATGAGTCCAGCCATTATCCGAGCTGCCGTCAAAATGATCGCTATACAGCGTATCTGGCACGTCTACTCTCAGAGAAGCCTCATTCGACTTGATTCCTTCATTGCCACTATAATCCTCAGCCGCCACTGCATAATGATAGGTCGCTCCACCGACCGTGATGGTATCTGTGAGTGTCAGTGCTGAGGTTGTACCGATGGAAGTATAATTTTTGCCTGATTGGGTAGAACGATACACCTTGTACTGCTTTACATCCTCATCGGAGGAAGCATTCCAGGCCAGTGTGACGTTGCCCACAGTATCTGCTTCAGCAGTCAAATTGCTCGGCGCAGCAGGTGCAACGGTGTCTGGCTCCTGAATCGACAGATCGTCAATATACCAGCCATCTTTCACAACCGTATTGTCACTCGTAAAGTTGAACAGGAGGTATACCTTTTGACCCGCGAATGCCCGCAAATCAAGATATTGTGTTTTCCAGCCGTTGCTGGTGCCGGTAAACGATAATACCTGCTCAAACGCATTCTGATTGTTTGTGGTTGCTACGTACACTTTGCCGAAATCAGAATTGTTTTCAAGATCGTACCAATGCTTGAAGCTGACCAGTGCCCCTTTTGAGCTCTCGGTCAGATCAATCGGAGGGGCCATAAAATAACTGTTGGAGTTGGCCTGATATTGGCCTTCGAGATTAGTCGCGATGACCTTTGTACCCGAATGTGCGCTTTTAGGGCCGCTTGTCGGAGTTCCCCATTTCCAAACACTGCCCTGTCCACCGATATTAATACCGGCAATGTCTTTTTCGAAGTCTTGTGTGTAGCCTGGTTTTACACCTTTGGAGATTTTAACCTTGTATACTTCAGTTTCAAATCCATTATTACCATAATCATTTACACGAATATAGTATTCCAGACCAGCGCTGTCCACCAAAAAAGTCGGGATAGACGCTTGATATGTACCATCTTTGCTGTCGCCGGAGGTCCGTTCCAACGGAATATATACATAGTTTGACGTACCTGTTGTTTTGGCAAATGCCTCAACGGCTGTCACGCCGACATCATCCGTTACATGAGCAGTCAGAGGTATATCAATACCCTCGAATGCCGCTGCGGGCGGTGTATGCTCGAGAATAGGTGCTTCCAGATCGTCGCCACCCGTTACAACTTTACCAGACACGGAACCCAGACCTTGCATGACCGAACCGACTGCATCCAGCGCATTAATGACACCATGTCCGTAACCATTGTTTGGCGAAGTAGGATATGTGCTGTCCGTGCGCGGTGTAGCTGTGTTCATCAAAATTTCCTCAAGCTGATCTACGGTAAGCGAATGATTCGCTTGCAGCAACAGAGCTGCAAGGCCCGCAACATGAGGTCCCGCCATGGAAGTACCGTTATACCCGCCTTTATAGGCGCCACCAGCGACAGATGACCGGATATTCACACCCGGTGCGGAAACTTCGGGCTTCACCTCACCATAGGGTGAGGGTCCTAACAATGAGAAGCTGGCCAGATTATCATTGCTATCCGTGGCTCCAGTAGCGAAGGATTCCGGATAGTTTGCCGGATTGGCTACCGAGGCAGGTCCGCCCGGATTGGAAAGAGAGGTATTACCTGCGGAGAATTCGGGGAAGATTTGAGCATCCCGCCACGCCTGAACCACAGGCCGGAACCATTCATCAAGACCCGGTCCGCCTCCCCACGAGTTGTTCACTACGTCTGGAGCAAGCTCGGGATGAAGATTCCCTTGGGCATCTTTTGGCGCAAGCAGCCATTGACCGCCATCCAGTATAATCGCATCCGTCGTTTCCGGATTAAAAATCCGAACCGCAATCCACTTCGCACCAGGTGCAACGCCAACTCGATTCGTTCCGTTTTCCTCAGAGCCGACCATCGTGCCCATCGTATGTGTACCATGGGAATCGTCTTCCTGATCGACCGGAAGCGTCGCATGACTATGCGGATCGTACCAGCTCAGCTCGGGATTCACGACATTGCCTGCCGCGTCCAAACCCCGCCATTTACGATGAAGGGCCGGATGTGTATAATCTACACCTGTATCCAGATTGGCAACCACGATTCCGGTTCCGTCAATTCCCTTTTCCCACACTTGTGGTGCGTTAATATGGGATATGTTCCATTCCACCGTAGATGGGTCTACAGCGTTCTTACCTGCATTGCCAGGCTTAGCCGATGTTTTGCCATCGTCCTTCTCCAGCTCTACAGCCTTCTCTACCGTTGCAGACTTCGCCGTTGCTGCTGTGGCTGTTTCAGCCGTTTTGGCATTTGCTCCCTCTGCTTGCTTGTCAACCGTCACCTTTTGCAGATAACGCGTTTCATTCGGCAAGACTTTATCGACCTCAGGCAGCTGCGAAATATGATCCAGCACCTCCTTGGTGCTTGTTACAGCCAATGCATTGACAATAAAAAAGCTTTTATATTCCTTCACTCCGCCGCTCTCTGATTGCTTATCCAAATAATTTTCAAGCCCATATTGGGTTCTTGAAGCCGTTTCACGCAGAGAACTGATCACATGGCTGCGTGCAGCCATTTTGGCAGCGGAAGGTGTTATTTTCTCAAGTGAGGCTTTTTGGAGAGCATTTTGGGAAACCTTGTTGGTGTCTACCTGTTCTTTTAATTTGACCAGATAGGTAACATAGTTATTCTCCTCAAACTGTTTGGTCAGTTTCGGGGACACCTTCGCGGTCGTGACCTTGTGCGAGGCTGATTTCAGCTCCAGCTTGGAGCCATCCGGTGTGTTATTCGCCAAAGCAGGTTGAACAAAGGAAAAGGCCATTAGCAAAGATAGTCCGATAGATAGTGGTTTCTTGAATCGTTTAGGTTTAATCAATTACTTCTCCACTCCTTTTACTAGGTTTAATGTTTCTGGAATAACCTGTACAGAGTAAGACCTCATACCTTACACATCAAACACACGGGTTGCGCAACACGATGTGGTTGGCGACCACCTCCTTCATAGAATATAGAGGCACAAAAATATTTGGCTGTTCATAGATGGTGGTACTTCATAGGTGAGTTTACAATCCCAATAGGAAGCGATGAAATTTAGTAGAAACCAAGGAGAACAAGCAGGAGAACTTCGAAGAAAAGACATGTTATATCATTACAGTTTATATTAAAAATTGATATATAATCATATATTATGGAATAGTATAAAGTTATCAAAACAGATATACAAGTCATTTTTTTGCATTTTTCTTGAAATTCTATGACTTTTATATTCTTTTATGTACGAAAACCCCTTTTTTGCGGCTACGTAATAGTGCATTACACGGCTAACAGGTGTATGCAATCTCTGTACGAGCCGCTCAAAGGGATTTCGGGGGTCTTTCTTAATCCTATCTTTCGCTCTATATCTTGTTTATTGGAAGTCGCTTATGGGATTTTTGCAAAATCCTCACTTAAGTACGGAGTTCACCGCAGCAAGCGCGTCGATCAGACCATATCCGTAACCATTGTTCGGTGAAGTCCGATACTGGCTATCTGTCAGCGGCGTCGCTGTTTTTGAAATAACATCCTCCAGTTGATCCACAGTCAAAGATGGCTTGGCCTGAAGCAGTAATGCCGCTAATCCAGCAGTATGCGGACCTGCCATGGAGGTACCATTCCATCCCCCCTCATACACTCCACCCGGTACAGAAGAACGGATGTTGACACCAGGAGCCGAAATTTCAGGCTTCACTTCGCCATAAGGAGAAGGACCGCGCAGTGAGAAGCTGGCCAGCTTGTTGTTAATGTCCGTGGCTCCTGTTGCATAAGCTTCCGGCAGATTTGCCGGATTGGCTACAGACCCAGGTCCGCCCGGATTGGACAATGTTGTGTTGCCTGCGGAGAACTCAGGGAAAATCTGAGCCGCTCTCCACGCCTTGGTGACTGGTCGATACCATTCATCCAGGCCAGGTCCGCCGCCCCAAGAGTTATTCACCACATCCGGTGCAAGCTCAGGGTGTTTTTTACCGTTTTTATCTACAGGAGCAAGAATCCACTGCCCACCATCCAGCAAGATGGAGTCGGTCGTATCTGGATTGAATACTCGAACCGCAATCCATTTGGCGCCAGGGGCAACACCGATTTCATTCGTACCGTTGCTGTCCGAGCCAACGCTCGTACCCATGGTATGTGTACCATGTCCATTTGAATCAGTTGGCAGCGATGCTCCATCAACCGCATCATACCAGCTCAGTTCTGGATTAACGACCTGACCGGAAGCATTCAGACCACGCCATTTTCTTTTCAACGCCGGGTGAGTATATTCAACGCCTGTATCCAGATTGGCGACTACAATGCCTTTGCCGTCGATGCCTTTGGCCCAAACCTGTGGTGCTTTGATTTTAGAGATATTCCACTCGACACGGCTTGGCGTTACCGCATCTTTATACACGGATTCTTCCACTGATTTTTGCGCATTCTCTTCCGTCACAGCCGTATCTACAGCGGCTTGATCTGCAACTGCTTGGTCAGCTGTAGATTCCTCAACTACGGGCTGGGCATCCTTATCTATTTCTACCTTTTGCAGTTCCCGCTTTTCATCCGGTAAAATTTTGTCGATCTCAGGAAGTGTGGCGAGATTATCCATGACCTCTTTCGTGCTGGTTACCGCAAATGCGTTCACGATAAAGTAACTCTTGTACTTTTTGACGTTTCCGTTATTGACTTCCTTCTTTAAGTATTCCTCCACGGATTGTTGCGTTTTTTCTGCTGTATCCATGAGAGAGTTCACAACCGTTGTACGTACAGAAAGCTTAGCAGCAGCGGGTGAAATTTGCTCTGCAGAGGCCTTTTGGAAAGCATGCTTGGCAACTGACTCCGTATCCACCTGATCTTTTAATTTAACCAGATAGGTAACATACTCACTAGCACTGAATTGTTGGTTCAGCTTGGCAGAAACCTTGGCGGAAATCGTCGATGCTCCTGCTGAGGTGGTTGTGCTGGAATCACCATATACCGGAGAAATCAGAGAAAAAGCAAGAAGAGCGGTAAAACTGACCGACAGCGTCTTTTTGATATTTTTCGACTTAATCAATACTTTCCATCTCCCTTTACTTGGTTTTTTAATTCTCAAGGACAACCTTCCGGGCAGCTACGTCAAAAGCTCACAAAATAGCCTCTGGTACTCACCTCCTTTAAAAAATATAGATACCGCCGGGGTGATATCCATAGGTCATCATTCTGAGGTGAACAACCCTTGGTGCAGACCGTAAAGAACGAGCATCGGGTAGAAACAGGTGGACAAGTTTGAAAATGATAAGTGAAAAAAATGAAGAGAAAGGTAGGATAAGAAATTTAGAAATAATCGAGGAGGTTAATGTGCAAGTATTAAAATACAATTTAAAACAAAAAAATGAAACATATGGTATCTTTTGAATCTAGTATAGTGTCATAAAATCAGATATTCAAGCATTTTTTTGAATTTTATTCCTTTTTTTCTTGAAGAAGAGAAAAACCTCTTCCATTTTCGAAGCAAATGCAAGTCTTCATTATGCACTTGGTTTCGGGGATTAGAAGAGATTTTTCGGCATTCAGCAACAAATTTAAAAGAGTGTTATCTGCCGCTATTTACAGGTATAGGAACCGAAACGGCTCCATCTGGAAAGGAAGATTTGGTTTGCAGCGATCTGCGGCACAGACTCGTACATTCTCGGAAAGCCATTTGCCTACATCCACAGCAATGATCCTGATTCACCAGCGCAAGGGCAGCCGTCAGGGCCTCTCCTGTATGTTCGAAAAAATGCTTTTGTCCAATCATGTCGTAGCATCCGGTTTTCTGTAGTAATGCCAGCGGTTGAGGCTGGAGCCCGGAAACAAGCACCGTTCCGCCAGACTGCCGGTATTTCTGAATTAATGCGGTAAAGTTACCTTCTCCCGTCATATCCATAAAAGGGACCTTCCCCATACGCAACAACAAAATCCCTTGTAGGTGGTCAGTCCGACCTCCCACACCTGAGTTTTCCAATACCGAGGCTGCACCGAAAAATAAAGGGCCTTCCACATTGTAAATAGCCACCTGTGGACAATCATGCTGATCTGTGACCATATGGGCGCCTACTTTTTCATGTTTTACAGAAGGATCAGGAAGTACCTTATCTACTGAAAGTGTACTGCTCATACGTTTAACAAACAATACAACTGCCAGAATTAAACCTACCTCCACAGCCGTTGTCAGCGTCGTAAAAACTGTCAGCAAAAAGGTGACAACCAGCACAATAGAATCCGCTGTCCGCGTTTTGAGAATGTGTGCAAAATGCTTGCGCTCACTCATATTCCAAGCTACTACCATCAGCACCGGAGCCATACTGGCCAACGGAATGTTAGACGCATAAGGTGCGAAAAGCACCAGGATGAGGAGCACCACGAACCCATGTACGATGCCTGACATAGGAGAAACAGCACCGTTACGGATATTTGTGGCGGTGCGGGCAATTGCACCTGTCGCAGGAATTCCGCCGAACAGCGGTGTCAGCAAATTAGCTATCCCTTGTCCAACCAGTTCACGATTGCTGTTATGCCGGGCTCCCGTCATACCGTCAGCTACCACCGCTGAAAGCAAAGATTCAATAGCTCCCAGCATTGCAATAACAAGTGCTGGCGGCAAGAGTTTCACGATCAAATCCCACGTCATCGCGGGAATATGTAGCTCAGGCAAAGATGCTGGAATTGCGCCATACGCAGAGCCAATCGTAGCCACCTGCCCTGGAAAAAGTAAAGCTGCCACCAGTGTTGACAAGAGTAGACCAACCAGTGAGCCGGGTATCTTGGGCCATTTTTTAGGCACCAAAATAAGCGCGGCAAGACAGATACAAGCCGTCAGGATACTATATACATTCAGTGAAGGAAGTCGATGGATGAGCTCTGCCATGGAAGGCAGAAAAGTTTCATGCCGCTCTACCCCACGCAAGCCGAGAAAGTTAGCAATCTGACCGCTGAATATCGTCACGGCAATACCGGCCGTAAAGCCAATTGTTACTGGCTTGGGAATAAACTTAATCAGTGCCCCCAGCCTTAGCACTCCCATTAAAATGAGCATAATACCCGCCATAAAACCGGCTATGAGTAGGTTCTCATAACCGTATTGCATGACAATAGCCAGCAAAATCGGAATAAATGCACCCGTAGGTCCTCCGATCTGGAATTTTGACCCTCCCAGCAGCGAAACCAAAATTCCCGCAACAATGGTCGTATACAGCCCATATTCCGGCTTTACTCCTGATGCAATGGCAAACGCCATACCAAGCGGAATCGCCACAATCGCTACAATACTTCCGGAAATGAGATCCTTACGCAAAGCCCCTGCGTTATAGCCTTCGAACCTTCCTATCCACTTCATTCCTGTAACCCTTCTTTTCTGTAATAGCATTACTTCTCGTTACGTATACCTTCCAGCAACGAGATCGCTTCGACCAAATGATTGTCAAAAATCCGTCGCGCCACCGCAAGTAGCTCCTTCAAAAGCGGATCACGTAGTGAATACACGACCGATGTACCTTCCTTGAAGCTGTTCACCAAATTTTTGGCTCGTAAAACGGCCAATTGCTGCGATACGGCAGAACCTTCGGAACCGAGCGCAGTCTGTAGCTCGTTCACATTCCGTTCCCCTTCACTCAGCACCTCCAAAATGCGGATGCGCAGAGGGTGAGCCAATGCTTTGAAAAAGTCGGCCTTAAATTTCTGGAGATCTCCTTCCATGCCTGCTCCGTCCCCCTCACAGAATTGTCCTATAAACGTTCAACAATATCTGAATATTTGAATATTTAGTACAATATCAGCTTTGGGCCAATTGAACTATGATGTTACTCACACTTCACCGTGAGTAAAGTTACATTTTCCCACACTTCTACCTTTCAGGGTTGACAGCTTCCACAGGTTTCCATTAACATAGCAATTAACTTTAAGAAAAGGGGGCCGACAGACATGACTGAGCTTTACATGATAACGACAGACAGACAGCATGATACAACCACATATTTGAGTTTTCGTCTCATCGGCCCCGTTCGGGCGACATGATGGGTGATATCACGCTGTCTGACGGCGTGATTAGCCAGGCTTTTTTATTTTTTTATGCTATTGGAAGAACAGGTTATTTTACGTATTTATGATGTGTTGATCATAAAATGTAATGACACTTTCGGTGCAGGAAGCCGTAGACGACAAGTCTGCGGTTTTTTTTGTTTTTTTAATCTTTTATGCAAGTATTTATGAATTTACTTGAAGAAGGGAACTACCCATTTATATGAATATACAACATACAACCGACTCGTCCTTGCATGAAGGACCATACAGCCATCTGATGAAGCTTCCGGCAGGTGATCTAACCGTATATGCTTCTCAGCAACTTTTCTCCTCACTAGATTACAAGGTGTTCGAGATGGCTAATAACAATTTACAAATTCCGGGTATCCGCTATATGGGATACACACCAGATGTACATGTAGGCGTCGGAACCTGCATCGGTACGACTGCTGTATGGGGAATAGAGGACGGCTATGTATCTCCCTCCATCGTTGGCAGTGATATTGGCTGCGGCATGCGCGTACACCTGACCAATCTGCACAAGGATGCTTTGAAGGAAACCAAGCTGCGCCGTAAGCTGGTCAAAACCATTGACAAATACTTGCCCATGGAAGCCCACCAGCGCGGGCATTATTCGGATATCCGACTGGAGCATATTGTACGCAAGGGTCTGCACGGCTTACCCAACAAATATATTCCGGACAGCTACACTCCTAAGAAATCCACCTCACTCACCCATGTAGAGCACAGTAAGTTCTCCTTTGACGAGGAGGTGCTGAATCTTGTCGAAGATCGTACGTGGCATCGGGCTCACCGACAGCTCGGCACGCTGGGTGGAGGCAATCACTTCGTCGAAATTCAGGCGATTGAAATCGCGGAGGAAAACCGCGAAACAGCTGAAGCTTGGGGTATGTTCGACGGTCAGGTGGCTGTGATGATTCATTCGGGATCACGGGCTTGGGGTGGAGCAGTCAGCCAGGCCAGTTCATCTGCCATTGCCAAGGCAATGAGCCGTCTCGGGCTCGGTACCTCTGATCCGAGACTGGTATTCGCACCGCTGGATCATCCCGAGGCTGCACATTATGTCGATATGATGTATTCGGCGCTAAATTATGCCGTGGTGAACAGACATCTCATCGCATACTCGGTGCGTGAAGCCTTCCGCGATGTCTTTGGTACAAAGTGCGAGTTGCGTACTTTGTACGATCTAATGCACAATTATGCTTGGGAGGAATCCCATCCCGATCACGGCAGCGTGTTTGTGCATCGTAAAGGTGCTACACGTGCTCTTCCAGCAGGACACCCCGACAATCCGCGGCCTTATCAGGCGACAGGGCATCCGGCCCTGATCCCCGGCTCTATGGGGACAGCCTCTTATATTATGGTAGGTTTACCAGGCGGTCAGGATAACTTCCACTCCATTTGCCATGGAGCAGGCCGTATTCGTTCGCGTTCTGCGACCAAACGACTCGTCAGTGTGGACGATTTTGCAGGAGCCCTGGGTGTAGGGACAGACGACGAAATTGTGGTCAATCAGGCATCACTGGAAAGCATTATCGACGAATCTCCGCAAGCCTACAAAAATGTAGATGATATTATCGAAAGTGTCACCGGGGCAGGACTCGCAGCAGTTGTAGCCAAATGCAAGCCGCTAGCCGCCCTGAAAGGAGCCAAATAATTTGAGTATAGACATCCCAGCTATTTACGAATTTGATGAACGTACAGATGGACGCATTACCGGTTATGCCGCTTATGCCCGTCTGATCGACGGTATCAGTGAAGCGCTCTATAACCGCTATGGCGTAAAATACGTGCTGTATGCCAGCGACGATCCCAATATTGAGTATTGGGATCTGCTGGAGGAAGATATTCGTTCAGGCAGTCCCGATCTGGAACATGTGGCACGGGTTTTCGATCGTTTGGAGGAACGCACCATCCAGTATGACGATGACGGACCGACTCCTGAATACGGCGTGCATCTGTCGATGCGTAATAATGTATTTGCCTACCCCAAGTGGGGCATCGCGCTGGCGCGAGTTCCCTTTTTCCGTGAGAATGGCGTGTACAATGAAGATTACGTATTTGCGATAGGCGACCAGGAGCTGCAAGGCTTCCTCGCGGGAGTACGCGGTCGTGAACGTAAGCAGAATATGAAGCGTGTCACCGTTTTTACCGACACAAACCGTGGACTTTCTCGGCAGGCAGAGCCGATAACCCGCGCAATTACGCGGGATGACGTGATTTTGAAAGCGGAAATCAAACGGGATATTTTCCGATCACTCGATCAGTTTTTTGAAGCGGATCGTACCTTCTATCAGACTTATAACATTCCTTATAAGCGTGGTATTTTGCTATATGGCCATCCGGGCAACGGTAAAACAACACTCGTAAAATCTATTGCCAGCAGTGTACCGGGTCCGGCAGCCTACTGGCAAATTACGGAGTATACAACCAGTGAATCGGTCAAAGAGGTGTTCGAGGCGGCTACTCGCCTGGCTCCAATGGTGCTAGTCATTGAGGACATTGATTCCATGCCTCAGGAGGTGCGTTCCTTTTTCCTGAATACCCTCGACGGTGCTACATCCAAGGAGGGCATCTTCCTGATCGGAACGACCAATTATCCCGAAAAAATCGACCCGGGTCTGATGAACCGGGCAGGGCGTTTCGACCGGGCTTATGAAATCAGTTTGCCTGACGAAGCGCTGCGACTGGCATATCTCAAGCTGCGTAACTTCCTTGTTTTTGCAGGGGAAACAGGTACACAGAAGGCGGCAGCCATGACTGACGGGTTTTCCCTGGCTCAGCTCGGAGAACTGTATGTCAGCACTGCTCTGGAGTGGCATGAGCAGGGAAAAGCCGATATTGAGCTGATTATTAAAGGTATGCGGGGCGAGCTCGATAAGAGCCGTAAGCAGGACTGGTTAAAAAATGTGGCCGAAGGACGTGTCGGGTTCTTCTGATTTATCCTTTCATTGCCTTATAAAGAAATTTATGTTATGTTGATAAACAATAAAGTATCGAAAGGGTGACCTTAAGCCAATGATCTACTAATCCTATTCCACCAAAGAAAAAAATCGTAATCTTACGAATTTTCTGGATAGGATTAGTGTAGGCTTTTGGGTATTCACGATAAGCGCATTGCTTCTTTGACGGGAGCAGTGTATCTTCTTGTTCGTACGTCTACCTCCTATCCAGAAACCAATGGATCAGGAGGTTTTTTGCATGAAAAGAATACTTGTAATCCTAATGATTAATATCTTCATCGTTATGGTGGGCGTTGGTTTAATTACCCCCATCCTGCCAGAACTGATCATTGAATTTGGTGCCAGTGGGCGGGCGATCGGTTTATTGGTAGCAGCCTATGGAGTGACACAATTCCTGCTCTCTCCAATGACTGGGCAACTGTCTGATCGATATGGGAGAAAAGCATTCATCGTCGTAGGTGGCATTGTTTTTGCTGTAGCTAAATTTATCTTTGCTATCGGAGATGAGTTATGGATGCTGTATACCTCAAGACTTCTGGAAGGAATGGCAGCAGCCCTGATTATTCCGCCCATGATGGCATATGTGGCGGATATTACAACAACCGAAGAACGCGCCAAAGGAAATAGCCTGCTAGCCGCAGCCATGTCATTCGGATTTGTCATCGGTCCTGGACTTGGTGGTCTTCTTGCAGGATATGGAACGAGAGTGCCGCTGTATATAGCAACGGGTGCGGCTATTATTGCAGTTATTTTTTCAATGATTTGTTTACCAGAAAGTTTATCGAAAGAGCAAATGAAAGCAGCGCGGGCAAGAATGATTCAGAAGAAATCTATTTATAAACAATACGCGAGATCGTTGAAGTCAAAATATACGATGCTCTTTGTACTTGTCCTGGTGATGACCTTTGGACTCGCTAATTTTGAATCTGTTCTTGGTTTATATGTAACGAACCGTTTTCAATTTTCAGCGCAACATATTGCTGTCATTCTGACCGTAGGTGCTGTGATCGGAGTCAGTATGCAAGCATTAGTTGTTGCTAAGATAATCAATAAGTTTGGTGAAAAAAGGGTGATCAAAGGATCGCTACTTTTCACCTCAGTTGCTTATATTTTATTTCTCTTCGCCAAAGATTTTTGGAGTATCTTCCTTGTCACTTCCCTTATTTTCTTTGCCACCGCTATGCTCCGTCCAGCTCTTAATACACAATTATCGAAGATGGCAGGGAATGAGCAAGGATATGTAGCTGGTATGAATAATGCCTATATGAGTGTTGGGAATATTTTAGGGCCCACTCTTGCGGGATTTTTATTTGATGCAAATCTGTTCGCTCCATTTATAGCAGGCTGTTGTATTCTGTTGATTACTTTTTTGCTTACATTAAAAATGAAATAAAAGAGGACAACTGATGAGCAAAAGGCAGCTACGGGTGCGAGGCTTTATTTTTGAAATGCCCGGCTGTAGCTGCCTTTTATTCAGTCTAAACGCTTATTTTAATAAATACTGTATTTCCCATTATTCCACTTCCCCGCTCAGACGATTCAAAAACTGAATAGCCCGTGGACTGGTGGGCTGCTCCAGAACCTCATGCGGCGTACCCTGCTCAACGATTATGCCCTGATCCATCAAAATCACATGGTCTGCGACCTCGGCTGCAAACTTCATTTCATGGGTAACAATGACCATCGTCATCCCTTCGGCAGCCAGCTGTTTTATAACCTTGAGCACTTCGCCTACCAACTCGGGGTCAAGCGCGGAGGTCGGTTCGTCGAACAATAGTACCTCAGGTTCGACCGCCATTGCCCGGGCAATACCGACCCGTTGCTGCTGTCCTCCCGACAACTGATGCGGATAGGATTCCGCTTTATCAGCCAACCCCACTTTTTTAAGCAACTCCAATGCACGTTTGCGCGCCTCGTCCTTGCTCTTTTTCTGAACCGTGACTTGTCCCTCCATCACATTTTGTACGGCTGTCATATGCGGGAAGAGGTTGTAGGATTGAAATACCATCCCTGTCCGCTTGCGCAGCGCCAAAATGTTTTCTTGCCGGAGCTTCGTTCCTTTCGCAAAATTCAGTGCAATATCCCCTACTTGGATCTCTCCTTGGTCAGGAACCTCCAGCAAATTCAAGCAGCGTAAAAGCGTTGTTTTACCAGAGCCGGAAGGACCGATGATAACAAGCACTTTCCCCTTATCCAACGTCACGTCAACACCCTTAAGCACTTCCAGCGAGCCGAACGATTTGTGTATATTCCGAATTTGGATCACCGGTACAATCTCCTTTATCTGACGGAAAAACGGCCTAGTCGCTTCTCCAGGTAATTTTGCAGCACAGTCAAAATGGTGCTAAACAGCAGGTAAATAACTCCCGCCTCGGTATACACCAATAGCGGTTCGTATGTGGTAGCTACAATCTGGTTAGCCGTTCTGAACATTTCCACATAGGTGATGGTCGCAGCCAGTGAGGTATCCTTCACCAAGCTGATGAATGAATTAGCCAACGGAGGTACGGACACACGGGATGCTTGCGGAAGCACGATACGACGCAATACTTGCCAGCGCGTCATCCCCAAGGAGTACCCCGCCTCCCATTGGCCTTCCTGAATGGATATGATAGCCGCACGCATAATTTCAGAGCTATAAGCCCCTACGCTGAGGGTAAAGCCGATCACTGAAGCAATAAACGGGTCCAGTGTAATACCTACGGAAGGTAAACCATAAAAAATAATATACAATTGCACCAGCAAAGGAGTTCCTCGAATCACCCATACATAGAAGCCGAAAATCAGCTTGAGTATTCTCCATTTGGACAGCCGGGCCAACGCTGTAATCAGCGCCAGCACGAGTCCAAGAGCAAAGGAGATAAGCGTGAGCGGAATCGTAAAAGAAACCCCTGCTTTTAGCAGAGGCAATAATGAATCGATAATGATTTGTATTTGGCGATCATCCATTGTACAGACATCCTTTGAAAAGATAGGTTTGAGAAGATTCGGTTCGACTTGGCGAACGTTGGGTCTTCATTTATTATTTGGATACGTCGGCTCCAAAATATTTCTCGGAAATTTTCAGGTACGTACCGTCAGCCTTCATATCAGCCAGCGCTTTGTTTACTTCCTTGATCAAATCTTCGCTGCCTTTATTGAATACAGCTGCGCTGTGTGAAGCATCTGAAGATTCGTCCACCTTTTTAATTGGTGCGTCAGGCTTTTGCTTTTTCAGATCAAGATAGGATAATCCATCATTGACGGTCGCATCCACCCGCTTGGAAGTCAGGAGGTCAATGGCTTGGTTGAATCCCTCTGTTGCCACAATTTCTGCGCCGTTGCTTTTCGCGATTTGAGTCAGGTTACTGGTCAGGGATTGCCCAGCCTTTTTCCCTTTTAGATCAGCAAATTTCTGGATGTCTGTATTGTCTTCGCTTACGATCAGAACTGCCTTGGAGACAATGTACGGATCAGAAAAATCATATTTTTGCTTGCGCTCATCTGTAATGGATACTTCATTGAACACCGTGTCAAACCGCTTGGAGTTTAACCCTGCGAATATGCCGTCCCATTGCGTCTCGATAAACTCCGGTTGTACACCCAGGCGTTTGCTCACTTCAGTCGCAATATCGACATCGAAGCCTGTCAGTTTACCTGCAGCATCGTGGTAGGTAAACGGAGCATAGGTGCCTTCCGTGCCAATTCTTAGCTTGCCGCTTGCTTTTACAGATTCAAGAGTAGCTGTAGCAGTAGTATCTGCTTTTCCATTATTAGATCCGTTATCTCCGGTAGATGCATTATTGTTACTGGCGCCTTTATCGTTGTTACCGCAGGCCGAAACCAGCAATGCCATCACGATGAGTACAATCGGCAAAAAACTAAATTTTTTCATGGTATCCACACTCTTTCCCTTTTTCTTGATAACCTAGCACGCGGCTGGTCATTGAATAGTACATCATTCATTTTCACGCGTCAATGCTTTTATCCAATAATCCCTATGCAAAAGGTAAGCTATATATCTTTGCAGCCTAAAGTTATTCTAGGTTGACTCTTTCATTGGCAGGCTATTCATTATAACTCCCCTCACTGCAACTTTTTCTGTACCCTTACGTTAGAGATTTCGTATAATAGGTTTTAATATGCAGTTTAGAAATATACCGGAGTGTGATCATGGATACCCAAAATTCAACCTTATCCTCTACATCACCTGAAGGAAGTCACTCGGCCTGGGCTACCTTCACTTCACCTTTAAAACAATCCAAAGCGTTCACTTTGTTGTGGCTTGGACATTGGATCGCAATGTTGGGGAGCTCAGTCACCACAGTCATTTTGCCACTGGTTATCTATTCCCTAACAGGCTCGACTACTATTATGGGACTGGCGATGACTGTTTATATGTTGCCTAACGTACTTATTCTGCCTTTCGCAGGCATGATCGTGGATAGAATTGACCGAATTCGTCTCCTTCTGTTTACGAATATCGCCCGGTTTGGACTGATGTTCATTGCGGCGGTGCTGATGTTTACAGGCGGGATGAAATTGCCGGTTCTATTCGTTGGCCTAGCGTTGTACGGATTGATGGACGGTATCTTTAATCCTGCTTATTCTGCCTTACGTGCACAGGTATTCACACCGGACATACGCAATGCAGCCAACGCACTTAGTCAGATCAGTATACAAGCCGTCCGTCTACTTGGCCCTCCGTTAGGAGGCTTCATTGTATCTTTTTCCTCACCTGGTGTTGGCTTTGGACTGGATTCTATCGCTTATCTGATATCTTTTGCCTGCTTTTGGATGTTAAGCGCTCATTTGGCCTCCATCATCGGCAAAGGTCAGGTAGATCCAGAACAGCAAGATCAGGGTAAGCAGCATTTTCTCAAGGATTTTATCGCAGGCTTTACCATTCTCAAAAGCCACCCCTGGCTATGGATTACGATTCTTGCCTTTTCCTTCATTAATATTTGTTATTCAGGCATTATCGCTGTACTCATTCCGTGGCTGTTCAAGGTTCATCATGGCTACAGTCCAGTCGTATACGGCATTGCGATGGCAAGTAGCGGCATTGGCGCTATGCTGGGGGCCTTTGTGTATGGATCACGCAAGCATTGGAAGCATCGCGGTCTACTCGCTTACTTAGGAGCTTTTGTCAGCGGTCTTGCTTTACTACTGTTGTCTGTAGTCACTTGGATGCCAGGACTGATTATGAGCATGATGCTCGAAGGATTTGGCATTATGATATTTGCGATTATCTGGGAGACAAGCCTCCAGGAATTAGTCCCAGCCGAGTCTTTTGGACGTGTAGCTAGTCTGGATCTAATGTTTTCCTTTGCCCTGCTCCCTGTCGGCTATCTGGCAGTAGGTGCTGTGGCAGATAAGCTTGGTGGTATGTTCACAATTGGCATGTTTGCAACCATCGGCATGTGTATCGTGCTGGGCGTTCTAAGTGTTCCTCATATCAGGCGGTTTCAATAGGAAAAATTCGTCACTTTTCCTCAAAAAAAGCTGCTCCCACAGGTTCATTTTCGAACCTTGCGGAAGCAGCTTCTTTTCCATTTTAGCCTTGCGCCCCATAGGGCTAGTCTATTCAATGATTCGTAAAGTTAGCCTCTACTCCGTCCAACGGAACGGAAGATCAAGCTTACAATCACGACCAGCACAATCGCACCAATTAATGCAGGAACGATGTAGAACGATCCGATTTCAGGACCCCAGTCTCCCAGAATCAAGCTACCCAACCATGCACCGATAAAACCAGCGATGATGTTACCTATCACGCCACCCGGAACATCACGACCTGCGATAATTCCTGCCAACCAACCAATAATACCACCAACAATCAATGCCCATAACCAACTCATTTTGCGTCACCTCGTTTAAGTTTTTATCGTTGTGTTCTATTATTAACCACTCGAACTCCTTTTGAACACACAGAAGACAATTGGTTAATATTACCACAGAACGAAACACTGATTTAGGAGCTTGATACCATCCTACGTGCCTCTACGAGTATTTATACCCCTTGGGTGAAAAGTGTATCTAATATGCGCTTATCCTTGTATTCCTGCTTTTTTTGTGCCATCCTCACATTATGGCTTCATTAATGTCACTTCATGCATAAGTTACAAAAATAACAGATTTTAAGGAGTGACCCCAACTGGAGTGTCGAGTAGGATGTGCCGCGTGCTGTATTGCCATTACGATTTCTTCCCCTATTCCCGGCATGCCAGATGGAAAACCAGCTGGTGTTCCTTGCCCTCAGTTAACTTCCGATTACCGTTGCCGATTGTTTGGCAAACCTGAGCGCCCAGTTGTATGCGGTGGATTCCAGGCTGATGAGGATACGTGTGGAAGCACTAATGAAAGAGCATTTGAGCTGCTGAGAGAGCTGGAGGAGTCAACTTTACCGGGTAAATCTTAAGGAGAAGTTCATTCTATATGAAGGAGAATCTTAATTATGAATGTTATTGAAAAAAGAATTGCCGAATTGAAGCAATATCGGCCCGATCTTACCGCCCCGAAGGATATAGATTTATTCTGGGCCAAAACATTGGAAGAAGTTCACGCCAAACCTGTACATGCGTTCAAAACTCTCGTAGAAACGCCATATCCTCATATTCTTGCTTACCGAGTTACTTTTGAGGGTGTCGATGATACGCCTCTGCATGCCTGGTATGTACGCCCCCGATTTGCCGGAGATCAAAAGTTGCTGTGTATCGTTCTGTTTCATGGCTATACAGGCGGAAAAGGCTATCCTGAAGATTATTCCTCTTGGCTCATGCTTGGCTTTGCGGTATTGGCCGTAGATGTGCGTGGCCAGGGAGGAGAAACGGGAGACCGTCTGGGTGATCCTCATGGTACGGTTAAAGGCTGGGTAACGAAAGGAATATTGGACAAGGATACCTGCTACTACAAAACGATTACAACCGATGCCCTTAGAGCCGTAGATTGGGTAGCGGAGCAGTCGGATGTCGATTCGGCTAAAATCGCAATCAGTGGCGCCAGTCAAGGCGGCGGACTTTCATTAATGGTGGCTGCGCTCAGCGATAAAGCTGCCATTACGGTAGCGGATATCCCCAATATGTGTCATATGGATTTTGGTATGATGAATTCTACCAGTTCCCTGACGGAAGCAGCTGAATTCGCCAACCGATTTCCGGAGCATTTGGAGCAGGTACTACATACATTAAGTTATTTTGACGTGATGAATCTGGCTCATCGCATACGTACCCCGATCATGGTATCGGTAGGGTTCAAGGATACGGTGTGTATGCCAGAGACGATTTTCGCCGCTTATAACCGTATTGAATCACCGAAAACGATTGAAATTTATCCGTTTACCGGACATTGGGTTGAAGGCTTTCAAAGACGCAAAACGGCAGAATTTTTAGTTCAGCATTTTTCTTAATTCGATTTCCAACGCTCGAAAGTACAATATATAGAATGATTCCTCCGGTGCACAAAAAAAGAACACCACGCATCAAACTGCGTAATGTTCTTTTCTACTGCATCGGGGCCAGTCCCGCTTACGCCCGACAAACTCCTCGACAACTCACACGAAACAAATCTTCTAAGATTACGATGCAGCTCGCTGTTCTGCTGCCGAATCCCCTGCCCATTTTCGCACCCAAACAAAATCCATAATCATCAGACCAAACGGGATGAAGGAGGCAAACATAATAAAAAGAGGCCGCCGTATAGACCAGTGCAGTGCTGTTTTTCCATAGATTAAAGCAACGAGGAGCAACAAAAAGCTCACCCGGTATATGTTACCAATCACCATAACCGCCTGGGTCATGCCCGCAGCTTGCAGGGGCTGGTGGGTGAATAGTATCGCCAAATAAGCTATAGCTTGAATCCAGAGCATGAGTCGGACACGCCCCAAAGGTGTTCTTAACACAAATTTAATCCCCTCTCCATAAGCAAGGATGTTCTCTCATCCTTTACACATCCTTTATTATAACGAAAAGGTTCCCAAACTCCAACCTATCCATTTTTGAGTTTTGACCTAATGAGTTGTGTCTGATACAGTTGTGTAAGAGGTGATTATAAATGCTTAAATTGGGTATATTGGACCAATCTCATATTCCTGAAGGCGGTACTGCTCAGGATGCATTATCCAATACAACAGATTTAGCGCGTGAAGCTGATCAACTGGGATATAGCCGTTATTGGGTATCCGAACATCATGCGTCCAAAACACTAGCGCACTCCAGCCCTGAGGTGCTGATTGCGCATTTGGCTGCTCACACATCACGCATTCGTGTGGGTTCAGGCGGTATTATGCTGCCACACTATAGCGCGTATAAAGTCGCCGAAAACTTCCGCTTGCTGGAGGCGCTCCATCCAGGACGCATCGACCTGGGAATAGGGCGTGCTCCCGGTGGTTTACCCCTGGCTACTCGTGCCCTGCAGGAAGGCAAGTATCAATCTGTCGAACAATATCCACAGCAGATTCTCGATTTAATCGATTACTTCCATGATTCGGTGCCTGACAATCATCGATTTGCCGGTCTTCATGCCTCCCCGATGATATCGACCGTTCCTGAATTATGGTTGCTCGGCTCCAGCGGAGAGAGCGCCAGATTGGCCGCGATGATGGGTGCCTCCTATGCCTTTGCCCAATTTTTCGGGACTCCAGGTGGTGTAGAAGCTACCGCACGTTACCACGAGCAATTCCAGCCTTCGATCCTGGGTGATAAGCCCCATTCCATGGCGGCAGTTACGGTGGCCTGCGCGGAAACCGAAGAGGAAGCTGAGCAGCTGGCGTCCAGTGCTAGTTTGTATTTCCTTTTGCTCATGCAAGGTAAAGAAATGAGTTCTCTTCCGTCGGTGAAAACAGCAATGTCCTATCCGTACACGGAGTTGGATCGTGAGCGGCTGCGTCAGTCTGCAGCCTGGCGCGTTGTTGGTACCCCTGAACAGTGTAAAGAACAACTGCTAAGACTGGCTGAGCAGTATCGTACCGATGAGTTACTGGTCGTTTCATCCATTCATGACTTTGATAAACGTGTTCAGTCCTACCGTCTGCTGGCCAAAGCTTTTGATTTGGTATAAATGTGGTTGAACAGAGGAAGAGCTTCAGAAACACAAAAACCCCCGCCTGCCTATGATGGCAACAGCGGGGGTTTGTCGTAGAGAAGGGTTCATTGGAACCACCCCCTCTGCACTATGGAAGTAATTCAAGCACCACAAAAGTCGAATATCATATGGTACTTTGGTAGTATATAAACCGACACTAAAGGGCGGGTCGTCCACTCCTAAAGTTCCAGTATCCATATACCAAAGACGTATGCTTTATACTCCAAAGCTTAGAAAAATTGCACCCTAAAGTCCCATATCTTTACTCGTTTCGATAAAGTTAGTAACGGTTAAATTCTAAGGTTCTATACCCCAAACCAGCTTACCCTGCTGATATACGGTGCCATGGTCCCAGTCTGCGAATGCTGTTTGGGTAGCACCATAGGAGTAATCGTTGGTCTCATCAAAATTGCTCCAATTTGCAGCATGAATCCGGGGTTGAATTTCTCCACTTTCCCCGCCAGGCTGAATCGTTCCCGCTCCATCTGTGAAAGAAATCTCCACATATTTATCAGCCTTGGACTTTGGATTCGGCAATGTTACAAAAGTTGCTTTTACCTTTTCAGTCCCAATCCTAGCCCAGTCCACAAAAAACTGTTGAGCTTGTTTGCTTTCATCTGTGTAATAGTAGCGAATTTTTAGATCACTCAGCTTCACAGCTGTTTTTCCTGTGTTTTTGATATTAAATTCAGGGCGGATTGCGTTATCCTTGGCGTTCGTGTCACCAGTGCGATACTGAAGCACAATCCCTTGATCGTTACTGCCTGGTGTACTTCCTCCGTTGCCGTTATTGCCGCCGTTGTTGCCACCACCGTTATCACCGCCAGTATTGCCAGTATTGCCATCTCCGCCGTTATCCCCACCGTTGTTTCCGCCTCCACCATTGTTGCTGGAGCCTTCCAGAATCGCCTGTTTTACGAATTTGCCGGAAGCCGACAATTGCGAATCAGGCCATCCGCCCTTACGGTCAGCACCAGGCAACAGCGCAGCAGAGGTCTCATTTTTATCTGCCAGCGACCAGTTAGTCCAGCTGATTCCACGGCTTGCAAGAAAATCAGTCCATACTTTGGATTCATTCAGGAACGGACCACCGTTACCCGAAGCATCGCTTGTACCCCACTCGGTAGCAAATATGCCCACGCCTTTGTTCAGCGCATAATCCACCCGATGGCGCAAGTACTGTCCATGCGTACCCGCATAGAAATGTACGGTATACATTGTATTCTTGTCTGGAAGTGGATGGTCTGCTGCATCATGTACATCCTGACTCCATGTGCCTGTTCCTACAATAATAATATTGTCCGGGTCCTTAGCTCGAATAACCTGAGATACCTCAGACGCATAAGGTCGGATTTGATTGTTCCAGTTCACATTCCCATTCGGCTCATTGGCAAGTTCATAGATTACGTTAGGCAAATGGCCGTACTGAGTCGAAAATTCATTAAAGAAAGCTTTGGCTTCATTTTTATGAATGTTCGGATCGCCATCTGAAAGAATGTGCCAGTCAATAATGACGTACAAGCCCAGTTTCTGTGCTGCCTCAATCGCTTCCTTCACTTTATTTTTCAAAGAAGGGTTGGCAATATAACCATTTTCTTCAGTGTACAGTGCAACCCGGAATACGGAAATGCCCCAATCGTCCCGTAGCCATTTCATAGAGTCCTGATTTACCAGATCCCCAAACCATTGGACGCCGTGAGAGCTAATCCCTTTGAGTTGTACAGGTTTACCGTTTTTATCCACCAATTTACCATTTTTTACTGAAAGTTGTCCGTAACGTTCCACAGGGGTCGTCCCGGCAGCCTCCGCTGTTTGCGTATTCCAGTTGAATCCGTTCGTTAACGTTAATAGCAATACTGCTGTTAGCATCACCGCTACTCTTTTTGCGATCCTTGGCAGGACCCATTGCCCATTCATCATTTACACATTCCTTCCTTTTTATAAAGTAGATGAGACTTATCAGTACGTTGTTCTCCGCTCTTTCGCCCCCTCCTTCATACAACAAGAGGATCAGGTCCAAACATCGATGTCACTTACCTGTATATGGATGATACTACTATTATAGTTAGTTTCATGTTACATTTCGACTCTATGATTGAAAATGAACAGGAAGTCACGGTTTTGGGATGTGTTCTGCTTGGTTGGCTACTATAGAATACTAAAGGGACAAAAGACTCATTTACCGATAGCAAAATTCGGAGAATTTTTAGTTGTTTGATAAAAAAAGACTGCTTCCCGTGCCTTGGCTCGGTAGCAGTCTTATAGATGATCTTATATGTGATCGAATAATGTTACAAATTTCGTCTTAACGTAGGATCTCCCTATTACCCCTGAGCAGTTGCTTGAGGTTCTTTGGTCGTCTGATCTTCCTTCATATCGCCGCCATCCGTCGCTTGATCTGTCAGTACAGTCTCAGATGAGTTACCTATTACCTTGTCAATAAGTTGCAGCCAAGGTTCTTCACTACCTCCACAGCTCTCAATATCACCGAGCAGGGACTCTAGCGTGGTTCCTTCTTCTGGCAAATCAATAACTAAACTGTCTTCGTCAACTTGGATGGTGCAGCAGGTTTTCATTGTAAATCCCTCGCTTAATTCATATTTGAGCATGCAGTAAGCTAGCTCAGATGGGATGAACTCCCATGGATTCCGGGATAAGCCCTTTGAATCCGTCTGAAATTATAAACCTAATGCACATCAATTGCAATGAACAAACCTTGAACTTTTAAGAATTAGCGAGTGTTACAGGCAGGAATGGATATCTAAACGAAGTGTTCGTGCTAGTAATTTTGGATTTATAGAATTAGTTCAAACATTCAGCAAGCTCCGTAAAAATCACTCCAAGCGCATAAGCCCCCGCGTCTGGATAACCAAGGCTTCTCTCTCCTACTGTTCCGGCACGGCCCATGCGCGCCACGATGTCTTCCGTCTTTTTGGCCCCTGATACAGCGGCTTGAGCACCTCTTACAAAGGCTGTCTTCACGTCAAAATCTAATTTCGCGCTCTCCGCCCAGCTATCCGCACTTGGCACTAATGCATCTATAAGCGTTTTATCGCCCACGGCGGCTCCTCTGCCGAAAGAACGTTCGCCTGTGGATTGTATGCCTTGCACCGCAGCCTGCATCATATTTGCGAATTCAGAAACGGTGAGTTCGGTGAGTTCGCCCGCAGATCGTGCCGCTGCGCGAAATGCTGAGCCCCAGATCGGACCCGAAGCCCCACCGCAGTACTCCATGATGACGAGCGAGCATGAATGAAGAAAGGCTCCCATCGTCAAAGAATCTTGATTCAGGATGTCTCTCCATTCCCGTTTCAGCTGACGAAATCCCTTAGCAACGCTCATGCCAAAGTCGCCGTCGCCTGCATGAGAGTCAAGATCGCAGAAAGATACCTCATTCTTGATGATAACCTCGCTCATCTTATCGACTAAGTAGATAAGATTGTTCAACGTAACTTTGTTGTTCTCAATAACCGCGAAGGCAGGGTCCGTTTCTACCTCAAAGGATACTTGCCGATTTTCGTCTGCTACAGTTGAAATATCCATGAATTCGACATGATCAACAGGTCCAGCCACCTTGAACGCAGGTGCGTTGCTTTCATAGGAGAGGAGCGTTTTCAGTTCGTTGTCCAGCTTCATGATGGAAACCGAGATACCTGCCATATCGATACTCGTCATATAATTGTTGACAAAAGTGCGATCGATCGTGATCCCCTTCGCTGCTAGTTCGCGAGTGACCGAATGGTTGAAAAGGTACAGTTCTTGCAGAGGCGTACCGCCGAAACCATTGATCAACAGGGCGATTTCTCCGCTGAAGCCAGTTTCGATCTGCATGTCTCGAAGGAGATCGGTTACCATTCTGCCTGCCAGCGTGTCCGCATCCGTCAGCTTCTCGCGGCTGGTCCCAGGCTCGCCGTGAATGCCGACGCCGTACTCGATTTCATCATGCCCGAGCTCTAATGTTGGCGTGCCCTTCGCCGGCACGGTACACGAAGTCAGGGCGAATCCGATACTGCGTACATTCGCAGCGGCTTTCTCGGCCACTGCTTTAACTTCCGCCAGACTCCGGCCCTCTTCCGCCGCTGCACCCGCGATCTTATGGACGAGTACCGTTCCCGCCACCCCGCGCCGTCCGACTGTATATAGGCTGTCTTCTACAGCGATGTCGTCCTCAACCTTTACATAGTCCACTTCCAGACCGTCTTCAGTGGCCAAATGGGCGGCGTTTCTAAAGTTCATAATATCGCCGCTGTAATTTTTAATAATCAGCAGCGCACCTTTTTTCCCAGTTGTTGCTCGGATGGCCTGATATACTTGAATTTGTGAAGGAGAGGCGAAGACATCACCGCAGACCGCGGCATCGAGCATCCCTTTGCCAACGAAGCCGGCGTGGGCGGGCTCATGCCCGCTGCCACCGCCGCTAATGAGCGTTACTTTCTCCGCGTTCAATTCCTTTTTCTTGAGCACTTTGTATTTTGGCAGAAATTCCAATTCGGGATGCGCAAGCGCAATACCACTGCACATCTCAAGGACCAAATTTTCCGCACGGTTGATGACCTTTTTCATGCTACTTTACCTCCGCTTTGTACTGGCTCCCGATACGGTCGGCCGCAGCGATTGCCGCTGCAACCTGCTCCACTGTGACCGGAAACGGCATGGAATGAATCGATTCCTCCAGAATGCAAGCCTTTGCAGCTACTTCCATGAGTTCTTCCTGGCTGATATGATCGACGCCGATATCAGCCAAGCAGACCGGTAAACCGACGGCTAAACAGAAATCAAGGACCTGATGTAATTCTTCCGTGGGTGCGTTTTCGAGCACCAGCTGTGCGATCGTGCCGAATGCAACTTTCTCTCCATGATAATAATGATGCGTGCCTTCCAAAATCGTGAGTCCATCATGAATTGCATGGGCCGCCGCAAGTCCGCCGCTTTCGAAGCCGAGGCCTGAGAGTAAAATATTAGTTTCAATGATATTTTCGAGTGCTTGCGTAACTTGGTTTTCATCACATGCCGCTTTTGCTTTGGCACCGTCTTTCAACAGCATTTCATAGCATAGCGTTGCAAGTGCAATCGCCGCATTCGTACCTACTGCTGGCGCACACTGTCCTTCGCGCACTCCGTTAGGCAGTCCGGCATTGACCCTGGAGTAAGAACGAGAAGTCGCACGGGCTTCAAAGTAAGTTGACAGTGCATCACCCATGCCTGATACAAGGAATCGGGTTGGTGCATTAGCGATAACGGTGGTGTCGACTAATACGACACTCGGACTTTGCTTAAAATAGGCGTAATCGTCGAAAGCGCCTTCTGGGGTGTAAAGAACGGCCGAGTGGCTTGTCGGTGCATCCGTCGCAGCAATCGTCGGACAGATGATTAGCGCTTCCCCTTGAGCCACGCATTTCGCCGCGTCGATCGCTTTTCCACCGCCGAGACCTACGATACAATCGCATCCATTCGCAGTAGCAATTTCCAGAAGTCTGGACACTTCCTGTCTGGAACACTCACCCATAAAACCGCTTTCAATAAAGGTTACGTTATATTTACCCAAAGTGGAATCAAGCTTATCTTTTACCCGCGCCACATCGTCAGGATGCGCAATCAGTAAAGCGGATTTGCCGAAGGTGCTCACATAGTAACCCAAATTCAACAATTCGTTTTCACCTTGTACATATTTGCTTGGGCTGATAAAAGCTTTTCTCATCTATAATTCCTCCTTATGATTGTGTTGGCTTCGTTCTGATTAAGACTATAACCGAACCATGTAAACTTTACATTGGAGGAATCAAGGAATATATTATAATTTACAATCGTATTTTTTTGCACTGAAGATCACGAATTGTACTTTTTTGTTATTGCTTACAGAATAATTTACCTATAAGGGATGAGAATCTTGATACGTGAACATTTGAGCATCCAGAAAATCTTTGATTTGAAAAAGTGGGAGCAGTTGCAAGATTCATTAGCATCCGTTACCAAATTAGCCATTCTCACCGTCGATTATAAAGGGAATCCCGTAACTAGCCACAGCCAATGCCAATCGTTTTGCAAGAAGGTTCGCCAAGATGAGAATCTCCTTCCCTACTGCCAAAAATGTGATTCTCGCGGTGGACTTGAAGCGGTGCGTTCCAACAAACCTTATATTTATCTCTGTCATTATGATATCATCGACATCGCGGTACCGATCATTATCGACGATAAGTACATCGGCGCCGTCATGGCAGGTCAGGTCCGCTTAGCCGATCCTTCGAGCGTCTTACATCTCGAGCAAATCCTCACCTCAAAAAATGAAAAACTGTACAGTTCCAAATGGGAAGAACTTAAGAACGACTACGCCGATCTGCCGTCCATGACCTATCAGGAAATTCAGACGATCTCCAGCATGTTATCCTTATTGTGTAATTATATTGTTGAAGAAGCGATGAACAAAAATCTTCTCGCAGAAATGTTCGAGAAGGCGTCAGCCACACAGTCCACTCCACAGTTGTCCGAGATCCTTCCTGGCTACTCGTTGGAGCATATCGAAAACCTTAAGAAAGAAATGAATAATTTCTTAGCAGATGCCTATCTGAATTCCTCAGGAGATGTGGATATTTCGTGCGGAAATCCCGTACTAAAACCCGCCTTCGAATATATTTTTGAGCACAAAGGTGAAACTTTTTCTCTGAAAGCCATGGCTGACTTGTGCCACATTAGCCCAAGCTATTTTAGTCGGCTGTTTGCGAAGGAAACGGGGGAGAACTTTTCCAGCTATCTTTCCCGCCTGAAGATTAAATGGGCGAAGCAGTTGCTCGAAGCTACAGATATTCCTGTATCTCAGATCAGTAGCGAGCTCGGCTTCAATGAGCCGGGGTATTTCATTAAAATATTCAAAAAGTATGAAGGCACAACGCCCGCGGTGTACCGAAAGTATTACAAAGGATAAAAAAAACGAAAAACAGATGATTCACGGGCCTAACGTCACCATGATCATCTGTTCATATTGTTCTGCTCAAGTTGCGTATCCAGGTGTGCTTCCAGGCTGCCTGAGATTGTGTTTTGCGTTCAATAACCATCCCCTTTTTATCAGCAATTTTATGGAGTGTTTCGTTACTGTAGTGTTTCTGACTGATCCTGAACGTTCGTTTCATTGTGCATGGATTCCTATTTATGAACTCCTAAAAAGGGCTTATTCCTTGATACGACAACCCCGTTGACTTCTAGCTTAATTTCGAACACATCCGTCTTGCATAAAAATGTAGAATTTCAGCAGATTAAGGAATGCATAATTCATATAACAAGCGACTTTAGTCTTAGTGACTTTTTACCTGTTTTTAGATATATGTCAACTTTTTATTTAAAAGAATGCATAGGCTTTCATAGGGTCGATTTATTTAGAAAGAAGCTAATTATTGAAAAACCCCATACAAGTTTACTGCTTGTTTTGGGACTAGAGTTATTCACCAGTATTTGATAGTGTCACCATACTACTTAGGTCATCCAGTCGTTTACCTTTCGTTTAGTCGTCTCTATCGGAATGTCTTTTCACGTTTGATAGCACTTTGGACTATATTGGGATGACTACCATAGCACACAACTGTTCATTCTCTTCAAGTAAAAAACTTATTCCTCTCATTTTTCGAGTGAAATAAGTTTTTTAAAGATTAATTATAATTTTTGGAGTCAATTAATTGAGTAACTTCATTTCACAATCTGTTATTTTTGCTCTCTTTAATTAGCTATTAATATCCTTATTTACATGCATTTAATCTATTAACTTCAACAATATCATTTACGTTGTATTCATCAAACTTTTCAAGAAGAGCACCAAAACCTTTTGATAGTTGAAATTCCATTTCTTCCTGATATATTGGACAAACAACTAAAAATTGTATTGTTTTTTTATCTTTACTTAACATTAACGAGCTAAATCCTTCATCTTCACGAATGGGAGGTAATAATAGCATACAAGTGAAATTATTGTCATTTGCAATTGGTTCTGGAGGATCCCCATTAGGTATAGTGTCTCCATAACAAAACCATGTGTTTCTTTCATGCGGGAACTTGCCAAGTTTTCTTAGCCAACCAAATGGCCAATAATCTTTAAAATCTTTAATATCCTCTTTAGCCACAGGCCATGATGCCGGAAGATACATGATAAGTTCTGTATATTCCCAATCTTTATTATCTTCTGAAACTTGTGTAGGTAATAAGCTCATTCCTGACGTTATAATAGTATGAAAGTCTCTTTGGTCGTTTGCTCGAAAAATGATTAAGTTTATATTTAGACTTTCTGAAACGGTCTCTATATTTATTAAATCTGGCTCACCAATGTATTTCTTATAATGTTCTAATAATTGATTATTTATATCCAATATTATCACTTCCTCTTATAAGCAATCTCTTTGTATTGAAGTCCTCCTATAGGCTGTTAGAATACCAATAGGCTTCCTTGAGGCCACTTCCCTTTCCAACCACAAGGTATATGTCCTGAATTATATATTTCCAACAATTCTGTATGAAAGCCTGGTTTTACATACGTGCTATATGCATATTCCATCATTGCAGTAAGCAAATCCCACTCAACGCTCTCATATATACAATTGTTTAATTTATTTCTTTCTATAAATGTAGAAATATTTTTAAGGACTCCATCCTTAAGTAATAATTTAGCCTCCATAGTAATATTATTCCACTGTCTGTATTCTTCTCGCCAATTCTCATGTAGAGTCGAAGTTAGTTGATTTCTTATTTGGAGTCTAACATTATCCCAAGTAGAATTAACTTTTTTTTCAACATCAACCCAGTTACGTACTTGCGTAACATTAACATTGAGTGTAGCATTAATAGCATCCCCACAGTTACTGAAAAAGTCAATTTTAGATATTGTATTATCGTAAAAATCCTTTACTTCGTTCATTTTCTTCCCCTCAGTTTAGTTTTATTTTTTGAAATAAATATTTATATATAGAATTTATTTGTCCTGGTATTTTTGGTATTGGATCATCATCTTGTAAACCATATTTTAACCGTTGGCTTCTAGCTTTCTCCACTACATCTAAGGTTTGTTTTTCGGTTAATCCGGCCTTTCTCAACGATTTATATAACGCTACGTTATATTCAGCATTTGTAGGAATTAAACCTTTTTTATCCCCTTTTCTATATCTATTAAAAAATTCTTCCATAGTTTTATGTGCCATAAAATGTGGTGAACCAACATCCTTAAATGCATTGCCCTCTAATTCGATAGTATATCCTTCATCTGACGGGATTACCTGTTTGCCATTCCCATCTTTTTTAAATGCAGCATCTTGATTAAGGTGATGCTTTTGCTTCCCAGATTTATCATATTTCCACTCACCATACTTCTTAACAGTTACTTTTTCTTTACTTCCTACTGGCCCCTCAACCTTCTTCGCCGAGTTCTCTTCCATTTCCTTCATGACCTTGTTGTAATTCTTCTGCACATCTGTCTGTGGAAGTGGTCCGCTGTCCATCTTATTAACGTGCGGAACTGGCGCTCCGTTGGCTGTGGCCAACTTACCGGGGTTGAGGCCGTCTGCCATTTTACTTAGTTGCTCATTGAACTTCTGACCCAGTTTACTGCCGGTCTGCTCCAGTTTGGTTACAGCTTTACCAAAGCCTGCCCCGACCGCATCTACACCTTTGCTAATCCATTGCGGTGTAACTTTGCTGCTTACCTTTTCCGCGAATCCGCCGATGGCCTTGCCTACTTTGGAATCCAGTACGCCCACGGTGACAAAGCCCAGTCCTGCGTCTTTTGCTACTGAGCCCCAGTTGATCTTTTCACCACTTAGCACCTGACTCGCCAAATTTTCCGCGGCATTTGTTACACCGCCGATCGCTGCTTTTCTTAGCAACGTTCCTCCTACACCGAGTGGACCAAAGATCGCTCCAGACACTGCCCCGATCCCCGCTTCTTTTAAGCCGGTCAGGGCATAGTCACTAAAGTCGCTCACTTCCCCTCGGGCGATATCCGATGCCGCCAAACTCGCTACGCCCAAGCCGCCTGCAAGCAGTGCTCCTCCGGCTACCGCCGCAATGACCACCGTACCCGCTCCAAGCGTCGCTACCGTAATGGCCGCCACCACGGCTACAGCTGCCACAACCGCCAAACCGCCCAAAATATTCATCCCCAGCTTGCCCCAGTTAAACGGTTCAGGGGGTGGCGGCGGTGGAGGTGGCTCGCCTTCCTTCGGTTCATCATCAAACGGCGGGTATGCAGTTCGGTCGCTACCGTCCGCCCAGACGTTTCCTCCCAACACGTGGTATTCGTTTTCTACCGAAAGCCCCGTGCTTCCTCCCGTCTGATACGCCATGACCTGACTGGTTCCGTCAATAATGATTTTCTTCGGCGTATTCAGAATGATTTCCTGCTCTGCTTCTAACGATAACTTCTTGGGACTAGTTATTTCAATCCCAGTAGCATCGTCCAGACTCATTTGCAATGTCCCACCCGGATCACCCATGATATGGATGCGACCCGGTGCCATTTTCAGCTCACTTCCATGCTCCGTACCAAAATATCGATCATTGGGATTACTCGTTTTCGCGCAACCGTCTCCATTTGTACGAATCGCACCCAAAATCATTGCTCTGGAACCAGACGCATCTGGAAAATACAGGCTTGCCTGTGTTCCCACCTTCGGCATACTGTACATCGCACTTCCCGTTGGGGGAGCGAACGGGTACCAATGCGGCTCGGATACTCCATCATCCTTATCAATCGCCAGCCGTAGCTTCACTTCCTCTCCCCGTACCGCCAGAACCTCTCCTTCCAGAGAAATTCCGATCGTTTTGGGATTGGGGATGAAATCGCTGCGAATACCCTCCGCACGGGCCAACACATAACTGAATAGCAAATGCCCCTTTTCCATGCGGCTTCGCAATTCAGTTACAATCATCTTTTTCTGGCGAAATTGCACCTCGTCTCCAAGAGCATACCGTTCTCCGCTTTCGATCTCGTATTTGAAAAAGTCGGTATCATGTAGCCCGGCTGACGTTCCGCCTGCCCGCTGATAGCCCTTTAAATCTTTACTTGCCGTATAAGGCGTATCCTTCCGAATCGTTCGCTGGGTGCCAGCTGGCATGCCGAAATACAGCTTCGGTGCGGCGGACTCCCATATGTCGCTGACCACCACTGTATGTAAACGGCTCGCCATCCGTTTCATAAGCTCCCAGTCGGTTTCATCATATTGTAAAATGGCTTCGCCTACCGACTGCTCTCCGGTCTGGAACAAGACATCACTTCGCTCATAGCCTTGAGCAAGCTTATGCACTAACTGTTTATATGTTTGTTTTTCCTCAGGAAAAGACCGCTTTCTTTTAACAATATCCAGCTCAAATGAGCCACTAATTCCTTCCAGGGTAAGTGTATATACTCCATTATGGTTCTCAACTTCCACCGTATGGACGACACCCTTAAATAAGCTGATTTCCTCTTGTCCATTCTGCGCATACACATGTAACTGATCCTCTGAGGTCGCATCTAGCGCAGCCGTGGCATGACTCGACTCCTTACAAATGCCTGTGAGTATAATACGCCCATGCTCACTCGGCTTCCACTCGATCTGAACATCCTTTAAGACCTGAATGGGGTAGGGGGAATCTATTCGAATCTGATCATATCCTATCATGTTTTCAAACCTCCCTTCCAGCTACTCCTCCTGCTGGCCATTCGTATGAAATTCGATAAATCCATGATATAAACAAGTCTGAAATGAAGAGGTCGTCAAGGCTGGCTGGCCTTCCACCTTTGTCTGTTCTTTTGTGTTTTTCCACTTATCCGTCAGCATCGGCATGCATGG
The DNA here is from genome assembly GCF_024213325.1 of Paenibacillus sp. MZ03-122A. Lineage (NCBI taxonomy): Bacteria > Bacillati > Bacillota > Bacilli > Caryophanales > Paenibacillaceae > Paenibacillus > Paenibacillus sp. MZ03-122A. Next base: position 196,530 of record NZ_JANAVI010000004.1, on the reverse strand, counting down.
CTTTCCTGAGATTGTGGAGCCATCTTCGGCGATCAGATATATAGTCTCGGCACTCGGCTGTTCCGGACTGTTACAAATTCCAAAATGAGGGACATTCTCAGGAGAATAATCTCCTTCATTCATCATGGGTTTACCATTAACAAAAGCCCCGTGGCTGTTCGGCAAATTGATCTTTCGAGGATGGGTCCCGCAAGTGCAACGCATACAGGCCCCCCGTACGACATAATACTCATTGTCTGACATGTTTCCTTTCCCTCCCTATTTCACCTGTACTTGCTCCAAAGCGATCCCGGTATAATCACGGCGCAATATACTTTCCGCCACGTCTAAACGGACAATGATCATCGAGGTAGCACTCTCCTGGATTCTAAATATCTTGTGGCCCCGAATAGCATCTGCACGTAATACCAGCTTTCGAAACACACTTTGATCCAAATTCCATTCGCTTTCTGGATGTACTGCTGCAAGCCGCTCCATAAAAGGAATATAGTAATTCTTCTGTATCTTCTGTTCGATCTGTGTAAGTATGGTTAATTTCAATGGCAGATCCGGCATATAGGCCTGGACAAGACGCTTTAAAGCATCTGAAATAAGAGGAATGGGACCTTCTAGATAATCAATAAAAATACTTTCTGCATCTGCCTTCACGTGAAACATCAATGGTTTGACAATATCCTCCGGCTGCAAATCATACAGCTTCCACGGATCAATCGTTTCCATCACCTTTTGTAACGTAGGAACATTGGTATACCGCACATCCTGCTTTAAGAGGAAATAATCCATGAAGATTCCCCCTCTCGTATCTCAGCTCTCTCACTACGCGTAAAACGGCACAATATTTCGCTATCATCTCGATATTCTCCAGCAAATATCGTGCATGCATTTGCTTTTGGCATCCTTTCTAACGAAGGGGAAGCGATAAAAACTGGCATCTGGCTTTTCAAGAACTCAACAGTGAGCAGATGATATTTAACCGCCTCAATTTGTTGAATTTGTTCAATATCCATCGTTGTGATCTTACGGGCATAATCTGATTTAAGCTGTTCCAGCTTAGTCATGCGATTGAACAGAGGCTCGAAAACAAAGTCTGCCGACCATTCCACAGCGCATTCAGTCTCATCCAGAAACCAATTTTCATCATAGGCATCTATACGATAAACCGCTTTATTTTTCATAACACGAGTTCTGAGTAAGGAGATATAAATATATCGAATATCCCCCTTACGACCTTGCTCATGCTGAAGGGTAGCGAGCTGGCATAGCGACTCTAAAGCTACTATAAGCTCGTCTTCAATGGCTTGCTGGCGCGTCAGAAAGTTGTTTTCAATAAGAGCCAAATCATGTATCCATTCCGTGAATACGTGCTTTTCCAGCAAATCCTGCAACGCAGCATCCCGATCCATGAGCTTCATTCAATGTTCACCTTACCCCCGGTTAATCTCACATCGTCCATGATGTCGAGTTTGGCTCCGGATTGAATAAAACTCACGCCTTCTTTCCCCTCCATAATAATTTTCGCTCCACCTGTAATTTGGATATCCTCCTGAGCAGACAGGGTTATTTTTTTGTTACTGTTAATTTCGATCCCGCCTTCATCCGTGAGGCGCATGAGCATTTGCCCACTGTTGATAATTTCTACTGCACCAGGCTTGAAAACGACTTGTTTGCCGTACTTGGTGCTGATACTTTTGACCGCAGGATCACTTCTTTTAACGGGATCAGAGGAGGCAAGATCGACAGAACTGGCGGCAAAAGCATGCTGCTCCCGTTCATCCGGAAAGTACAGACGAATTTGATCCCCTGCTTCCGGCATAACATACCAGCCGCTGCCATCAGGAGAAGAATAAACCGTAGAATAGGGAAACCACATAGCCCCGGATGCAGTCGAGCCTTGATCAATTTCCAGCTTGATTTTCACTTTTTCTTTGGAAATATCAATCACCTTGCCAAACAGAGAGGCTCCTGACAGATCATAGGCATAGACGGTTGAGCATTTTAACCCATGTGCATCCCGTAAAATGTAACGATTAACAATCAGATTTCCTTCTGTGGTCGTCTCCGCCCTAGCTATGTAAAGCGTTCTTTTATGAAAAATGACAGAGCTACCGAGCTCTAGCACTTTGTTGCTGGTCACTTCATAGCTCAAACTGTTAGACTCGCCATATTCCGGCAGTCCGTTACGGGACATGAGCTTGTGCTCCTTCAAGTCTTTTTTTATGGAATAGTTATGTTCGTTCAGCGGTTGAGGGGCACTAGAATGGGGGACACCAATCACATATTTCAGTCCTTGTTGCATCGTAATTGGAATTAAAGCAGCATGCAGCCGAGATGCAATTCTTTTGACAAAAGCCCAGTCTGTTTCATTGTATTGCACTAATAATTCACCGATAGCTGCGCCATGAGAAGCCTCATCAATCACTTCTGCATCAGTATATGAACTTGTAACATGCGAAAATAGATTGTTATATGATTCCGCTGTTTTTTGGAATGAACGACGTTTGGGGCGAATGTCCATCATTAAGGTTTCACTGCTAGCCTCAATCGTAAGCTCGCGTACTCCGTTTACAGCTTTTACAGCAATATTCGTGACGATTCCCTGAAAAAACCGGATCTCCTTGCCTTCACTTTTTAAGAAGACTTCGATGTGCTCATCTTCATCTGCTTTTTCTACGTATTGATCCAGCTTGTCCTCCGAAACAATTCCACGTATGCAGAAGCTCACATGTTCGTTTAACTGTTTAATGAGATGGATACTTAATACACGCTGAAACTGATAAGGGGCCACCTGAACATCTGCTGTGGTGTAAATGGGGTTACTCATTCATATCCCTCCTTTTCTGCCTCGTCAACCGTTTGAATGGTACGAATCATCTGCAGGGCGACATCCCGCCATTCAGCATACTGCTTATACGGACAACAAAATGTTCCCATGACCGTCTTTCCTTCCAGCTCAAAGTAGAACATATTGTGGTAGATGGGCTGGTCCAGCGCAGGACTTTTAAAGTCAAAATAGCCAATCTGCTTACCATGTACCTCTTGTATTTTTTCTTCATAAAATACATGGGCAGGATTCATATTTTTCATCATTGCCTTCATGCCAGAAGTGAGCTGTTCCACCCATTCATCTTGTAGCGTCTGGTCCACCCGATTCAGGGTAACATCCACACTGCCCAAATCATTCGTCAAAATCATTTCTGGACGTTGCTCATGAGGATATTTAATCTTTTGCAAATGCTTGGGCATTGGACTAAAGATAGAGGGCACATGCATTTTCAGCCGATCTTTAAAAAAAGATCGCTCTTCAAACACATAGGATTGACCGTCAATGATTATGGGTCCTGCTAAAATATCGTTAGGCCTCTTCAGCTTCTCCATCTCGCGGAGCTGATCCAAAATCTTTTCATCCTCATATTTCATAATGCACACTCCTCTACCTGATTTTCTAATCCACAATCATCCGTCCGGCGCCGCCGCCCTGCCAACGGCCTGCTGTTCGTTTTCCACGTCCGGCGCCTTCTAGAATAAGAACTAGCTGTCTATGCAACTGAGCATGAGAATAATCTCTGTATTCCGCACCATTTCGGTTTGCAATGTAATGCTGAATGGAAACTCTGTCTACGGCTTCTGAGTTCAGGCATATGAGCGCAAACATACAATCCATCGGATCTGTTGCACCACTTTTAAGCAGCTCGGATGCGAAGTAGCGCATCGTCTCTGGGCGCAATGTACTCTGCTTCAAACCCGCAAAAGGAGCATGAATATCACTCCATGTATTGAATTCGGTTGCCATGTCGGCAAAATCCTGATAATCCGAGCGAAGCACGGCTCCATCTTTGAGCTTGAATCGGCCCAGCTCCATCTTATCCAGACCGATCTCTGCCTCATCCTCCAGCACGATATCTGCATGATGGGCTGTGAAATCCGGGCGATCTGTTTGTTCCAAAAAGAGCAACTTCAACACCGATAGCCGCCCCGTGGCCGCATACGGCACTTCCTGCTCCTGCTCCAGCAGGTATAGTCTATCCTTGTGCTTCACGATGCCTCTACCAATGGTCAGCGTGTTCTCCCCGACAGTTACGTTCATTCCGGTGATAATACCATCCGAAAAATCCTGATACCCGATATCCAGAAAACTGCGTGGGTAGTCTCGCAGGTTCTCCAGCATCTCGGTTTTTAGAATACGGCCCTTCTCAAACTTCGGCACGATATGGGTTAACATGTGGTTTCCTCCTCTCTTCGCTCTGCGACGTCATTACTGCTCTTCTTTATTCAAGGGAACGGACAACCGATTTACGCCGGGCGCAGGAGCCGGAACAGTCACCTCTGGAATCTGTGAGTTAAGCTTTATATACTCCGAGTAATTGAGCCATTTTTTGTTTACCACATAGGAACAAGCGATTTTGTCATGCAGCGCCTGCTTCTTCGCTGTGAAGGCCACCATGATGTAACCGACAAATATAGTGACCAAGCTAATGATCTTACCCCAGTAGCGGGCGTTGGCCCGTCCGAAAGATATTTTTTCATTATTTTCATCCACAACGACAAGCCCCGCAGCCAGCTTGCCGACCGTTCCTCTGCATTTTGATGATTCCATGATGGTGTGGTAAAGCCAATCCAATAAAAGAGGGCCAAAAATAATAATAGCTCCCAAAATTCTCACCGACACATCGTCTAAGTGTGAAACAAACTCCAAAAAATTCGGCATTTTTACGAACGCAGAGACAAACCCTATCGTCACAAACGGCAACGTATCAATCAAACGAATAGTCACAAATAAAATAGTATAATCTAGCAAATGGGCTAAAAATCTTTTCCAAAAACCAGCGTACATCCTGCTGCTCCTCCTGTTTAAAGCCTGCTGTTCATCAGAATCTTTGAGTCTGTGTGCCAACCTAAATATCACATCCCGGTTCCGCGATCAGCCTGCTCACGAAGGATATAGTCCAGCTCGCGTTTGTCCACAACATAGGTACGGGCAATCAGATCGTGGAGGGCCTGTTTTCTCGCCGTAAAGGCTGCCATAATAAAACCGACGAACAAAATGATGACTGATAGAAGCTTACTCCAGTAGCGTGCACTTGCACGTCCAAAGCTGAGCTTATGGTTAAACTCATCTACCACAACGATGCCGAGAGCCAGCTTGCCCACCGTTGCTTTGCATTTGGACGATTCCATAAGCGCATAATATAGCCATATAGCTCCCCAATTCAGCAAGGTCTGTCCTATTGTTTTCATTGTAAAAATATAAGTCGATCCATCTGAGAGCAAAGAGCTTTCTGCCGGAGACGGTACCCAATCCCCTAAGGTCCGAATCACAAGCCAGATCAATCCAATTATTAAAAATACAAACCATACAATAAGGCTATCGATGATATAAGCCAAAGTTCGCTTCCAAAAACCTGCATACAGCACGTTATCCCCTCCAAGTGTTGTGTACTTTTCTGATTTCAGCATTTTGTGAAATCCTTAATTTACTATTTCGTGCCGTCAAAGAAATCCAGCTCGGAGAGATCATTTTCGAAAGCAAAAAAGCGTTTGGGTCCCAGATGCAGCAATTCATCTCGGCGGGTAATCGGGACTACATAAAAGCCCCAGCGGCTATCTCCGACAAAAACAAAATATTTCGTTTCCCCATTACGGATGGAGTCCGTATCATCCTGCGGGATATCCCGCCCGTACAGCACGGCAATTTCCTCATACGGCATGGGTTCAAAAGCTTCTGGCCGACTACGGTACACATGACGCTGACGCAGCTTGCCGCCGTCGGCCGTTAGGAAGAACTCTACCTCAGCCGCATGAGACGGCCGGGAAATAGAACCGCGTACCCGGTTGCTTTCCAAACTCGCAATCAGCTCCTTCTCGCGTCCCGTATGCGTCCATGCGCTGACCGTGTACGGAATAGCCGGAATATGATTGGTAATGACAGGCTCAATCGTGCCCATTTTTTTAGCGTTCAGGTAACGGATAGCCCCGCGCAGACAGGCCATTTTCAACTCAGGTACTCTGCTGAGGTCCTCTGCCTTTTGACGAAACTCAATACTGCGCCCCGGTACAAATTCCTTGAGTGCTTCGCGAAATACGTCAATCCGGCAGGACTGCCCGGTTAGCTTGATAATCGAATAATCCTGCAAGCGCCCCTCCAGATAAAACTCATCCAGAAACTTGCGCACAATATTGTAGATGTCTGCCTTAAGAAGTTGCTGTATCTCCCGAATGTTAAACACCACATCAGGCAACCCATATTCATCACGAAATCGTCCGTTCTCGATGACTGATACCAGCCAACGGTCCATCACTGCAATGTTCAGGTCGCTTTCAGCAGATAATACCTGCTCGGATTCGAAGCGGCTGCGTAAGATTCCCGTACGCAGAAAAAATTCCTTTTTCATATTTTCTGCCGCGCTCCATAACAGATGAAAATTACTCAGTACCCGCTGATATTCATCCCGTGTAGCATGTTCATACTGTTTGAACGCGGTGGGCAAGATGGCCTCTGCCTCACGGTAGCGTTCCTCCAGTCCCGCATATACAGCATCTACACCAAACTCATCCACATGACGGTATAAATCTCCCGAAGGAATGCCGATCAGGGCATCAATATCGGTGTCAGGCAAACGAGTCTCGGCAGCATAATAACCTGCAAATACAATTTTCATAAACTGCATAATCCGATACGTCAGATTGTTTCCACCAAAATTGGTATCCCCATTTTCATACGTTGTGTGAATATCCAGCTTGTAAGCAATACGTCCGTCCTCAATTCGGAATCGGCAGGAAGACAAATCTGTCGTGCCTCCTCCACAATCAATGACAAGTGCCTGATACTCCTCACCGTCCGCAAAAGTCCCTCGTTCCATCTGGTCTGCCAGCGTGTTGTACAGCACAGCCAGCCCTTCGTCCAACGCATCCTCCGCTTCAATCTGGTAATCCGGCAAAATATCGCTAAACATCTCTATAAACTGGGGCTGCAGCTTGACCGGAGCAGAAAAGTGCAGGTTGCGGAACCGACACTTAAATTGCTGCTCGGCTGTAGCAATCACATAACGGATAAAAGCAGCTAAAATATCGCTGCGGGAAGCAGTTGCCGTATTCCCCTCGGAATCCATTAATTCCTCGATTCGCTTATAATCGTTGACCCAACGCTTGATCCCCCGCAATACTGTCGCACGGCTGCCTGCCACGTCAGATCCACGTAGTGCATCCTCCCCAAATACATAAAGGATATGTTCTGGATTGGAGCAGTCTGCGACGCGAATAGCAGTCGGCAATACTTCAATCCAGTCGCCTTCTGCCCCTTCTGGGCCGGGGAATGACACATAATTGATGGCGTTCAGCCTTACCGTGCTGCTCATACCTGTATCAGGAGCCGTAACGTAGGAACTATCCAAATAGGCACCTGCTGTGGTGTTCGAGGTGCCAAAATCAATCGCAAGTACCGCATCTGTTGTTTCCGTGCCCCGAATGATCAGCTCTGCCACCGGAACCCGGTGACCTTGAAGCTTCAGCGGCAGCATTGGCTTATCTCCATAGTAGAGGTTATAAAAATATTCTGATTCCTGTCTTCGCAGAAATAGCAGGCTATAACTATGATTGGACGTCTCTCGCAGTTCAGCGTCGCGATGACGAGAAAGATAATATACGCCTGCTCGTCCCTCATCCTTCACCAAATTCAAAACACCGCACAGTTCTCCTGTCGCATTCACCAGCAGCACATTAGATGAGCTCAGCCAAGGCAAATCGGATTCGATCCGGTAGTTGTCCATGCGACCTGTGCGTACACCCTGATACAGCGTGATTTTAGCGGGAACCCGGATACCGCTGCTCTCCTGCCGACGGTCGTTCCAGTTTCGCTGTAGTGCCGATTCCATGCGTTCAAAACCACCAGGATTCGGCCTTGTGATGAGTAGATGCTCCTCCGCACTCCGAAATCGCAAAATCACGCGAATCAATTCTTCACGTGCCAGGCGATTGGCAAAGCCCTCGACCAGTCGTTCCTTATCGCATATCCCGCGTAACTGAAAGGTCGTCATTTGCTCCAATTCCGCCCGCGTGTATTTCGCCGTGAAGCGTATGCTTTTTCGATCGGTGAGCGGGTCTAGCAACCTGTATGTATAGGGTCCGTTCATCGTTCACATGTCCTTTCTTAGCCATTTAGCCTTAATAGAGGGCGATAGCGTCTATTTTCATCGTAGGATCTTCCTCTAAAATGCCGAAATGACTTGTCCAATACAATTCCGTCGTAAAACGTGCCGGAAGAAACAAATCCAGAATCAAATCCACTTTAATCCGTGACAATGGCGTCTCCTCTTGGCCGATATAGATGAGTAGTTCGTCTTTTTCCTCACAATTGGTGTAAATGATTGAGCGATGAAAGACGCGCCGCATCGTTTCTTTTAGTAGATGTACGGCTTCTCCCGTCTCATACAGGCGCAGCAGTCCTTCAGCAATCGCGTCCTGATCCTCACGGTTTAATTGTCCAAAGCCTTCCTTTACCTTCAGGCCAAAAATGCCCTCTGCAATATCACGCCGAACAAACTGGATATGGTACTCCCGCCGATTCATCCCCTGATACAAGTCCATTTCCGCCAGAAAATGCATCATAATATCAAATAGCGATTCTCTCAGCTCCAGATACTCTTCAGCATCCGGTGGAAACAGATCCCGAAAAATAGAATAAAAGCGGTAGTACGGATTGATTTCCACTACCTGCTCCAAATGGGAAGTATTCAACTCTGCCAGACTAAGCTCCATATACGGAGAGTAGCTGACAGCGGGTACGAAGCGGAATTTATCTACATCCAGCCCCTGTTCCCTCGCGCGCATGAGCAAATCCCAGACGTAATTCACACCCATTCTCCTTCACACTTGTACTCCGGAAAATACATCTGCACTTCTGATACCAGAAAGCTCATCAAATCGGATAAAATATAAGCAGGCGCGGTGGGCAAAACATCGTCAGAACCACGTCTGAACCCCAAACGCATGATCTGCTTGCCTTCCTCTGTCCGTACGTTATCGCTGACAAACGGATTTAACGGATATGTCTGGGTTTTGGTTACAAGGTTGCTTACATCATTTCTCCCTGCGCCTCCCCAGATGTCCACACGTTCCAGCTCCAGCCCTTGCGCTGCTTCAAACGAGTTTACGATGCGCATGATTTCCGCCTTGGCACGGACAATCACGGCCTGTTTTCCTGCATAGCGGCCCAAAAAGCTGTCCTGTCGCCGATTGGACAATAACGGATAAGTCTGACGACTAAGTCTCGTTGTAACAGGCTTCGTAACCTTCAACACATTCCATTCGCCAGACTTATCACGTGGTGTGACAATCGTCAGTTCCTCTTCTGTACGCTTGATATACCGGATATCGCCTTCAGTCCCATCAATCAAATAACCATGCTCAGGACCTGTTTTTCGCAAAGGCAGCACATGCTCATAGTTCACACGATCCATAGCGGGTATAGGAAAACCGCTGTTCTTTAGAGATAGCCTTTCAATGTTCCAAAGCGGAAAAACGTCGCCCTTCTTAAAAACGTCGAATTCCTCCAATGAAATTGTAATTTCATGAATTTCTTCATGGGCGGCCGGCTCGCCGTCTCCACCAATCAATACACAGTCCACAAACTTATAAGCGTACGGGTGATTAATTGTTTTCCATGGCATACCATTTTGCATAAACGTGTGATATAACTGCTCAATTTCCAAAATATAAGAACGGTTATGCTCCAGACGAAAACGAATCGGATAATTGCCGGTTTCCGTGACCAACATTCCTGAGAAAATTCGCTTGCTGCGCACCAGCGCTGAGATACGTTCGGTCTCCATCTCAAGAAAAAGCGTAAACAGCGGCATCGCACCGCCTTCGCGTACCACCTCTGCCACACGGCTGATGTCCATCTGCTTTTCCTCCGTATCAGACGGTAACACAGGATATAAAAATTCATGAATTGGGTCATAGTCCTCACGCGATGTCAATGACACGTACACATCAATCTTTTCTTCCGTATTCTCAATTTCCTCAAATACCCGCCGTTCTAGCTGGCGGGTCATTTCTTCCTGATATTCGACGAGGTTCATAAATACCCCCGCCATCATATTTTTCAGTAAACGTCTCTGCTCTAAATCGTCCATCTTGCTCAAACGGTCCTGTACCAGCTCTTTCACGACGTCTCACTCCTTTCCGGCTCCAGCATTCATTGAACATGAAAAACTTAACCTCCGTTCGCAGCAGCCCGATCTTGGTTCTCTGAATCAGACGCCCCTGCTGCTTTAGAAGCGGAATCAGCAGTTCCTTGCTCTTTGTTGGTATCCACCTTGGCCGAAGGGGCAGTTCCATCGCCTGTACCACTGCTCTTTGCAGCCGAAGAGGCTTCCTTCTTCGCGGGTGTAGTTCCCGCTGAAGCCGTTGGCGCAGCCTTCGTTTGCGATTCTGCAGCAGGGGTTGCAGCAGCGGAAGATAAAGCTCCACCCGCTGTGTCCCCTGCGTCCGTGTCGTTCAATGCTCCATCAGACAATCCCAATCCAGCAGGAAGCTGACCATTTTTCTGCTGTTCCGCGCTCTGCTTTTCCTCCGCCTTGGCAATGCTCCGCTCCAATGCCAGAACACTTTCGAGCTTATCGATCTCCTGATAAATTTCCTGTGCCCCGCTATAGGCATCAATGGCTCCTTCATAATCGAGATCCTTCATCATCCGATCCCCTTTGGCCTGAAGTTTGCCAGCTTGAATCTCCTTGAGCTGCTGCTGAATAGCTGTCAATTTATCGTTGGCCTCGGTAATTTTCTTCTCCAGTTCTTTTTGCGCGGACGTATAACCGGATTCCATCGCAGCTTTGTTTGCTTTCTTGTATAGCTTAAGCGCATTCGTGTAATCGCCGCCCTGAAATTTTAAATCTCCGTCCTTCATCCAGCTCGCTGTCTCGGCATAGCTGTCCAATTGGTCGATTTTATGCTCAATATCCTTCACATTAAACGGTGGATATAGCCCGGCGCATTTCCGTGCTTTCTCGTAGCTGGCTTCAGCTTTGGTAAAGTCCGCCTTTTCCACGTAGCCGTCTCCGTCCACCAGCAATTGAGATAGTTTCTGCTCGGCTGTATACAGTCGCTTATGAATCTTATCGTTAATTTTAACCGCCGCGTTTTTCGCTTCGCTGTAGGACTTGAGCGCCTTCGCATAATCTCCTGTCCTTGCATAATCATCTGCGGCTTGAGCTGATTCGATCATCGTTTCCAGTGCAGCTGCCTTATTCGCAGCCATACGAGCCAGCGTAATCCATGCTCCCCCGCCCACAACAATAAAGACAAGCAACGCAATCAAAATCCGTTTGATCAACTTGCGGCGGTTTTTAGGCTTTTCCTGAAAAACTTTATTTACATAAATGGCCGCAGCCGTGTAATTATTCACCGTCCGGTGCTGTTTGCTTAGCAGAACCTCTTCCAAGGTGTCCGTCAGCATGACCGGGTCCTTCGCTTCCTCCAGCGCCCCCAGCATTTCCGCCAGCTCGACGTCCTCCCACATCCCTGAGGTGGCAAGCAGGATTACATCTCCATCTGCAAGCTGGGTCTTTTTGGCGTAATGGGCATGAACTCCATTCGGATTTCCCAAGTATTCCAGCAGATTACCTCGTTCCTCATGTGTGCTGGTCGCTTCGTCTGGAATGCGTCCATCATCTGCCAATGACTGAGCCAGACTATGATCCTTACTGCGAAAATTAAGCCTTCCATTGCGAAAATGATATAGCCGCACATTACCGCACGAAACATACACCATTTTGTTATAGTTGGTCACTACCATCAGCAGACTGGCTTTGAGCCGAACGCGACGGCTTTCAAATTGCAGCCATTCCTGCGCTTCACGCAGATCTCTCATCAAGCGCCGTTTGGACATGGAAGGCTTCTCCATGAAGTTTTCCAGCACCGTTTTGACAACCATTTCTGCGCTGCGCAGCTCCTGATCCGAATCCAGACCGTCTGCGAGGACATAACAGGCCATGTCGTCCGTCTCCATGAATGCAAAATAGTCCCGGTTGTCTATGTAAGAGCCCGCTTCCGACACAAAGGCGGTACTAAAATCGCTGTTGTCCTTGCGCATCGCTACCCCCGTCTTTCTTGTTTCATCCTATCGCCAAAATAAGTACTGTCGCATTATCCTGACTTTTAAAGCCTTTATCATTAATGGCGTCGATCATGGCATCCGCTGTTTCCTGCGGTGTTCCACCCTTGCGCATAATCTCTTCCAATTCAATCTCCGTCAGCGCCTCCTGAATGCCATCGCTGCACAGCAGCACATGATCTCCTGAATACAGACGAATCGGTGCATTACCCAGTTCCATGCTCTCAAAGCCCTCATAGCCCAAGTAGTTGACCAGTTGATTGCGCACTGGACTCGTTTTGGCTTCCTCCGAAGTCATTTGTCCAGCAAGCACTCGTTCCTCCAGCAGTGTTTCTGCTGTATGCTTGGAATTGACTGTCTGGAAATGACCATTGCGGTAAATCGTAATCAGACTGTCGCCCACCGCTCCGTAATACAGCTGATAGCCGCACACAATGACCGCAGCCAGCGTCGTTCCTCCGCCCTGTCCATTCAAATTTTGCAAAATGCCGCGATTACTTTGAGTTGCCGCCTCTGCAAAATATCCGTTCAAATTCGTTGCATCTTCCAGCTTGGCAAACGCCTTCGTAAAAGTCGTCACAGCCAAGGTGCTGGACATACGCCCATTGGCCAGCCCACTGATACCGTCTGCGACAACAGCCAGCGTACCGACAGGTGTCGTCATACTGGCGAAATAATCATCCTGCTCGCTCCGGCTCCCGATCGTTTGACCATTTCCGATCTCAATTCCACTCATGATACGGCTACCGGAACTTCGCGTCAGTCGTATACGGATCATGAGCAGAACAGCGAATAGTACCGCAGCTCCACTTACAACAAAATAAGGTTGCATATCGTTACCTCCCTGCACCATTGCCCAATTCCGTCCTAGTTTTCGTTATCCCACTCAAAATGGGCGCCACACAGCGGGATAAAGATAAATTTGCTATGTCCCAGCTGAATCACGTCATAGGCAGCCAGCTCTGCTGGTGAATATACCGCCTCGTTATTGTGGTACGCCAAACCTGATGAATCGCCTGGCAGCAAGTAAAAGTTACGTTTCTTCGGATCATACACAATGACCGCATGATTTCTACGGGAAATCGTGTTGTCCCCGATAATGCGGACATGCATTTCCTCTGCGCGCCCGATAAAGTTTTTCTCCGCCATAATGCGATAATCCTGACCCACCTGTGCTCCTTCGATGCATACCAGCCATCCGGTTACCGGATGAATGCCCACCGTCTCGCCCAAATACGGCATTGTTTTGTCGTTATCTCCTGCGACGTTTGTTTTCGCTGCTGGCTCCGCGCTCTTGGGTGCAGCTATATTTACTACCGTGTTGCAATATGGACACGTATTTCCGTGCTTTCGTGTACTGAACATGTGTCCGTTCGGGCATCTTGTCAAACTCATAGTCGGTTCCTTCCCCCATTGTCATGATTGTCTTTTTAGCTATCTGAGGATTTTGTAGCCCTCATCTATTTAACGAGCAGTCTCGTATTGGCAATATATAATAAATCACCTGAGTAAATCCGGTATGGCTCACCGCTTTCCAACTTCTTGGTTACACTTTCGTTGGCAGACCGCAAGCCTGTACCATTACCGGAATCCACATCCTCCACAAACCAGTCGCTGTTCACCCGGTTGAGTACCGCATGCTCCACACTTACCAAGGAGGCATAGTCTGTACCTACCAAATCAATATCCGCCTCCGAACGCGACGTTGTTTTACCAATTAAGAGCGACGTTTCGCCTTCGATATACCATTCTTTAATGGACTCGCCCTCTTCATCAATCAACACCAGCTTGGCAATCCGTTGACGCTGTGCCTTTGGCTTGGCCACGGGTACAACGGACACCAGATTGCGCAATATGTATACAAGCACGCCGATTCCAATACCTATCGCGACCACGGTTTTCAAACCGCTGTAGCCTGTACGATTAAACACATAAAAGGCGATCGCTAGCATCAGCCCGAACATGGCAACATCTATGATGAAAACCCATCTGTTCTGCGCCGTTTTCACTGCTTGCTTCCCCCATTTCTATCCTGAAATCATCACTTTTTACGAATACCGAAAAATTGGTTAAACATCGCGGAGGTATCCGTCGGATCACCGGGTTTTTTCGTTTTTTTCCCTGGTGAGCCCTCCTTCGTTTTCGGATGAAAACCAAAAAATTGCTCAAAGTCAGTTCCTATATCAGCCGGATTGAATCCTTTGGCTGCCGTACGCGCACCGCTGGAGGATGCAGACCCTCTCCCTCTCTCTTGCTGTTCCCCGCCAGCTCCCTCAGTTTTTCGGATGAGCTCGGCATCGTATGCCTGCCGCAATGCTTCGTCACGCAAGGTATTGTAAGCCTCGTGAATCAGCTTGAACTTGCGCGTTGCTTCCTCGCTTCCCTGGTTGGTATCAGGATGATACTTTTTGGCCAGTTTACGGTAAGCCTGCTTAATCTCTGCCTCCGAAGCATCCCGGCTGACACCGAGCAGCTCATAGTAGTTGGTCATTGTGTGATGTTCCCCTCTCCGAAAAAAATAAATATTAAGAGACCCGTAGGCCTCTTAATATTTATCCACCCTGCACTTGTGTGCCGGGTGAGTGTGTTTTTAAGCTGCACTTAACGTGAAGACGTTAAGCTTAAACCGGATATCCGCCGTCGATTGTAGCCAGCTCGGTTTTGTCTTTCTTTTGTTTGATGTAGAGTGTAAATGCACCTACACCTTCTGTGTCGCCGAAGTGCTCGGTGTAGTCTACAACGAAAGCATTCGGGAAGTGGATTTTACGCACAACTTGATCAGCTGCGATAACTTCCAGTGTTACTTTACGGTAGCTGTCTGCTTTTTCAGCAGGAACCAGAGACCACAAAGCCAGTTTCAGCGTGTCATCCGCGCTGTCACCGTCTACTGCTGTGATGATTTTACCGCTGATGCGCAGCGTGGAGCCTACGTCAGTGGAGCGTGCATTGGAATCGTCCGGTGTATCGGTGTCATAAATAACCGTTTGGATGTTATCCAAGCCCAGCTCGATTGTTTCTTGTCCTTCTACTTTCAATCTGAATCCCATGTGTGTTGCCTCCTTGAAATTAGGTAATATGATGGCGGGAGATGCAAAGCTTCTCCGCGATTTATGTATAAAGGCGGTTCTGGATAGAAACGCCTCTAACATCTTTCGTAGTGCTCGGATCATGATTTGACCGAGCTGGTTCCCTTAGTGATCATGACTTCCAGGTTCTTCACATTACCGTTGAAGACCAGATCGATATGGCACATATTGCTTTTCTCATCAATAATGAAGCTCATATCGTCTCCGTCCTGAATGATCGAGTTAACAGATCCTCTGCTGCTCAGCCACTTGCTCTTCTGGCTACTCGGATTGTTACTGAAGAAGCGGACGATATTTTCGTGTTTGAAGTCCCCTGTCTGGTAGCGCAAAATACGTTCAATGTACGTGCTGACCAGCGTCTTGTAGATGGAGTCAAAACCGTCCTCGGACATCGCCATGCTTCTCGCCTTGTAGACGGTAATCCGGCGGATATCCTTATCCTGGATCTGAGCATTCTCCGACGAGAATACAAAGCCGAAGTTTTTACGGTTGATGGCATCCTTGATCGTGTTGGTGAATCCGGTGATTTCCTTGGCCATCGTCGTTACCGTGCGCAGGCTGTTGTCTCCTGCTTCGATGTCGAAGCGTACGCCAGGGAAGTTCTTATTGACGGTTTTAAACGTCTCACGCAGGTATTCAGGACACTGATAGGAAGCGACCAAGCCAGCAGCAACGTAGGCTGCACCCACATAAACGCCCTCGATCCACAGCTTGAGAATATCCTCTTTCTCCTTAGAGAGCTGTACACCGTCTTCGGTCTGTAGCATTTTGCTGTCGATAATGACACCCGATTTGTCCTTCGGAATAATCGTAAAGTTCGGTACACAAGGAATGGCAAATTCGCTATATTCTCTGCGAACGAGACTGGCGCATTTATCGACATATTTGTCGATGCCCGCTGTCGCCATACTGTTGAAAGTCGTTTCTTCACCGGATTCAAAGTTAAAGAACATTTGAATTTTGTAATCCTTCACGACTTGCAGCAGCATCGAGAGCGATTCCATAGAATTTCCGCCCTGCTTAACGACCTTCTCGTTACCCTTGAAGCGTTCACGTGAAACCTTTACCTTACCGGCTGCCTCCAGCTCGACAGATGGAACGATACCGAACCAGATCGTGTCGCTGAATTCATTCTTAGCATTCACAGTGTTCAGGTACGTTTCCAGGCGCGGGATATTGCTGCTTTTCACCAGCATGTCCAACTTGTTGTTCGCCACCAGCATTGTCGGCAGCATGCCTTTGCTCTTCGTTGCATATTGATCGAAGAACATTTTGACACCGAGGATTTTCTCTACAAGCGGCTTAACCGCCTTTACGAAATCGTCCTTGGCATTTTTATAGAACTCCAGATACGTGTTGTAGTTTTGAACTTCAACCGCTGTATCCACCTTCGTCTGAACAGCTGGCAGTGGCACAAATGTGCGAACCACCAAATCCTTCACATAGTCAGAAGGCGTATCTGTGATGGAGTTATAATCTTCTTCGAATACTTGGGAGAGATCGCCAGTGCTGTTTTCATCCAACAGCATCAGCTCAGTGCTGTCGCTCTTCGGCGCTTCAATAATTTTCAGTTCGCCGCTTTCCCCAATGGAGAGCATACCCACCTGGATCAGCTCACCGGAGTTTTCCTCTTGGGCGCCACCGAGCAGAAGGCGGGTTTTGATGTCCTCAATTGCCAGTGGGAGCATAGCCATAACGTTGTTATAGTTCTGACTCGCTTCCTCGAACATTCCATTCAGCTTGTCACCCATGTCGAGTTTCTTCGGATCGCCATCATCCAGCTTGTCGTATTCACCGTACATATAGTGAATCTCTTTGCGGACTTGACGAATATCATCCATAACCTTTTTCGGTGAAATCATATCCAGCAGATTTTCAAATTTGAAATCTACATTGGTGATTCCTTGACTGCGCTTGGTATCAATGAGCGTAAACAACATTTTCAGAAAATCATTACTTTGATTTACACGAATTTCAGAAATGCTATCCTCATCAATTCCCTCTGGCTTTTTAAGGGTGTAGACGACTTTTTGATTGGCCGCGTTAAAAAACGAATACACGGTCGGTGAAAACTTATCCAAAAATTCGTCAAAGCTGCGCACCAGAAGGTGCTGATTAATTTCCTTGATCTTCTCATCGCTCAAGCTGTCAATACCCTTCACATCACCTACAATGGTGATCAGGTCCAGCTTTTCCGGGTTAATCTCTTCAAAAAGCATTGTCCGGTTGGTTTGATAAATGATTTCCATCGCTGTCGGCAAATGAACAAAGTATGAGTTATAGGTCCATTGCTCCATATACGGACATGGGATGTCCAATTTGAAACGGACGAAACTCATTTTTAGTTCTTTTGCCTCCTCCCCCCTACTTAACATTTAAATTCGTCAAAGGATTGAGCTTATACCACATTTAAGGTACAGGCATGTAACCTCGAAAATCGGTCCGAAGCGTTATTCGGCTTTTAACGGCAAAGCATGCAAGTGAGATGTATTTCCAAAATAAAAGTCAGATAACACAGAAATTTTAAATTTATGATTTCGTATTCCTAACTTCAATCCCAATTTTTGCCGTTGATACGAGAGCTATCATACAAAGCACCCTTCAGTTTTGTCAATTTCTGTAGTCTCAGATTGAAACAGGGCATTTTGACTCATTTTATGCGTGAATACGTAATTTTTATGATATGTTAGACCTGTTTCTTCAGGGAAATATTCACAAATGGAACTCAATTACCGATAGAAGTTCATTGGATATTTCTGATAAGCGTAAAAGAATCAAATTCATGGCTAATGTGAGGGTTATCAGCTATTTTGATCCTTTATCCCTTATATCCCAAGGATTAGGAGAGCTGATCCCCCCACGTTGGCCTCGGCGATGGAGGAGCTTATGTTCAGAATAAGGAAACTAGGGATTATCGTTTTCGTGACTTTTGTACTATTTTTACAAATGAGCCTAAATGGGGTCATTTGCACAGTAAATCAGGCTAATGCAGCATCTTTGGGTGCTGTCCCGATCGAGGGTTATGATGCCGTTTTTGTACTGGATACCAGTTATTCCATGAGGGATACCGATCCTGAAGGCATTGCGGCCGAAGTCATCAATATGTTTATGGATTTGAGTGATGCAGACCGTACGCGCGTCGGATTCGTTGCCTACAATCACCACGTGGTCGCCTCGAAACCACTAACTTCGATTGCCGTGGCAGCGCAAAAATCCCAGATCCAGCAGGAAATCAGAACGCTAAACCGTTCCGGTTATACGGATTTGGGACTTGGGTTGCGTAAAGGCTCGGAGCTGCTAGCGGCAGGAGCATCCCAAGGGCGTCAGCCTTTTATGATTCTGTTGTCTGATGGAGAGACTGATTTTGGTGCCTCCTCTGGTTCACGATCCAAGGGTGACTCCAATAACGATGTGTCCTCTGTCATCAAATCTGCACAGACCAAGGGATATCCGGTGTATACGATTGGTCTGAATCATGATGGCACAGTGAATCGACAAGAACTCGAACGGATCGCTTCTCAAACGGGTGGAGCTTCTTTTATTACGAGTAGTGCCGAGGATCTGCCGGAAATTCTGAACCGTATATTCGCCAGTCAAATTCGTTCCAAGCTCGTCCCAATTGCTGCAATTACGACTACTGGCGAGATGCAAGACTTAACTGTAACTCTACCTGATTCTAGTATGGAGGAAGCCAATTTGGTGCTTTTGTCGGAGCATCCCCTTCTGGAAACACAGCTATATTCCAATTCAGAAAATGTCCGCAGGTACAAGTCGAGCCGCTATGCGATTTTAAAAATCGAGCATCCACAGGCAGGTAAAGTGAAGTTGAAGCTACGGGGCATACGCGGGGATTTGGTGAAAATCAATTTACTTGGCAGCTATCGACTGGAAGCCGAAGCTACCATGGGAGCAAAGCAAGCAACGGCAACTCATGGTGACAAGCCTGTGCAGTTGCTGAAAGGTCAAGCGACACCGTTTCAAGCTCAGCTTCTGTTGCCGGACAATCAAAAGCTTACAGATGAAGCCGTATATACGTCTCTCCAAGCCCATATTGTAGTTACTCCCAAGGGGGGCACAGCCAAAAAGGTGCCTATGACCTATAAGTCAGGAGCCTTTCATACCGAATATGCGTTCCCTCAAACCGGGGATTATACATGGCAGCTATCTCTGGATAGTCCGCAATGGTACCGTAAGGGAATTGTACATAAGGTTCACGCGGCCAATGCAGCACCACAGGTCTTAAAAGACCTGACGATTCACCTGGTAAAAGAAGACGGCGATTCCCGTCGAAGTTTATCAGATTTTATTGTTGACCCCAATCATGACAAGCTGAACTATAAGCTGGATGCAGAAGTCGCTGGGGATACGGTCCATGCTGAGATTAACGGTAATGATCTGCTGCTATCCGAGCTCCACACAGGTGACTCACAGCTGAAGATTACCGCTACCGATCCGGAAGGCACATCCAGCAGCGCTACGCTAACCGTTTCTGTACAATCCCGGTATACAGCCATTAAATGGACGGTAGCCATCAGTGTCGTAGTAGCCGCTCTTCTATATTGGTTCTTGCGGCCGAAGCCGCAGTTTGCCGGAAGAATCGAAGGATATTTTCTCGCTACAGCAAGTGGACAGGAGATTCCGGTAAAATCTTGGCCGCTCACCTCCTTTCCGGGTCGTAAGGTCAGCTTGCAGGAATTGTTCCGTACGCTTGACGTTCACGAACCGTTGCCAGAAGCGGAACGGATCGTATTTTCCGCAGGTAAAAAAGGGAGCCTAATCGTAAAACATGATACACGCTGCGCCTTACAGCATGGAAAGATCAGATTAGCCCGTAACAAAAAAGCGGTCATGGAGTACAGCGACAAGCTGTACATTACATTCGAGGATGGTGTCACTGAAATCGAGCTGCGATACAAAGCGATTAAACCGAATACTTCAGTGTACACCGACCATATCCAAGCTCCGACAGGATAATGTCCGTCACAACGTAAAAAAAGAGAAGCGTCGTCTCTTACGATTAATGAACCGTAAGAGTAGGGCGCTTCCCTTTTTTTATCCAATATTCCGCACGTAGTGCGGCTTTAAACCATCGAAGTGAGCGGCAACGCTTGTTAGCCTGTACCTCCAGACCTCGCCGAATGACATACGGCAGCAGAGAAAGTCCCGTATTTTCAATCTGAATCCGCTCGGAATGATCTGCAAACAATCGGCCCGGCACATCTGGCGGAGGTGTTCCTTTTTGGCAATAATACAGCGTGGCGGCCAAACTATAGATATCCGACACAGGCCCCTGCTGCGAACGATTAGAGTAAAATTCCAGCGGAGAATAGCCCGCCGTGGTGAAGATCGGATGCTCTTTGCCTTCAAAATGCACAGCCGAACCAAAATCAATCAGCTTGATGTTGCCATTTTCCCCAATCATAATGTTGCCCGGCTTAATATCCCGGTGAATAATTCCTTTGTCGTGAATGTACTCCAGGGCATCAATTAAAGGTAGCACCGTGTGGTACAAAAAAGTGGGATCAGATGTTGGCACAGCTTCTTCTTTCATCATTCGATCCAATGTCTTGCCTGCACAGTATTCCATGACCAGATAGGCAGTTCCATTTTCCTCAAAGTGATCTATATAACCGACAATTCCCGGATGACTTAACTCCTTCAACATTTGCCCTTCACGCAAAAAATAATGCATAAACTCTACGTATTTGGATTGCATAGAAGCACCGCAAGTGACCGTTTTTCGATCCATCCCTCGCAAAGCCAGGGCATTCGGAAAAAATTCCTTCACAATGACCTTTTCTCGGTTATCCAACAGCCTTGCCGTATACACGATGGCCAGCTCACTGCGGGACAAGGCGCTTCGAATTTGATATGTATTTCGCAGCTTCGTATTGCGGGCAAGCAGATTCCCGCTTGTATCCACGATCATGACTCGTCCTCCTGTCAGGTTCTTAGCTTATGTTTTTTGTATATATCGGCTTATTACACATCTTTTTATTATACCGTAAAATAGATTATTGGAAAAACAAATAACCTGCCATAATCTCCCTTAGAGAAATGACAGGTCTTTTGGCATTCATCTGGTTCTTTTTTCTCAAATCGTTTAACCCAGTTTCGTTCCAGGCTTCATGCTGCGCACACTGTTCGTATTTTTCTTCCGTTCACTACGCAGTTTGCCTTTGCCTTGTTCTGGAGTGCGAATGGTGAGGGCAATTAGGAACGATACGACACACAGCACAGCAATCGTGGTAAAGGTCGGGATGAATCCACCGAGCAAGGCTGCAATAAATGACCCCGCCAGCGCACCCAGGCCAAAGCCTTGATACACAATACCATAGTTTTTGCTTTGATTTTTCAGACCGAAGAAATCAGCTACAATGGCAGGAAAGACTGTAATGTTGCCGCCGAAGCAAAAAGCAATTCCTGCTACACAGGCAAAAAACAAACCAAAATTCAGCGGTACCAAACTCAGTACTGTAACTGCGACCGCCGTTGTTAATAGAGCACCCGCTACTACTTTCAGACGACCTACTTTATCCGATAGCGCACCCAGTATGATCCGACCCGCCGTGTTGAAAATAGCCACCATAGCGACCGCATTAGCGGCTGTTGCTACATCTAGGCCGGCCATCCGTACGCCGATATCTTTGACGACTCCAATCAGGTAGAGACCACTCATACAAGCGGTAAAGAACATTACGAACAGCAGGTATGCCTGCTTGGTGCGCAGCATTTCTTTAACGGTGTAGTCCCGCTGTACAACTCCATTTTGTACCGAAGGCTTGTTCACGACTACAGCTTCTCTTACCAGGAAGGAACCACCCACAATCATAATCAGCACGATCATTCCCCAATATAAAAACGCTTGCGATACGCCAACGGACTGAATCAAAGAACCATTAATATACTTGAATATAAGACTGCCTGTTCCATATGCCCCGACCGAAATACCGGAAATAAGTCCTTTTTTCTCAGGAAACCATTTAATCAGATTCGACAGTGATGTAATATATGCCGTTCCATCCGCAAAACCTACGACAATGCCCGCCAAAATGTAAAGCAGTGACAGCGAAGTTACCTGCGAACTGAGCATGAGACCGGCTCCTAACACGACACCTGCACACAAAATCAGACGACGTAATCCCCATTTATCCTGTAGTTTGCCTGCGAATAATGTAGCAAACGCCAGTGCAAAACTGGTAATTGAAAATGTAATGGCAACCGAACTGAGGTTCCAGCCAAAGCGGTCCACCAACGGTTGATTAAATAAACTCCATGTGTAAATGGTTCCTAATCCCATCTGGACAATAATTGTTCCAAGTACAACCAGCCAACGGTTTCCGCTGTTTGTTTTCATATAAATCTCCTCTTTTCATTCCGGCTCTACAGCGTCAATTTGTTATCATGATAACCGGGAATCCAGTACGCTTTGCGCCTGTGGAGGAGCAAGTCGGTAAGGATTCTCTCTACATGGATTATTATAACGCTGCATGTCAGCCAGAAATCATTTGAGGAATGAAATGCACATATAGCGGAATGAAGTGCCTTTAAAGCCGCATAATTTGCCGAAATTCCTTGGCCTTGCTGCGGCTCACCGGAATTTCTGCTTCTAGTTCACGCAAACGTAGGAGATACGTATGATTGAACCAAGGTACAATTTCACGGATCTGCGACAGATTAACCGTGTAAGATCGGTGACAGCGGAAAAAGTCCTGCTGCGGCAGCCGGGCATGAAATTCCGAAATGCTCATCGGCATCGTATATTCTTCGTGCCTTGTAAAGACACGGGTCACCTTTTCCTGCGCACACGCATAGTAAATATCGTTTGCATCCGTTACGATGATTTTGTCATTTTTCAGCAGATTAATACGACCTGGCGCAGCAATGGTGCTGGCTTCGGCAGCTCGGGGTTGCGCCGTCTGGACAGGCTCCTGTATTGGAACGTTCTGCTGCTCATAAGCATTTTCCAGCTTACGCAGCATAGATGCGATCCTTTTTTCATCATATGGTTTGAGGATGTAGTCGAACGCCTCCAGTTCAAAAGCCTGCGCCGCATGTTCTTTATAGGCGGTCGTAAAAATAATGTAGGGCTTTTTGGCAAATTTGCTAATGTTCTGTGCCAGTAGCATCCCGTCCAATGAAGGAATGTTAATGTCCAGAAAGATCGCGTCCGTCTTCTGATCTTGCAGAAACCGAAACACATCTAGCCCATCCTCGAAACTATCAGTCACCTCAATGTTGCTATGAGTCTGTATAAGATACTCCAGCTCTTCACGTGCCGGAAGCTCGTCTTCTACAATTATGGCCTTCATGACTTCTCCTTTGGTATGTCAAAATAAACTTCGGTGCCCGGCTCATGCTTTAGAATAATAACTCCCTCGCCGTACATAAGCTTGAGTCGTCTGTGCACATTGTACAAGCCGATCTGTTTAGCCGGAACCCGATCATGATAGAGGTTATCCACAACATCATCCCGTATACCTACCCCGGTATCCGCCACAGAAATACGCACCTTTTCTCCACGATCCTTTACAGAAATAGTTACTGTACCTGACCCCTTTTTCTTGAGGATTCCGTGATTAATCGCATTCTCAACCAGGGGCTGGATAATAAGACTAGGAATACGCACAGACACCTCATCCATTACATATTCTACCTGAAGCCGGTTGCCGAAGCGTGCTTTCTCAATTTCCACGTAATCAGACACCTGCTGAAGCTCTTTATGAATTTCGATCAAATCATCATTCAGCTCCAAATTATAGCGCAGATAGCCCGATAAATTAATGATCAGCTCTCGTGCCTTATCCGGCTTGGTGCGTGTCGTAGAGGCAATGGCGTTCAGCGCGTTAAACAGAAAATGGGGATTAATTTTCGTTTGGAGCGCCTTTAGCTCGGCTTTATTCGCCGCTTCCTTAATTTGCTCCACACGCGACACTTCCATTAACGTGGAAATGATTTGAGACAAGCCAATCGCCATCGTTTGCAACGGATACGTGATTTTATAAGCTTTGCGATAGTAAATCTTCAAGGTTCCAGTTACTTCTCCCCGCTCCTCTAACGGGATAATGAGCAGAGACTGGATTTGCGGTGTTTTATCGTCTGCAATATGGTTGCGAATCGTGATTTTACCGCTGCGGATCGTCGATTTAGTCACATCGCTAATAATCTCATCTCCGATGTGATAACGCTCTTCGCCAAAACCGACATAGGCCAGCACATCTCTGGTATCGGTAATCGCTACCGCGTCTGCCTTGATATCTTCTTTTATGATCGAACAAATGGTATGCAAGGATTCCGCATTAATGGAGCGAAAATAAGGCAACGTTTTGTTGGCAATATCCAATGCCAGCTTGGCCTGTCTGGCCGCGATATTCTCCTTTTCCCCTTCCACACTCTGGATTAATAGAACGATTAAACCGATACTGACTTCTCCGATAATCATCGGTAGACCAATTTTGGAAACGATGTCCACACCAAGGCCATGGGGTTGTGCCATCACCAGAATGAGCAGCATCGTCAATGCTTCGCAGACCATACCTGCGGCGATACCGACCAGCCATCTCTTGGAACGGTTAACCCTGCGGCCGATATATCCTGACACCACACCTGCCAAAATACTCGTAATCAGACACGGAATCGAGGTCACTCCCCCGATATCAATTAGATAACGATGGATCCCTGATACAATACCTGTAACGATCCCAACCCAGGGTCCAAACAAAATACCGCCCGCCATAATTGCAATGATTCGAACGTTAACCAGCGAACCTTCGACTTCAATCCCGGTGTACGTACCGAACAGTGCAAACATGCAAAAAATCAACGTTAGTAAGGTTAGCTCTGCCGGGGAATGACTGTTCTTTTGCAAGGTTTCCTTAAATCGTGGGATACGTGTAATAAAAAACAAACAAATCAGTAACAACGCTGCGCGCTCAAATAGCTGCATCAGCATTTCCAACAAGGCGTTCACCTGCGTTCCTCCCAAATAAAAACGGATATGCCTACATAGGTTGTGTTATCGTGTACGTCGTTCATACACACCATACCCAAGTATCATCAAGCCACATACGAATAAAATAATAACAAATATATTGTCAACAAAACTCGGCATATCAGGTTCTGACATAGAGATGCCCGAACTATTTAATTTAACAGGTACGGAATTCGCAGCCCATTGAATGACCGATATAAAGCGCTCCATCGTATAAATCACTCCGCTACCCAACAGGCTCAACACGCCGATCAACAAATATTTAAGCTCCATAAGAATTTATTCCTCCTTAATTACAAAGCATTTAAACTGCCACAAATTATACCATCAACTTCCATCTAATTATAGCGTCTAGAATCCCCTCTTCATTTCCCTTCTTCAAACGCAGTAAAAAACCGGAGAGTACCGCTTGATAGCGATAATCCCCGGATCTCTAGTCCGATAATGAAGTATTTCGGTTATTTGCTTTTGCTGATTTCGGTAGGAATGTTGTCCTCCTTCTGATCATATACCAGTTCTTTTAACTGGATAATCAACGTCTCCAGCTCATTAAACCCGGTCACCATATTGGAGGTTATATTTCGTTGTTCCTCTACTCCAGCCAAAATTTGCTCTGACGCTGCACTCGCTTGTTCTGTAACGCTTGAAAACTCCTCCATCTCTTGAACGACCTGAGATGAGAATTGCTGCATACTATTCGTACTGGCTTCCACCTCCACGGCCTGCAGCAGCACTTTATTGGCATTTTGCAGGATATCCTCCAGTACAATTTCGGTCGAATGGGCCGATTCCATACTCTGCTGTAGTCTTTGCTGTCCCATGTCAAATTGGCTTACGACAGAATCCATCTGAGTTCTCAGTTGGGTCAAAATACCTTCCATTGCCACCGAGGTATTCCCTACCATTTCAGCCAAATTACGCACTTCGCCAGCCACGATGGCAAACCCTTTTCCATGCTCTCCCGCTCTGGCGGCCTCAATGGATGCATTCAAGGACAGCAAATTAGTTTGTTTCGAGATTTGAGTAATATCTTTGAGCATGGCAGACATATTATCACTTTGTGTTTTAAACTCGTCCAATTCTTCTTTGGTACGACTCATAACCAGACCCAAATCCTTAATTTGAGACGTTAATGCAAGCAGTTGACTGATCCCTCTGCTCCCGGCACTTTTCGTATCTTCGGAGAGCTGCTTCAATTCTCGTGAATGATCGGCAACCTCGCGCACGTGCTGGTCAGACTGAGCCAAGTTATCCGTTACCTCAGTGATATTCGAAGCTTGCATTTCTACCCCTTTGGCAACCTCCTGAAACCCGATGGCGACTTCATTCGTCACGCTGCCCGTAGCATCCACTTGATTTCTGAATCGTTCTGTGAAGCTATGCAATCCAGCTACAGCCTGTCTCACTTGTTCAAACAAAAATTCAATACGTTGCCTTGTGGCATCCATATCTTTATTTTGCTCTTCCGTTTTCTTAAACTGCTTTTGATTTAACACCGATACCACTAACAATAGCAAACCAATCAGTAAAACAATAATAAACTCGTGCACATAACGCAAAGGACCGGTAGCCGGAGGAGTTGCTGGCGTACCGATGGTAATTTGTATAAAAATATTACACAGATTTAAGACCATTGCTATCAAAAAATATCGGTAAGATGGGTAGAGCAACAACAATGAACAAATAAAGATCGTAGTCATTGCCTCCACGCTAGATAAGTTTACAAATATACATATTAATACGCTATACAACGTAATAATCCAAGGAATAAGGCGGATTCCTTTCTTTTTCATATTCAGAATCGTCAAAACTGCGGCGACTACAAATCCTACACCACTAGACATCCACACCGATGGATTAGATAATGCCGGGATGGTGCTGCTCAAGGTCATAATCCAAAAAATAATGATCACCAATTTGTTTCTTTGCCACAACAATTCATTTGTTCTGTCCATGATTGTGTACGCGCTCCTTAGATATATATTAGGTATTTATAAAATAAAAATGTAAATGCCATACTATATATATCGTCATATCAGAACGCGTATTGAATGAAAATCGTACGAACACCACATTCCCTTTTAAACACCAAATCACAACAGGACAACTTTTTAAAGAGAAAGAGTATGTAAGTGTAAAAAAATGAATGCAAAAAAATCGCCCCCTGGCAGGGAGCGATTTTGAATACCTTTTTGATGATCTTCTGCAATTGAAAAAGATTCATAAGCCAACTGAAAACATTAGGATTCCTTGTTTTCGGAAGCCTCTTCAGCGCCTTCAGTTGCCGCTGCATCACCTTCCACAGCAGCATTTTCTACTTCAACTGCACGCGGAACGATAATAGAAGCAAGCAGTTCTTCTTCAGGGACGTGCAGTGTTACTCCTTTAGGGAGCTTCAAGTCGCTAGCGCTCAGCTTGTCGCCAACATCCAGTGCGGATACATCCACGTCAATGGTAGATGGTAAATCAGCAGGAAGGCCTTCGACTTCAACTTCCGTTTCCTGAACTTGCAGAATACCGCCTGTTTTTGTACCTACAGGTGTACCCTGATAATCAATAGAAACACGCACGCGAAGCGGTTTGTTTTTGGCAATTTTCAAAAAATCGGCATGCAGCCATTGGTTGTCACGCTGTTGATAATCTTTAATAATAACCGGAATGGTTTCTCCACCTTCTACAGTGAGGTTGAACACCTCTGAACGTCCGGTTTTGACTACTTTATTAAATTCCTTGGCATCGACATGTACAGGGGTTCCTTCAAGCTCAGAGCCGTAAACCACAGCTGGAATCCGTCCTTTTAACCTCAATTCACGAATAGCCGAACCCTTCTTCTCTGTTCTCGGCTGGGCGGTCAGTTGAATACTTCCTCCATTAGAACTCATGATATACAACCTCCTTCAGGTTACCTTACAAATGATTTTCCTCCAAGAATCTTGCCTGTTTACCAGTCGTACTACAGGATATAAGCCAGCAAGCTGGCAAAACTAAACAAGTCCATAATTCTATTTTACCCCTTTTTTCTGAAACTGACACACGTTTACATAAAAAAATAGCATTTCTCGAAATAATCGAAAAATGCTACTTTCGTATATATAGCGACCAAGCATACAAGTCTATCCGGCCCGATTATCATTTACCAGTAGCAAATATTCTTCTCTGCCACTATGAATCAATACCTGCATCACAGACTGGTTTAGGTCTATATCAATATAGCGATCTGCCTCAACATCCTTGGCATCCCAGTGATTAAGCCGGACAATGTAGCCAATTCGCTGTATATCAGGAGACACCTGAATACGCGCTATTGCACGACCGTCATCCAAATCACGAAATTCGACATGTCCGTCGCGGTGCCCAGTTCCCCATACCCATACGTTCCAGCCAGTGTATTGTCGATCTGCACGCTCGTAGATCAGTTCAATCGTGCGAAATGGAGCGATTTCCCTATCGTTTCCAAGCGGCACATCTGTCAACGCCATGGCTGTACCTGCAATTTCTTGATCTGTTCCCTCATCCGAGTCTTCCAATTCGTTCTCCGCCTGACGATTAACCTGATCTTGTTCAGTCAAAAAGGAGACTCCTGCAGGTTCTTCCTGATCATATAACACCATCATCGACCAGCGCGATACAGTCACACGATGGCCTACCACTTCATACCGTGTCTCATTACCAGCCCCGTGTGCGTCCACGACCACATGCCAACGATCCGATTCCGCAGGCAATAATATCGTTTGCTCTGTATCCGAGCCGTTATAAATCACCACAATATGATTCCAGGCATCGCCGTTAGCATGGTGCCTCAAAGCAAAAGCCACCACATGCCCACTGCTTTGCAGCATTTCCATATGCTGCTCCACCAACTCACGATGGTCCATTCGGAATGCCGGGTGGTTGCGCCGCAATGCAATTAAACCTTGGTAGTAATCAAACACTGGGCGAAACCTCGCCTTGTTATGCCAATGGATGGCATTCACCACATCTGAGCTTCGGTAGCTATTATGGTCTCCATATTTGGAGCGCAGCAGTTCATCCCCTGCATGAATAAAAGGAATGCCTTGCGATGTGAGTACCATACCGTTAGCCAACAGGGACTTGCGTACGGTTTCGTTCTCTAGCAAGTTATCTTCATCCAGTTCCCAATACGGGTCTGCTTCGGCAACAGCTTGTTCCGGTGTCCTCCCATCCTGTGGCTTCCCCTGCTCCCATTGTGGAAAACGACAGTGCTCCCGCAAATGTCTTACCGTCAAAATTTTATCCCACAGATTGAGATTATCGTGGGCAGTTACATAATTGACGGTCTCCGATGGCTGAGCTGTGAAATCATGAATAGCCCCAAAAGCACCTTTGAGCACCTGTTCTTCCTGATGTTCTGCCCCCGTGGCAAACCCGCTCCCAGTACCGTCGCTATCTCCCTTAATAGCAGAACGGTAGTTGTCGTTAAAAACGGCAAAGCCTTTGTCGCGTTGCGTTCCTTTTAGCGTAAGCAAGGGTTGCGGAGATTCTCCTCCCGTCCAAGGCTCACCATAGATCAGCAGATCGGGACGCACTTCAGAGCGAAGCTCCTGGGTAAGCTGCTCTACGGTCGGTGTATCCATCAGCCCCATCAGATCAAATCGAAAGCCGTCTATATGATATTCCTCTGCCCAATAGCATAGTGAATCCTTGATATACTTGCGCACCATCGGACGTTCGGTTGCCACCTCATTACCTACACCTGATCCATTGGTGAGCTGCCCTTGCTCATCCGTGCGGTAATAATATCCAGGTACAACAGGCTCAAATGGCCCCTGTTCCACCGAATAAGTATGGTTGTACACGACGTCCATAATGACACCGATGCCGGCAGTATGCAAAGACTGTACCAACAGTTTCAGCTCTCGTATGCGTGTCTCTGGATCAGCCGGATTGGAAGAATAAGACCCCTCCGGCACATTATAATGCTGCGGATCATAGCCCCAGTTATATTCAGTTTCTAATTCTGCAAAGTCATTCACCGTATGAAAATCAGCCACTGGAAGCAAATGAACATGTGTAATGCCCAGCTCCAGCAGATGATCCAGCCCGATGCTGTTCCCCTCAGTATCCTTCAATCCCGTATACGTAAAGGCCTCAAACCGTCCCTGAGCAGCAGATAAGTCTTTTTCCCCCCTATTAAAATGGGTATCCATCGAAAAATCACGCACATGAAGCTCATAGAGAATGGCATCTGTCGGTCGCTTAAGGGTAGGCCCCGCATCCAATTCCCATCCTTCCGGGTTGGTTTGAGCCAAATCAATGATCGCTGTACGCTGCCCGTTGGCTGATACCCCTGTGGCATATGGATCGGCAGCATAATGAATGGTGTTGTCCGCCCACTCCAGCCTGTACATGTAATAATATTTGTTCCAGTCCCCTTCCAGCTCTATAGACCATACACCTTGATCACCACGGCTCATGAGAAATTCCTGACCACCGCTGTGCTCCTGAACGTTCCCCTCCTGATCGTACACCCCCGCATCGTTATACAACGCTATATGGACCTGCTGCGCAGTCGGTGCCCATACCTTAAACTTGCTGCCCGCAGGCGTATAAGTAAGACCCAAATCATAACCTTCATATATGGGATATGTTGTGTGCTCAAGCTCATTGAGCTGATTGAAATCTGACATTCCTGTTCACCACCCATTTCTGTACATCGGCTTACAGCCTCTGTTCATCCATCATTTATGATGTTTATGACTTGTCAATATACCTCAGGATTTTGTAAAATCTTCACCTAATAGGCTATCAAAATAAGACAAGTTTGAAAAGCTGGATGATTTAAATAAGGATGACGCTTCCATTTCAACGCACACTCCATTTTATGACAAAACTATGAACAGGCTACAGCTTTTGCCCTTAAGGTATAACAATAGTTAGAAAAGTCAGGACAATCTACGGTTATCCATTTCAAAAATATCGTCTGCAATCCGCATGGTAGAACTTCGGTGCGAAACAAGGACAATCGTTTTATCTTGCTGCTGTTCCTTTAACGATTTTAAAATAATTGCCTCGTTCAGGCTGTCCAAATTGCTAGTAGGCTCGTCGAGCAGTAAGAGAGGCGCATTATGGACAAAGGCTCTGGCCAGCCCCAAGCGTTGGCGTTCTCCACCGGACAGCCTGTCCCCCAATTCTCCAACTCGGCTGTCATACCCTTGAGGCAAGGTCATAATAAAATCGTGCACGGATGCCTTACGTGCTGCTTCCACCACCTGCTCATGTGTAGCATCAGGCTTTCCGATTTTGATATTAGCTGCAATTGAATCATCAAACAGGAACGTATGCTGGTCTACATAGCTCTGTAAGCCTCTCAAATGTCGGGTCCCAATTTCCTTCAAATCGTGTCCGGATAGCAAAATTTCACCTTGCTGCGGGTCCCTAAATCGCATCAGCAACTTTAGCAGTGTAGACTTGCCAGAGCCGCTTTTACCCTGAATGCCTAAAATCCGCTTATGCGGTATCGTGAGACTTACATCATTCAGTACCGTTTGACCATCGTATGCAAAAGTCACCTTGTCTACTCGTGCCCCAGTAAAGGCAACACTCATCCCTTCGATATTTTCCTCAACCTCCGGGGTTTCCTCCAATAGACTCAACACTCGTTCCCCGCTCGCCAGCGTTTGAAGCAAATTGTTGGACAAGTTGCTCAGTGCGACGACCGGACCAAATGAACTAAACAGTGCAATGACAGAAATTAGCATACCTGTAAAGTCAACCTGACCATTAGACATACCGTACAAGCCAGCCAGCAGCATCAAGAATGAGAATCCAACTACAGCCGCATCTGTGATCGCTCTTGTGATGCCTTCATGATGCTTCAAGTCCTTCTGCTTGGCATCCAATTGATCCGTACGACGGTTAATCTCATTCAAACGTTGTTCTCCTTGTCCATATTGCACAATTTCCTTCATCCCCCGTAAGCTGTCCAAAAAGTAACTGCTCAGCTTGCCAAAGCTGCTTCGGTATTCCATCCCCTGACGTTTGCCCATACGTGACGTGAGTAAGGGAATAAATAAACCGACAGTTAGGTAAGCAAGCGCAGCGAGCCAGCCTAATAGAGGCTCATAAGAACCGATAAAAAATACCATGAGCAGTGAAGTGATGATGCCGATCATTACAGGCGCTATCGTATGCGCATAAAATACTTCCAGCAGCTCAATATCACTCGTAATGAGTGATATCAGATTCCCCTTGTCCTTGCCTTCCAATTTGGCTGGAGCGAGTCTGCGCAGGGCTTGAAGCACCTTGTCACGCAGTACAGCCAGTAGCTTGAAAGCGAGATAATGACCACTCATTTGCTCGCCATAACGGAATACGCCGCGCAGTACGGCACAAACCACGATCGACGTCAGCAAAAACAACATGGTGTAGCCTGTCGTGATGCCCGTTGCTGTAAGCAGAGCAAGGGCTCCATACACTATAATGCCAATAGCACAAATAAAACCAAGCACTCCTGTCACAATCGTGATGAGCAGTACAGGTAAAAGAGGTCCCGCCAATACCAATAATTGGCCCATGATCCGTAATCCGTGTCTACGCATATACAGCCCCTCCTTTTGCAAACTGCTCTACCCGGTGTTGACTGAGATACATATCCGCATAATGTCCCTGCTGGCTCAACAGTTCATGATGCGTTCCGGATTCTGCCACCAATCCGTTTTGCAGCACATAGATACAGTCGGATTGAACTACATTTTCCAGTCTATGCGAGATAAGAATCACTGTTTTTTGACCTGCCAGCGCATGTATTACCTCCATAATGCCTTCCTCACTCTCACTGTCAATGTTAGAGGTGGCTTCGTCAAAAATGTACACACGACTATCATGCAGCAATGCTCTGGCCAGTGCTAGCCGTTGGCGCTGTCCTCCTGACAGATTTGCCCCCTGCTCCTCCAGTTCTGCTTCCAGTCCTCCTTCTGAAAGAATAAAATCATACAGCTTCACTTGTCGCAAAGCTTCCAGCATTTGTTGCTCATCCGCGTGCTCATTGCCCATTTTTAAATTTGCTTCCACTGTGCCTTTAAAAATATAGCTGTTAAAACCAATCCAGATCATGTGACGCATGCGGCTTTCTTCCGAAATATCGGTAAGCTCGGTTCCTCCAATCGTCAGACTTCCTCGATACCCCTCGTGATGCCCAACGATCAATCCGGCTACCGTACTTTTACCAGAGCCTGATTCCCCAACAATTGAAACCAAGCTGCCCTGGGGAATATCCATGGATATATTTCGTAAGGTATCTCTTTCGTCGTAGGCGAAACTCACCTGTTTCAGTCGAATATCTGTGTTTTCTATGCTTTCTTGTCCTTGTATAAGATCCTCTGTACTCAACATTTGAAATATTTTGTCACTCGCTGCCATTCCGTTCATGGCGATATGGAAGTAAGAACCCAGTAAACGCAGCGGAATGAAAAATTCTGCTGACAGCAAAACAATGATGATCGCTCCTGCCAAGCCAATATGGCCTGAAGAATATTCACTTATCGCGACCAGTACACCCGCAGCAGCACCACCAAATGCGATAAGATCCATAATGGCCACGGAGTTAAGCTGCATAGTCAGCACTTTCATCGTCATTTTGCGAAAGTCCTCAGCTGCTGTGTTCATTTCCTGATGTTTATCCTGGTCTGTTCCGTACATTTTGAGCGTAGTCAGACCTTGTACATTCTCCAAAAAGCTGTGGCCCAGATTGACGTAACTGCCCCAATATTTCCGAAACAGCTTTTTAGCCATCCTCATAATGACAATGATCGACACTGGAATTAAGGGAACGCAGATCAATAGTATAATGGCTGCTTTGAAGCTGACAAAAGAGAGGGTTATGAATAACGTTACGGGGGCAAGCAGACTGTAAAATAGCTGAGGCATATATCTACCGAAATAGGTTTCAAGCTGCTCTACCCCTTCTACAGCAACCTGAATAACCCCCGAGGTGGAGGTATGATCTGTATATGCGGGTCCCATCTTCAGCAACTTGCCGTAAATTTGCGAGCGCAGCGTTTTTTTAGCATTTACCGAAGCACGATAGGATAACATACTGGCTGCATAATTGCTCAGGCAGCGAACTGCAATAGCAGCAATAACAATGACCGTCATAGATAGAATCAGCTTGCGAGTCACTTGTCCTTCCCATGCCTGCTGCATAACAAAGGCCATAGGCAACACAGCGGCTATACTCCCCAAAAGACCGATCCACTGCACAAGCACACCCAATACGATATATTTCCGAGAATGTTCCACTAGACCGAGCAGATGGCTATCGACCATTTTAGACCTTTTTTTTGGAGTAGGTGTAGGTATAGGTTCAGATGAAGATGAAGGCGTTATTTTTGCTGCAGCATTTCTTATTGTTCCGATGCGGAATATAAAGTAATAATATTTAAAAAGGATGACCAAGACGATGAGCGCTTTCCCCCACACATTAGGCGTGAAAATAAAGCCTGTGATCAGCATCGCTGACGCTAAGCCCAATGTCATGATTTTCGTAGACAGCTTCAACGACCTTGTTTGAACAAAACTCTCTAGATGCTTTTGGTACAGAGAGGTATTCGAAAACCACTGGTGAATCCTTTCGGACCCCCGCATAAAGAAAAAGGTCGCTAGCAGCAGAAACGGTGTAGTCGGTAGCAACGGTAGCACTACACCAATAACTCCAAGCGCCAAAAATAAAAACCCTAAGGTAATATAGATCGGTTTCACTATAATCCTCCCTAATAGTTATAATAGTAATGATTTCATTTCATAGATAATGATAATCATTATCAATATAAACAATTTAAGCAGGTTGTTATGTGATATAAATCACGTATATAAAAATCCTCTTGAAGCACATCTCTACAGAACACGTTAGTGTTGATGTGAATGCTTTGTCTTCAAGAGGATTATCGAAAGTAGGTGTTGATAATTCGTTGTTTTATGAATTTATAATATCATATTGCTCCAATACCTGCCGATGTAACGGGTGGTCTGCGGTTATGGAAGTATAACGCGTCAGCGCCGCACCCAGTCCTTCACTGCGGATCACCTGCTGAAGCTCGACTGCCTCGGGGTCTTCCGTAATATCAAATTTACAGGCAGCAGCCATTCCTAACGCCAGATGATCCGTAGGGATGCCATACTCCTGCGCTTGGAGCGCGGGACGTACAAGACGATCATTTGGAGACAGCTTGCGCAACGGTGAACGTCCGACCCGAGTAACATCGTCTGTCAGATTAGGATTGCGGAAGCGATCCAAAATTTTAGAGATGTACTTCTTATGCTCCCCTTGATCCAAACCGAAGCGCTTCACAAGCACTGCTCCTGTCTCCTCCAGTGACCCTTGTATCGAATCCACCACCTTGCTATCCTTCAAGGCCTCCTGGATGGTAGCATAACCTGCGGTATAACCAAGATAGGCTGCCACGCAATGCCCCGTATTCACCGTGAACAGCTTTCGTTCAATGTAAGGCTCTAGATCCTGCACGTACAGGATGCCTTCGATTTCTTCATGCTCAGGTGCCATTTGTGAACGATCCACCACCCACTCGTAAAAAGGCTCTACCTGCACATGTAACGGGTCCTCGTGGTGTTGGATCGGCACAATCCGGTCTACAGCAGCATTGGGGAAATATACCGAAGCCTCAGCCTTGGCGCGGGTCGCCTCATCCAATAGTGCAAAAACATGCTCTTTCAGTTGGGCGCTGCCTCCGATTGCATTTTCGCAAGCAATCACATGCAGCGGGCCTGCCCCTCGCTCCACCCGCCGCGCTATTCCCTCGGCAATACCTGCTGCAATGTGCTTGAGGATGCCGACACCTACTGCGGTCGTTACCAGATCAGCGTGGTCTACCGCATCAGCTACAGCCGCTGCATCCTTGCCGTCAATCGCCGTTACATTCGTGACCAGCTCCGTATCCTTTGTATCATTGGCTAACTCTACGGTATATTGTTTACGACGGCGTAACTCGGATACAAGGGTGTCGTTGACATCTGAAAAGACAACCTCATAGCCTGCACGCGACAGAATTAATCCGATAAAGCCGCGACCGATATTTCCTGCTCCAAAGTGGACGGCTCTCATAGCTCCAGCTCACTTTCAAACAGATCTATAATTTCCTGCGGGGTCACCGCGTTGCGAAGTTTATCCATATTTTCTTCCTCCGCACACACCACAGCGATACTCGTCAAAATCTCCATATGATCGCCGCCTTGTGCTGCAATGCCGATCACCATATATGCTTTCTCTTCCCCAAAATCTACGCCTTGCGGGAACTGAACGATGGAGATGCCTGTGGATTGAATAAGCGTCTTGGATTCCTTGGTGCCATGTGGAATAGCCAGCCCATTCCCGATGTAGGTAGACACGATCTCCTCGCGTTCCAGCATCTTGTCAATGTACTCACTTGAAATATGTCCCGCATCCAGCAGGATTTGTCCAGCCATACGAATCGCCTCATATTTGTCTTTGGCGGTTGCGTTCATTTTTACTTTGTCTATCGTCATAATACTCACGGTAGATTCCTCCCTGTCCCTAATTTACTGTGGAAAAATTCAGCCAGCTCACTCGATATATAATTGACAATATGATCCCTGCTACCGTGTTCCAGTAGCGTAACCATGTCTTCCTGCAAGAGTAATGCACTAATCTCGCTCAATACCTCCAAGCTTTCTCTCGGCAGCTCACGAGGCCCCAACATGAGCAGCACGCATTCTACCTGTTCACCTGTATCCGCCAACAGCGGCTCTGCCAGCTTATACAAGGTAAGCGAAGGCTTGCGAATATAGTGGCTGCGCGTATGAACTAAAGCAATGGAGGTATCAGAGATCACCTGACTACCTTGGCGCTCTCTTTCCATGAGTTGTGCAGCAACCGCAGAAGGCTCTGTAACATTCCCCCGCCCCGCCTCCAGCATGCATATCGCCTCTACGGTCGCCGCCATATCCATCCCTTGATTTTCCAGCGGATACACTTGAAATTGCTGTACAATGTGTACAATTTCCTCGAGACTTTTCCGCAGACCGGTAAGCCACTCCATATCCTGGCCAGGCTGAACGGCCTGTTCCTGCTGATGATCATTGAGATGATGGAGTGTAATATGTTGGATGAAATGACGTAGACGGTCACTCTCCTCCTGCGTTAGCAGCGGACTGATCTTAAGATACCGATCTGGTTCAAGCGGTAGCTCTACTGTCGAAATGATCAGATCATAATCCTCCTTGGGAATCCGCGCCGCCTCGTACCATGAAGCCCTATCCACAATTTTGATCTGTGGGAGCTCTTTGGCGAGTCTTGTTGCCAGAAGTCTGGATGATCCAATGCCGCTCGTGCAGACTACAATGGCCCGCACTTCCCGACGCAATTGTCGCAGCCGCTCCAGCGAAGCGCCGAAATGCATGACGAGAAATCCGATCTCTTCATCAGGCACTTTCATTTCTGTCATGCTCGCCGCAGCCTTTTTCACTGATTCGAATAAGCTGCTGTAATCCTTGCGGATTTGCTGAAGGAGAGGGTTACGAATCGACCTGCCTTCCTTCAAACGTTTGAATACCGGAGCCATATGGGCAATCAGTCCTTCACGCAGAACACGGTCCTCTTTCAATGGCGTGCCTGTCTCTTCCTCCACACGACGAATCAACTCATGAACCGACTCCAACAGTACGAGATCATCCAACGGCAGCAGTCGGGTAGAGTGATCTTCGGCATCACGAAATAGCAGCCTGAGATAAGATCGTTCCGGCTCTGGAAATTCAATATCCAGCGCCTCTGACAACTCCGTGCATATGCGTTCCACCATAGCTGTGCGAAGCATGATATTTTCATCTGAATCTGTTTTTAAATACGAGAGAAGAGGATCTATAACATACCCGAGTCGAAGACGTACCAGCGAAACGCAAATTTGAATCAGCAGCTCCATGTATTTGCTTTCCACCATGTTTTCCAACCATTTTTCATGGGGCTGCCAGAGGGCCTTTTCCACGATTAGCAGGTTATCTCTGCCAATCATCTCCAGCAACTTGTCGGCAACACGGGTTACAGGACGAAGTTCTTCCCGGGCTGAAAACAGATCGGATTCATCCAAATATTCGAGAGCCAGCTCGGAAATCGCCCGTCTTTTGTCTGTCTCCCGCCCTGTAATCTCGACCCCGTACCCCCGTCTGCGCACAAGCATGAGTCCACGTTCCTCAATCCAGTCTTGCAATTCGTCTAGATCATGACTGACCGTAGTTACCGTGACTTTCAGGTCTGAAGCCAGCGCCAACAGCTTGATCGGCTCCCGTGTATCCAGCAGCATGCAGAGAACCACGATCTTTCTCTCCTCAGCCGAATATTCGTCTGACTTCGTATGCAGCAATTGTTTTCGCAGGCATACAAGCCGAGCTGGATCAGCATCTATACAGATACCGATCCCTGACTTTTTCTCCAGCTTCACCTCATGAGCTGCCAGCCAATGCTCGACTGCGCCCAGTTCCCGATGAACCGTCCTTGTGCTGACATTGATCTTCGTGGCAATTTCCCCGGCTGTAACCTCTTTGGACTGCTCCAGAAGATATTCCACGATGTCACGTTGTCGTTTCGTAATATTCATAAGCGCATACCGTTCCTTCCCAAGCTCATCCCTCCAGCAGGAGACGTACATTGCATACAGTCCGCCTGACTTCGATGGGGATTAAGAATCGGATTTCAGACGTTCAACCAGCGCTTCGTATTCAGGACTCTTCAGAAAATTGTCAATGGAAATGTGCTCAGCTTTCGGAGCTACTGTTTTAGCCCGGTCTGTCAACGTTTTTTGCGTAATGACAATATCCGCATCCTGTGGAATTTCACTGATTGCCGTATTCGTAACTGTTACGCCCACACCCGCCTGCTTCATTTTTTTGCGTAAAATCGAGGCACCCATAGCGCTTGAACCCATACCTGCATCACAGGAAAAGACGATTTTGTTCACTTCGGATTTATCCTTGAGCGTTCGATCTGCAGCAATTTCTGCAGCACGATCAGATTCGTGGTTATCTTCCATTACAGTGGCGTTAGCACTTGCACTCTTGCTTTGATTTTTCATATCTTTCAGGCGGGATGCAGCTTCCTCCAGCCCCTCTTCTTGTTGCTTACCAGTCTTGAGTAACACTGCGGCAACAGCAAAAGATACGACCGCAGCAGCGATCACCCCGCTTAGCATTGGCAAATATCCGCCTTTTGGCGTCATTAGAAAATAGGCGATGATGCTGCCCGGCGAAGGAGCAGCAACCAGTCCGGCACCTGTCAACATGAAACAGAAGGTTCCCACAACGCCCCCAGCTATAGCAGCAAGAATCAAAATCGGCTTCATCAAAATATAAGGGAAATAAATTTCATGAATCCCGCCGAAAAAATGAATGATGACTGCGCCAGGAGCCGACGACTTCGCAGAGCCTTTACCAAACAGGCAGTAGGCCAGCAAAATACCGAGCCCCGGCCCAGGGTTGGATTCCAGCATGAACAGTACGGATTTTCCTGTTCTTGCAGCTTCCTCCAACGCAATCGGACTTAATACTCCGTGATTCAGCGCGTTGTTTAAAAATAATACTTTTCCGGGCTCAATAATGAGGTTGACAAGCGGCAGTAGCCCTGCGTTCACGAGGAACTGTACCCCTGCCGACAATACTTGACTGATCATTTGTACAACCGGGCCGATCGCCACATGGGCAAGCAGTGCTAGAATGGCACCGATAATCCCGGCCGAAAAATTATTGACCAGCATTTCAAAGCCTGATCTGACTTTGCCTTCAATGGCCTTGTCGAACTTCTTCAATATCCACGCAGCCAGCGGACCAGCGACCATCGCGCCCAGGAACATCGGGATATCGGCTCCCACTATGACACCCATCGTCATAATGGCACCAATCACACCTCCACGTTGTCCGTGAATCATCGTGCCTCCCGTGTAACCAATCAGCAGCGGCAGCAAATAATTTTTCATCGGATCAACCAGTTGTGCGAAACCTTCGTTTGGGAACCACCCGGTCGGAATAAAGAGTGCCGTAATCAATCCCCACGCGATAAATGCTCCCATATTGGGCATAACCATACCGCTGAGAAAACGGCCAAAACGCTGTACGGCGACACGAGTGCCTCCTTTTGAACTTGGCTTTGCGTCCAATGTACTCATATTCAAATCCTCCTTGTAGGTAAGCATCACTACCTTTTCTTAAAATTCATACTAAATGACAGCGCTATCTTCATCAATGAAATGAAAACGTACTTTCGTCATGAACGTTGATGACAACATTTAAATTTAAATTAACCGAGAAGGTATTAGACCTGCATAATTCTTCTTAATATGACCTGTAGCTATAGAAATTAGTCGAAAAAACACTGTTGTAAATCTACACAATTTTAAAGTGATGCTCTCTTCTAAGCCTGAGAAG
This sequence comes from Paenibacillus sp. MZ03-122A, assembly GCF_024213325.1. NCBI lineage: Bacteria > Bacillati > Bacillota > Bacilli > Caryophanales > Paenibacillaceae > Paenibacillus > Paenibacillus sp. MZ03-122A. The sequence continues at coordinate 155,942 of NZ_JANAVI010000004.1, read as the reverse complement.
ACAACGTAAATCCGTCTTCTAAAAGACAACAAAAAAATAGTCGCTATGTCAGGTCATAGCGACTATTTATACAAAAACTGAGCGGACTAACGATGCTCTTATTTAATTCAATATCCATATAAAAAACCAGAATAAAGCGTTATTATTTCATGCTGTATTGCTCATTATTGCACATCGGAAATCAACTGCTCGTATTGATCCGCAGACAGTAGCTTGCCCAATGCTTCCTCCACATCTTTATCTATCTCTACTTCGATCATCCAACCTTTTTCATAGGGAGATTCATTCACTAGCTCAGGCGTACTTTCCAGCGCTTCATTCACTTTTAATACGGTTCCCGTCACCGGAGCAAAAAGGTCGGATACCGTCTTCACCGATTCAATCGTACCGATTTCCGCTCCCTGCTCAATCGTTACTCCCGCCTCAGGTAATTCTACAAAAACAATATCACCCAGTTGATGCTGTGCAAAATCTGTAATACCAATCCGCAACGTTCCATTCTCTGTGCGCTGAACCCACTCATGTTCGTCTGTATACCAAAGTTGCTGCTTCACTTCACCCATTTTGTTCCCCTCGCTTCCATATGAATAAAATCGCTTTTGCTCACCTGTATTAGACAGGTTAAGATTATGACAACAGGAACACTCATGTCAATAATACTAACAAAAATACTTCATATGACCTCATATAGCGTACTATATAAAAATATGATAGCTTATAACAAACGCTTACATATCCTTATTTATATATTAAATGTTTTTTCTATTGTTTTTGATGACATTTTTATTGACATTTTGAATGAATTTGCGTATTAATGGGTTATAGCAAATGCTTTGGGAAACACCCCGACAACTGCAAACGCGGATGAACGCGGAGGGAGAGACTACCAAAAAGATTCACAAGCTGTTGCGGTTTGTGGGACAGTTGTGCACGCGAATCGGATCAAGTTGTTATCTGCAAAGCCAGGTAATATACTGTTGATCCCGAAGGTAGCGCCGAAGGAGTAAGCCTGCATTGCAGGTGAATCTCTCAGGCAAAAGGACCTCTGCCGGACGCATCTCTGGAGAGCATTCGCTATTGGAGCGGATCACCCAAGGGGAAACCCGGTACATACCGGGGTAACTTTCTGGTATCAAGGACAGAGCTGAAAAAAGAGTGTAGACTGCCGTCTATACGTTTTTTTCGGCCTGTCTTTTTTGTTTAGCCGATCACACCGAATAGGAGTGGAAAAATGACTAATTTGCGAAAAACACCGCTATATTCGTCCTACGGGACGCAGTCTGGGGTTCGTTGTATTGACTTTGGCGGCTGGGAGCTCCCCGTTCAGTTTAGCGGCATTCAAAAGGAGCATGAGGCCGTCCGGCAACGTGCGGGTTTATTCGATGTATCGCATATGGGCGAATTTTTGGTTGAAGGCAAAGAGGCCGAAGCTTTTCTGCAAAGGGTGACCACAAATGATGTCAGCCAGTTGGAACCAGGTCAGGCACAATATTCACTCCTGTGTTACCCCGATGGAGGGGTAGTAGACGACCTGCTTGTTTACTGCAAAGGACCGGAGCGCTACATGCTCGTTGTGAACGCCTCTAACATCGATAAGGATTGGGATTGGCTAATTCGCCATATGCCTGCATCCGTTCACATGGAGAATGTGTCTGATGCGATAGCATTGCTGGCGTTGCAAGGACCGGAAGCAGCACGTATTGCCGCAGCCGTGGCAGATACGGACATTACGAATCTGGCATCTTTCCGCTTCCATGAGAATGTGCCATTGTTCGGAGCAAAAGCACTCGTCTCACGAACCGGATATACGGGCGAAGACGGTTTTGAGTTTTATGTACCTGCTGCGGAAGCACCAGCCGTATGGGAGGGTTTGCTTCGTTCCGGTGAGTCGTATGGGCTGATTCCCGCTGGACTTGGTGCTCGGGATACCCTACGCTTTGAGGCACGGTTGCCGCTGTACGGACAGGAGTTATCTGCCACGATTTCACCGCTCGAAGCCGGTCTAGGGTTCTTCGTCAAGCTGAATAAAGGAGATTTTATCGGTAGAGAAGCACTGCAACGTCAGAAAGATCAAGGGATTCCTCGCAAATTAATCGGGCTGGAAATGATGGATCGCGGTATCCCTCGCGCCCATTACCCGGTATTCGCAGAAGGACAACACATCGGTGAGGTCACAACGGGGACTCAGTCGCCCACCTTGAAGCGTAATCTCGGCCTCGCCTTGGTAGACAGTCGTTTTAGCGCCCTCTCCACACCGCTGGAGGTTGAGACTCGTGGCAAACGCCTGCGTGCCGAGGTGGTGGCAGCACCCTTTTATAAACGCCCACGCTGATCTTAAACTCTCCTCATTTCTATAAAGCAAACATGTCAGATATGTACTTCCGGGTTTTCATCTCACACTTTTTTATTAACTAATTTACGATTTAAATTTTGATTTTCGAAAGGAGCCAGAACCTATGAAGCAGCATCGTTATCTCCCTATGACTGAACAGGATCAAACCGAAATGCTGCGTGTGGTCGGCGCTTCATCCATCGATGATTTATTCAGTGACATTCCAGAGGCCATTCGATATCAAGGGGAACTCCCTCTTTCTTCTCGACTCGGCGAGAGAGCCTTAACCCGCCACTTGGCCGAGCTTGCTGGACACAACGCCAATACAGACACACATGCCAGCTTTCTTGGCGCAGGAATTTATGATCATCATATTCCGTCCGTCATCCAGCACATCACTTCACGCTCGGAATTCTATACAGCCTACACCCCCTATCAGCCGGAAGTAAGCCAAGGCGAGCTACAAGCCATTTTCGAATTTCAGTCGTATATTTGCGAATTGACGGGCATGGCTGTAGCTAATGCCAGCATGTACGACGGAGCGACTGCACTGGCGGAAGCGGGCTCACTGTCCGCCGCAGCTACCCGCCGTAAACAGCTTATCGTATCAAGGTCCGTCCATCCGGAAGCACGTCAGGTATTGGCAGCCTATGCACGCGGATTGGATTTGGACATCGTGGAGATCGGCTGTTCGGACGGCGTAACGGATGCTAATGCGTTAGCGGCGGCCGTATCGGAAAAGACTGCGGCTGTTTTGGTCCAAAGCCCCAACTTTTTCGGAGCCGTGGAAAACCTGAAGCCGATGGCTGATCTCATCCATGCGCACAAAGGTCTTTTGGTCGTCAGTGCCAACCCACTGGCACTTGGCTTGCTGGAGACACCCGGCAAACAGGGCGCGGATATTGTGGTAGGAGATGCGCAGCCACTTGGCATCTCCTCTTCTCTCGGCGGTCCGACCTGTGGATACTTTGCCGTTTCTCAGGCACATATGCGCCGTATCCCCGGCCGTATTGTGGGTCAGACCACTGACCGTAACGGTAAACGCGGCTTCGTGCTGACCTTGCAAGCGCGGGAACAGCATATCCGCCGCGAAAAGGCCACGTCTAACATTTGCTCCAATCAAGCGTTGCTAGCTTTATCTGCATCTGTATACTTGTCTGTCATGGGTAGACAGGGGATCAAGGAAGTAGCCGAGCTAAATTTGCATAAAAGCCGTTATGCTTTAGAGCAATTGCTGAGCTTGAAGGGCGTAACTGTCTCATTTAACGCACCGACCTTTAACGAGTTTGCCCTTAGACTGCCTGAGGGTACGGATATGAGCAAACTCCAGGCCGAACTGCTAGCTGCTGGATTTATCGCTGGCTACGATTTGGGCCGGGACTATGAGGAACTTGCTGGTCACATGTTGATTGCCGTGACGGAGCAAAGAACCAAAGAAGAGATTGACCAATTTGTACACACCTTGGGGGGATTGCTATGACACACACCGGACAGGATCAGAAACAAGGGCTGTTGAAGGAACACGATCAAGCGCTCATTTTTGAATTGAGCCGTCCGGGTCGCATCGCCTATTCCCTTCCCGAGTGCGACGTTCCCCGTCGCCCGGTGGCAGAGCTTTTGCCAGATTATGCGCTGCGCAGCGAACCTGCGGCATTACCCGAGGTATACGAAGTAGACGTTATTCGGCATTATACCGCCTTGTCCCGGCGCAATTTCGGCGTGGACAACGGATTTTATCCGCTCGGCTCCTGTACGATGAAATACAATCCGAAAGTGAATGAGGATGTCGCCCGATATACAGGCTTCGCCAAAATCCATCCATATCAGCCCGAGGAGAGCATCCAGGGTGCCATGGAGTTGCTGCATACGCTCCAAAATGATTTGGCTGCGTTAACTGGCATGGATGCCGTCACACTTCAGCCCGCCGCGGGCGCCCATGGCGAATGGACCGGGCTGATGATGATTCGCTCATACCACGAAGCACGTGGTGAGCGACGTACCAAGGTGCTCGTGCCGGATTCCTCGCACGGAACGAACCCCGCCAGCGCAACCGTCGCGGGCTTCGAAACAGTCACCCTTCCCTCCACCCCTGAGGGGCTGGTGGATCTGGATGCGCTGCGTCAAGCCGTAGGCAACGACACCGCTGCGCTCATGCTGACCAACCCGAACACGCTTGGACTGTTCGAGAAGCAAATCACTGACATTGCTGCCATCGTGCATGACGCGGGTGGTCTGCTCTACTATGACGGGGCGAACTCCAACGCCATCATGGGAATTACTCGTCCCGGCGATATGGGCTTCGATGTAGTGCATCTCAATTTGCACAAAACGATGAGTACCCCTCACGGCGGCGGCGGCCCCGGCGCTGGGCCTGTCGGCGTAAAGCAACGGCTCATCCCTTATTTGCCCAAGCCGCTTGTCGTACGTGATTCGCAGGGGGTGTACCACTGGGACCGGGAACAAGGAGATTCTTTTGGACGGGTTAAAGCCTTTTACGGCAACTTCGGTATTCTCGTTCGTGCCTACGCCTATATCCGTAGCTACGGTCCTGATGGCTTAAAGCGTGTATCGGAATGCGCTGTGCTCAATGCCAATTACATGATGCATCGGCTCGCTCCACATTTTGACCTGCCCTACCCTGGACATTGCAAACACGAATTCGTAATGTCGGGGCGAAGCTTGAAAAAATTTGGAGTGCGCACGCTTGATGTAGCCAAACGGCTGCTTGATTTCGGCTACCATCCGCCTACAATTTACTTCCCGCTGAATGTAGAGGAGTGCATCATGATCGAGCCCACGGAGACGGAAAGTAAGGAAACACTTGATGCTTTTGTCGACACTATGATTCATATTGCGCGGGAAGCGGAAGAGAACCCTGAGCTGGTGCTCAATGCACCATATACTACTCCAGTCACACGATTGGACGAAACTACCGCAGCCCGCAAACCTGTACTGAATTGCTCATGCAGTTAAAAACAAATTCTACTTAAAGGATGCAAAAAAGCCGGTATCTAAATAGATACCGGCTGCTGTATGTACACAGCAATTTTTTTGTTGGAAAAAGATATAACCTTTGAAATGTAATACCCTTCCTTAGCCTTCGATGCTTTGAACCAATTCAACAACCTGTTCTGCTGTTTGCATGTCCAGAGCTTTTGTAGCCAGTTTTTCCATGTCCGCACGGGACAACTTGGAGATTTGACTACGTGCTGGCAGAATAGAAGTTGCGCTCATACTGAACTCATCAAGTCCAAGACCCAGCAGCAACGGAATTGCTGTTGTATCTCCTGCCATTTCACCACACATACCAACCCAACGTCCTTCACGGTGAGCGGCATCAATAACCATTTTCACCAGACGCAGAATGGATGGATTGTATGGTTGATACAGGTAAGAAACCCGCTCGTTCATGCGATCCGCTGCCATTGTGTATTGAATCAGATCGTTTGTACCGATACTGAAGAAATCTACTTCTTTTGCGAATTGGTCAGCCAATACCGCTGTAGAAGGAATTTCTACCATGATGCCCAACTGAATTTCTTCAGATACGGATACACCCTCGGCTACCAACTTTTCCTTTTCTTCCAACAAAACAGCTTTAGCTTCACGGAATTCGTTCAGCGTAGCAATCATCGGGAACATGATGCGCAGGTTACCATGCACACTCGCACGCAACAAAGCACGCAATTGAGTGCGGAAAATATCCTGGCGATCTAGACACAGACGAATAGCACGGAATCCGAGGAACGGATTCATTTCTTTCGGCAGGTCCAGATATGGAAGTTCTTTGTCGCCACCGATATCCAAAGTACGGACTACAACCGGCTTACCTTCCATTCTTTCCAGAACGGTTTTGTACGCCGTATACTGTACTTCTTCGGATGGAAGCTTATCGCGTCCCATGTACAAGAACTCCGTACGGTACAAGCCAACGCCTTCACCACCGTTGTCCAGAACACCAGCTACATCATTAGGCGTACCAATATTGGCTGCCAGTTCGACATGGACACCATCGACAGAAACTGTAGCTTCGCCGCGCAGCTTGCGCCACTCTTCGCGTTGCTTGTCGTATGCCACCTGTTTAGCACGGTATTCCGCAACAATCTCTTCGGTTGGGTTCACGAATACGTGACCATCCAAACCATCAACGATAATCAAATCGCCGCTTTTAGCTTGAGACAATATATTTTTCGTTCCCACAACTGCAGGAATTTCAAGTGAGCGAGCCATAATGGCCGAATGCGAAGTACGTCCGCCGATGTTCGTTGCAAAACCTTTAACAAATTCACGGTTCAGCTGAGCTGTGTCGGAAGGTGTCAAATCTTCTGCAAGCACAATCGTTTCTTCGGCAATTTCTGCAGGACTAACAAAATGAACACCAAGCAGGTGATTCAGGATCCGCTTGGTTACATCACGCATGTCCGATGCGCGTTCTTGCAAATAGGCACTTTTCATGTTTTCAAACATGGAAATGAACTGTGTAGCTACTTCATTCAAAGCATAGTCAGCATTAAGCTGCTCGTCTCTGATTTTAGCTTTAACCGGATCGATCAATTCAGGATCATTCAGGATGAGCAGGTGAGATGCAAAAATTTCTGCTTTTTTCTCTCCCAGCTCCTGAAGCGTTTTCTCCTTAATCGATTCCAATTCGGTTTGAGATTGTACCAAAGCCGCATCCAATCTCGCGATTTCAGCTTCAACATCACCAACCGCGCGTCTCTCTACAGCGTAATTCGGATGCTCCAAGATAAACGCCCGGGCAATGGCTATGCCTGCCGAAGCGGCAATCCCGGAAATTTTAAGCATGAACTTCGCCCAGCCCTTCGTTAACGATTACATTTTCAAGAGCTTTCAGTGCTTCGGCTGCTTCAGCGCCTTCGCAGATAATGTTAATAGTATCACCTTGTTCCAGACCCAGAGACAATACACCCAGAATGGATTTCAAAGTTACTTTTTTACCGTTAGCTTCGGCAAAAGATTCAGCACCGCTGAATTTGTTAGCTGTATTTACCAGTGCAGTTGCAGGACGTGCATGGATACCGTCTTCATCCGTAATTCTAAAAGTTGTTTGCATAATTTGTTCCTCCCACTTTCCTAAAGATAATATTTGTTTACACGCAGTATACCAGATCATTGATGAGACGGCCTAAGCCGCCTAATCAACTAATCCGAAACACATAGAGTTTATTTTATCGTAATTATACCATCTTCGCCAGCCTTCAATACTCCAGTTTTGTTTAAAGTTACCGAAGAACCTTCTGGAAGGTTGGTAAAAATGACAGGTGAAATGATGGATTTAGCGTTTGCCTTCACGTATTCCAGGTCTACTTTCATAATAGGCTGGCCGGCTGACACAAGATCGCCTTCGTTCACCAAAACGTCAAATCCTTGCCCTTTAAGCTTCACGGTATTCACCCCGATATGAACAAGCACTTCTTTACCGCCATCGGATTGAATACCAATCGCATGCTTGCTCGGGAATACATTGAATACTTTACCATAAACAGGGGACACAATCGTTCCATCATTTGGCACGACCGCAAAGCCGTCACCTGTCATACGTTCTGCAAATACCGGATCGGGAACCGTCGAGATATCAACCAATTCGCCGTTAACAGGCATTACAATATCTTCTACAATAATGGTTTGTTGTTCTTCCCCAGCTTCCTTCTCCTCTTGTGGAGCAGGTTGCGCCGGAGCTGGTGCAGGTGTACGTCCAGCCATGATATCTGCCATTTGAGTTTTAATGGTGTCGGAACGTGTACCGAAAATTGCCTGTACGTTGTTGCCGACTTCAAGGACACCCGATGCGCCAAGTTGCTTCAGACGAGCTTTGTCAACGTTCGATTTCTCATTAACCTCGATCCGAAGACGTGTGATACAAGCATCCAGATGCTTGATATTTGATGAACCACCGAAAGGTGCCAAAATGTTGTGCGGGAGCTCATCACTACTACCGGCTGCTGCACCATCCACATTTTCTGTAGCTTCTTCACGTCCTGGTGTTTTCAAGTTGAACTTCCGTATGATGAACCGGAATCCGAAGTAGTAAATCACTGCCAAAATCAGACCGACGATGATTACATACCACCAAGGCGTACGGGTTGGAATAATCCCGAAAATCAGGAAGTCAATAAATCCGCCTGAGAAGGTCATACCGATTTTGACATGTAAAATTTGCATGGTCATAAATGACAGACCTGCGAATATACAGTGTACTGCAAACAGCAGTGGAGCTACGAACAGGAAGGAAAATTCCAGTGGCTCCGTAATACCTGTCAAGAACGAAGTCAATGCTGCTGAACCCATGATACCTGCTACATATTTTTTATGTTCTGGTCTTGCTTCATGGTACATTGCAAGCGCTGCTGCCGGCAAACCGAACATCATGAATGGGAATTTACCCACTTGGAACGTACTTGCTGTCAACGCCACTCCATCACGAAGCTGGCTGAAGAAGATCTGCTGGTCACCGTGAACGGTTTGACCTGCTTTGTTAACATATTCACCAAATTCAAACCAGAACGGTGAATACCAGATGTGATGCAAACCAAATGGAATAAGCGCGCGTTCGATAACCCCGAACAGGAACGCCGACAAAGTCGGGTTGGAATACACCATAAAGTGAGATACTGCGTTAAGTCCTTGTTGAACTGGAGGCCAGATCAGAACCAGCGCAAGCCCGACAATCAGTGAGGACACCGCCGTTGCAATTGGAACGAAACGCTTACCCGCGAAAAAGCCCAGATACGAAGGAAGCTCAATTTTGAAAAAGCGGTTGTACATGGCCGCGGCCAGTATACCGATGATTATCCCGCCGAACACCCCGGTTTGAAGCGTTGGAATACCCAACACGTTCGCATAACCCGGTATTTTTTGAGCAATCAGACCAGGTGTGACACCCACGGCTGTACCCAAAGTAATGTTCATAACGAGGTAACCGATGATGGCAGCCAAACCGGCTACACCTTCACCGCCCGCCAGACCGACGGCTACGCCGACTGCGAACAACAGGGCCAGATTATCAAAAACGATTTGTCCGGCATTCATCATGATCGTCGCTACCGATTGAACCCAGCCCGCATTTAATGCCGGAATGTACTGGAGAAAATCAGGATTGACCAGCATGTTACCGATACCCAACAAAAGCCCCGCAGCTGGCAAAATCGCTACAGGAAGCATTAATGCTTTACCGACACGCTGTAAAACGCCGAAAAGCTTTTTAAACATACCTTCCACATCCTTCTCTGAAATTTAGAACAGAGGCAAAACAACAAAAAAGGCATGAGCCGATTTAAGTATGTTTGAAAACAACCTTGGGATATAGCTTGCCCCAGTAGGCTGTAAACAATCATAACTTAAAACAACTCATGCCTGATCGAATCAGTAACACGTTAAATGTTCAGTTGTTGTCTTCCTCATTGCAGAATTGATTATAGCACCCCGCTAAATGCGAGGCAATACTTTTTTATTCCGGTTTTATCACTCTTGTTGCTCTTTGCGTTGGGACAACCGTTGCAGATGCATTGTCAAATAACTAACCTCAGCCGGGTACACAGATTTACGGAGTCTTTTCTCCATAATTTTCGTGAGCTTCCAGGCCAGCATATACATTTCCGGATACTCCTCATTCAAAAGCTTGTCCAATCGATAAATCTCCTGCACAATTTCTCCCCGGCGCACACGTTCAATCGCAAACCTCAGATGAGTCAGCAGTCGAGAATAATCAAGGGATTGAAGAGGAATACGATAATCCAGTGTCGTCTCGACAACCTGAACCATATCAGCAATCAGACGAGAATCCTTCCTAACCTCGGAGATATGCTGGTTTGTCATGGCACTATAAATATGCAGGGCCACGAATCCGATTTCATCTTCTCCCAGATCTACATCCATCTTATCCCTGATTAAAGCAACAGCCTGCTCAGCCATCTTGTATTCCTGAGGATATATTTCCCTAGTCTCATACAAAAACGGATTATGAATCGTAATTCCCTGTTTATGACGGTTGATGGAAAAAGCAATATGGTCAGTTAAAGCAATCAGTATGTGCTCATTTAGAGGCTTCTTAGCTTGAAGCTGAACAAGATGAAGCACCTCACCGATGACCTCAATGAGCTTCTCATCCAGCTCAGGAAGCAACCGTTTGTATTGCTCCTGTTCTTCATGGCTTTTTAATATAAATAATTTCTCAACTGAATCCAACGGCATAAGATCGCCGGGTCTGCGATTGAAACCGATTCCTTTTCCAATCACGACAACCTCATCATGCTCGGGATGCATCCCTATAATCACATTGTTATTCAGCGCTTTGGCCACTTTTAGGCTGCTCACATCCGCACCTCTTTTATCAGAACCTTGATCCTAAGAATTATAGCATGAAGCTCAGAGGAATCCACGTTAAAGTACCAAATATTCGGCTAAAGGTCAATAAAAAGAAAACGCTTTTCATCACATTGCCGGGAAATGCTGTGATGAAAAGCGGTCTTTTGGTTAGGGATAGATGCTCCCCAAAGACTTATCGTTATTCTTTATCTGTTAGCGCTACCTCCACCGAGGCTGGAAGAGGCTGCTTATTCACTTCACCGGAAGGCGGCACGGAATGAATGCCTTTTTTCCCCGTGGTCAACCCCTTGATTAACTGCTCCACATCAATACCGGATACACTCTTCAGCATCTCGGGTGCCGTAGCCATCAGTTCGGTGACATAATTGCTGACACGCGCTGCTCCTTCTCCTTTTCCCGTATCAACTACGGTGAGTTTATCAATGGACGCAATCGGTTCGGCAATACGTCCAGCCAGATCAGGCAGCATTTTCACGATAATATCGAGCACGGCGGCCTCTCCAAACTTTTGGAACGCCTCCGCCAGTTTTTCCTTGGCCTCCGCTTCTGCAAGTCCACGCAAACGGATGACATCTGCGTCTGCCGTACCTTTGGCGCGTTCGGCATCCGCTTCTGCTTGCCCGTTAAGACGTTTTTGTTCAGCTGACGCTTTAGCCTGTGTCTCAATCGAGTATTGCAGCGATTCAGCCTCACGCATTTTACGAGATTTATCTGCTTCCGCCGCTTGCTCGACCGCATACCGATCGGCTTCTGCCTTCTTTTTCACTTCCGCATCATATTGCTTTTCACGTACCTGTATTTCCTTGGATTGAAGATCAATTTCCCGTTCTTTGCGCACCAGCTCGACCTTCATCTGCTCTTCGACAGCAGTCTGCTTGGCACGGGCCTCCTGGATGTGATAAGCCTGATCGGCTTCTGCCTTCGCTGTATCCTGTTCTTTCTTAAACGAAGCCACTTTCAGTTCCTTCTCCTTGGCTGCCTCCGCAATGTTGGTATCCCGCAGCAGTTCGGCCTTCTGGCCTTCCTGTTCCGCACGTGCCTTCTGAATCCGGGCATCCCGCACAGCCTCGGCTTCTGCAATCTCAGCATCCCGTTTCACAGCGGCAATTCTCGGCTTACCAAGCGCATCCAGATATCCGTGCTTATCACGCACGTCTTTGATGGTGAATGAAACGATTTGCAAGCCCATCTTTTTCAGATCACGAGCAGCCACGCCCTGTACTTCCTGCGCAAACCGATCCCGATTACGATAAACTTCTTCCACTGTCATCGAACCGAGGATTGCGCGTAAATGTCCCTCCAGCACTTCCTGAGCCTCTCCTCTAAGAGCCTCCAATGGTTTCCCGATGAACTGCTCGGCTGCTGTAGCCACATCCTCAATGGAACTGCCAACCTTGATAATCGCCACACCATCCGCAATCACGGGAACTCCTTGCTCCGTATACACTTCCGGTGTGGTTACGTCCAGTTTATGGGACAACAAAGAGATGAATTCGGACTGCTGGAAAATTGGCCAAATGAAGGCCCCCCCGCCGCGTACAATTTTAATTTTGCGTCCAGAGTCATCCTCGGAAATATTTTTATTTCCCAGAAAAGAGCCCGTCACGATCATCCCTTCATCCGGTCCAACCGTTTTGTAACGGGCCCAAAAAGCGATCCCTAATATAACGATAACGATGACAACAATCCCAGGGACCAACACAATATCTTGCAAATTTGACACTCCCGATCACGCTCCCTTCAAGTTAAGCGAATGCGCCGTCTATGTGTCCAGGTACGCTACGCGGACGACGCCCTCTGCGACCTCAACCACGACGATACGGGTTCCCGCAGCAAGCGGTTTGTGATCGAAGCTCGATGCTGTATGTATGGTGTTGCCTGCACCCAAGCGGATCATAACCTCCCCGTAACCAACCTCAGGTACAGGAATGGTGACCTCACCGATCCGGCCAGTCAGCTCACGCATGGAGAAGCCGCTGGATACTTCCGAATTCGCCATGGGCTTGATAAACGCAAAAAACACGAGTATTCCGATGACAAACGCAATCCCTAAAGCAAGCACAACGACCCACCCCATGCTCAGTCCAGTATACTTTGTCAGCAGTACTCCAGCTCCGCCAAAAGCGGTCATAGCTCCAAGTAAAACGACAGGTCTGAACCAATCGAGGCCCGGCAGCTCCAATGCACCATCCAGCCAACTACCGAGTACATCTCCAATCAGCACACTGACTACGGTAAAGATAGCGCCCCCTGCCAATAACCACCAAAATATGGTTTCCATGCGACTCCTCCTTCCATGTACCTTTTCAGTCTGGTTTCCAGTCTATAACTATGTTTACGTATTCAACCTTAAAAAGTTTCAAAATTTTCCTCCCAAATCCCACGTTGAACCCAAAAAAGCACGTTCGTACGTCTAATGACGCACAAACGTGCTTAAAATGATACAAGTATAGTTTACAGAGATGCTTTGTAAATTTCGACTACATCTTCGCGATTGAGCTTATTAAAACCACCAAAAGATCCGAATTTCACAGCTTTATCAGCCATAACATCGATCTGGGACGCATCAATATCGTAATCAGCCAGACGGCTTGGTGCACCAATCGAGTTCCAGAAATCACGCAACGCCTGAATACCTTCCAGCGCCACTTCTTCATCACTCTTGCCTTCTGGGTTTACATGGAACACATTGACGGCCAGTTGTTTGAAGCGTTCAGGCTTCACATGCAGATTGTGTTTCATCCAGTTCGGGAACAGAATAGCCAGTCCTCCACCATGTGGAATATCATAAACAGCAGACACCGCATGCTCGATATTGTGAGTAGCCCAGTCACCTGTCAGCCCCATGTTCAGGAAGCCGTTCAGCGCCATCGTACCACAATACATAATCGTTTCACGCAGCTCGTAGTTTTCCAGATCGTTGACCAGACCTGGAGCCGCATCCATGACCGTACGTAAAATCGTTTCGCACCAGCCAAGTTGGACCGGAGTATTGGATTCCAAATGGAAATAATGCTCCAGCGTATGTGACATCATATCTACGATTCCGTAAACGGTTTGATTTTGTGGCAGTGAGTATGTGTTTACAGGGTCAAGAATAGAAAACGCAGGGAACGCAAATACGCTACCCCATCCCAATTTTTCCTGTGTTTTTTCATTTGTAATAACAGAACCCGCATTCATTTCAGAACCGGTAGCTGCCATGGTCAAAACTGTACCTAATGGCAATGCTGCCTGTGGTGCCGCTTTACGCTCTGCAAAATCCCACATGTCGCCATCATATTTTGCACCAACAGCAATGGCTTTGGAACAATCCAGCACACTACCGCCGCCTACAGCCAGAACGAGGTCGATTTGATGTGTTTTACACAATTCCACGCCTTTATGTACTGTAGATAAGCGAGGATTCGGCTCTACACCAGCCAGTTCCGTTACCTCTGCACCAATTTCATTAAGCAAACTTATTACATTATCGTACAAACCGCTGCGCTTAATGCTGCCGCCGCCATATACAAGCAGTACACGTTTACCATATTTAGGAACTTCACGCTTGAGAGCCTCCAATTGTCCTTTACCGAAGATCAATTGTGTAGGATTATAAAATTCGAATGCTTTCATCGCAAACGCTCGCCTCCAATAGTTCTAAAGTTTAATGTTAAGAAACTACTCTATTATAACCTTTTCGGTTACAGGAAACAAATATGCTTTATTTTCAGAAAAAAACCACACTCCTTGAGGAGCATGGTTCCATGTCATATCTTGGGAGGGTTCTCGTAGTGTATTATGTGCTGCACCAGCGATTTTATTCACCCAAAGTATATCCCAATTGTTTCATAAAACGACCAAACGCCTGCTGCCCGGACTCATTCCGTTTATACACTCCTGCATGCTCTAAAATTTCACTGAATTTCAGTCCAACTTCATTTTGTACGGTACGAACAGCCGTTTCCTTGTCAGGCAAACGACCGAACCGAGTGTTTAACTGATAAATCCAGTCTGCATGCTTAAACAGTGGATGTCCTTCCTGCTGCATAGCCACAGCCAGTTTGTCATCCCCACACAAAATATCTGCAATCCCATCCAGTTCATCCTTGAGCCGCCCCGGTAATATGGCAAGTCCCATCACTTCGATCAGACCGATATTTTCCTTCTTGATGTGATGCATCTCGCGGTGAGGATGGAAAATACCTTCCGGATACTCTTCACTCGTTCGGTTGTTACGCAGTACGAGATCCATCTGATACCTGCCTTCGGAATCTCGGCGCACAATCGGCGTCACAGTATTATGTGGAATCGTTTCCCCCTCCTGCTCTGTATGAGAAAGGACATCAGCTACAGGATCACTATAAGCTTTCCAGGCTTCAAAAGCAGCATTTCCCGCCTCCAACAGCGCCTCGGCATCTGTTGACGTAAAACGGATGACCGACATCGGCCAGTTTACAATCCCTGCTGTAACCTGCGGGAACGCTTCATTATGGTATACACCGTCCACACCCGCTTTTTCAATTGGGAATGTATGACGACCACCCTGAAAATGATCATGGGTCAGGATCGATCCGCCGACAATCGGCAGATCCGCATTGGAGCCAATAAAATAATGCGGAAACGCTTTCGTAAAGGCCAGCAATCGCCGCAGTGTATCCTTCGTAAGCTTCATCGGTACATGATCATGATGGAACACGATGCAATGCTCGTTGTAATACACATAGGGTGAGTATTGAAAAAACCACGGCTCCCCATTCAATTCCACCGGAATGATACGCAGATTTTGACGGGACGGATGATTTACTCTTCCTGCATATCCGACGTTTTCACGGCATAATTGACACTTGGGATAAACAGGCGGCGGCAAAAGCTTCGCCATCGCAATTTCTTTAGGACTTTTTTCTGGCTTGGACAAATTAATCGTGATTTCCATATCTCCGTAAGATGTCGACTGATTCCAGTACACATTGCTGGCAACCCGATCCATTCGAATGTAGTTCGAATCGATGGATAATTGATAAAAAGCATCTGTCGCCGCCTCTATGCCACGTTCATCCTCCGTTTGATGAAAGTCACGGATGACTTCAGACGGTCTCGCCATCAACAGTCCCATGATTTTGGAATCAAGCAAATCGCGATACGTATCTGTGTTTTCAGGGATAAGTCCTATGGCAAAACCATAATCTATCAATACATTAAGCACAGGCTGGAGAGCTTCGGGGGCCATAATGCCCCCTGCTTCCCCACCTGAATAAGGCTCCGAAAACCCAAACTGCTCCAACAGCAGATTACGGCTGTAATCTGTATCTTGCGGACCGATCAAGCCCTTGTTTTGTGCGAATGCAACCAGTTGTTCCACCGCATATAGAGCCGATTGCTGCACAGTTTCGTCGATGTCATGGGCCAGATGCCGGAAATGTTCCCGGCCTTGGCCTTTATCTGTGGATTGGCGCTCGCTCATATGTCATCGTCTCCCGTCTATTCGTCGCCGTAGCCGTGAGGGTGCGACTGATGCCATCCCCATGCTCCGCTAATAATATCCTCCAATTGGGTACGTGCTGGACTCCAGCCCAACACCGAACGAGCCTTGTCAGAAGATGCAACCAATATCGCTGGATCGCCTGCGCGGCGTGGCTCTGTAACAACTGGAATGTCGAGTCCAGTGACCTTGCGTGCCGTCTCAATAACTTCTTTCACAGAGAAGCCCTGTCCATTGCCCAAGTTGAATACGTTGCTGTCATTGCCTTCGCGCAAGTAATTTACTGCACGCACATGAGCATCCGCCAGGTCACTCACGTGAATGTAATCCCGAACACACGTGCCGTCAGGTGTCGCATAATCCTCACCAAACACAGCGATGTGTGGACGTTGCTTCAAGGCTGTCTGGAGCACTAATGGGATCAGATGGCTTTCTGGTCGGTGATCTTCACCGATCTTGCCGCTCTCATGCGCACCAGCCGCATTAAAATACCGTAAAGACACATATTTGATGCCTAAAACTTTATCAAACCACGACATCATGCGCTCCATCATCAGCTTTGTTTCACCATACACGTTGGTTGGCTCTGTACGGTCTCCCTCTTCAATCGGCACCTTTTCCGGTTCGCCGTAGGTAGCCGCAGTAGAGGAAAACACGATTCGGCGCACTCCAGCATCCTTCATTGCCTCCAGCAAGCTCAGCGTGCCAAATACATTGTTGTCGTAATATTTACCAGGATTTTGCATGCTTTCTCCAACCAGCGAATTGGCTGCAAAATGGATAACTGCATCGATACTATTTTCAGAGAACAGTTTGGACAGTAGTTCTTTATCCCTCAAATCCCCTTCATACAACTTGCCTCCAAGCAATGCTGCTTTGTGCCCGGTTTGCAAATTGTCCAGCACCACAACTTCTTCTCCCAGATCCAACAGTTCTGCTACGGTATGTGAACCGATATATCCAGCTCCACCTGTGACTAAAATGGCCATGTTATTCGTCCTCCTTCAGTTCTTTTACTCCGTCTCCTGCCTTGCATACATAAAAGCTGGCTTCCAGCCCTGTGCGGGTCTGATAAGCTTCGCCGACTTCCTTCACAAAACGTTCCACATCGTCCTCATGAACCAATGAAACCGTACAACCTCCAAATCCGGCTCCTGTCATACGAGCACCCAGCGTGCCAGGAATGCGTCGTGCTTCTTCAACCATGACGTCCAGCTCCGTGCAGCTGACCTCATACAAATCGCGCAATGAATCATGAGAAGCATTCATTAACTGACCAAAAGCTGCAAGTTCATTCGCTGCGAGAGCATCGACAGAGGCCAGCACACGAGCGTTTTCCTCCACCACATGCTGTGCCCGCCGACACACTGTTTGGTCCGCGATGTGATGCTGAAGCTCTCCGAAACGTGCCTCATCCAGCTGAGCGAGGTATTCCAATGACGGCTTCTGCTGCTGTAAAATGGACAGTGCTTCGGCACACTGGCTACGACGCTCATTATAGGCTGAGTCCACCAAACCGCGACGCTTGTTTGTATTGCCGATCACGAGCTTATAAGCCCCCGTGCGGAATGGCACTTTACGGTACTCCAACGTATCGCACATCAGAAGAATTGCATGATCAGCTGCTCCGTTCGCTACAGCGAACTGGTCCATAATACCGCAATTGACACCAACGTAATTGTTTTCTGCCCGCTGGGACAACAAAGCGATTTCGACCGTATCTGTTTCCTGTTTTTCGATCGTGAGAAACGCATATCCTGTAACAACCTCAATGGAGGCTGAGGAGGATAATCCAGCACCATTCGGTATTTCTCCATGATAGAGCAGGTCATATCCGTTAGACGGATGAACTCCCTTTTCAGCCAACTCCACCAGCACACCCACCGGATAGTCCACCCACTCATCCGTTTTGTTTTTACCTATTTCTCCACGGGGGATAGACACTTCATACGACAGGTTTGTCGAAGCAAAATGAATTTCATCATCATTGCGCGCACGAAGGATTAGCGTCGTTCCGAATTCCAGCGCAGCCGGGAGTACATAACCACCGTTATAGTCGATATGCTCTCCAATCAGATTGACACGTCCAGGTGCATGAAATATCCGCAGTTCATTGCTGCTTTCACCATATTTTTCAATAAAATGTTTCTTTAATTCAGTAGAATTCATATCCGCATCCACCTCATATACCGTTAGTAAAGGCCCTCCTGATTTCCCTGTAACATCTTAATCAGGTTGACATCTCTTATGATTTCAGTATAAATGAAAGCGTCACACAATGTAATGCATCCATGTGTTTAAGCTATGGATAAATGTGACTTGGATATGTACAATGTAAGTATACCGCATCCGCTAAACCATTCACAAATGCAGGAAGGATGACCCTATTTTGCAAGCGTATTCATATAGTTATGCCGTCGCCTCTAATCCGGTGTTTTATGAAAATAGCCCGCTGCATGTGCTTTTTGCAGGAGAGAGCCAAACCAAATCCGGTCATGCCGTGGGGCCGAAAATCTATGATTACTATCTGCTACACTTTGTAGAATCGGGCAGAGGTATCTTCCGAACGGAACAGCACACATATCAGCTTGAAGAAAACGATTTTTTCCTTATTCATCCCGGTCAGCTGGTGAGCTATACCTCTGATGAAGAGGAACCGTGGCGTTATCGTTGGTCTGCGTTTACCGGGCACCATACTGAGCAGGTGGTGCAGGAGGCCGGGCTACGTGTTCACCAGCCTGTCTTTCATGCTTCCGATCAAAGTCCCATCCCCGGTTATTTGGAGCAAATGCAATTGGCCTTTTATAGCAGAAAATCTAGTTCTCATCTATCAGCCTTGGGCTATTTGTATCTGATTATGGGGGAAGCAGGCAATTACCTGAGTGACTGGACTGATCCGTCCGGGGCGGATTCGCAAATTCAACGTACAGTCAAGCAGATGGTTCAATATATGTCCACTCAGTACGCACACCCCGTTTCCATTGAGCAAATGTCTGAAGGACTTGGTTATAATCGTGCGTATTTGTCACGGATATTCAAAAAGGAAACGGGGATCTCCCCCGTCACCTATCTGCTTAAGCTAAGAATCGACAAATCACGTCAACTGCTGCGTGAACGTCCTGAACTATCGGTAGAGCAAGTGGCCGCTTCGGTGGGACTAACCGATGCCTTATATTTCTCACGTCAATTCAAGCGCTTCTGTGGTCAGTCTCCAACCGAGTACCGAAGCAAGGTTAAGCAGTATCCACAGTCGTAAAACAGACTTAAACAGCCCGCATCCTTCAAACGGATACGGGCTGTTAATTTATATTGTATAAGAGAACACGAAATTAGGCCGATGACTACAAATTAACTTTCGCCATTAGGCTGTGCCGCCGTCCTGTCAGTTCCCGGCATTCAGAATCGAATCAATCCGATCCAATTCCTCCTGAGAAAAGTCCAGATTGGATAAGGTAGCAACATTTTCTTCAATTTGGCTTACACGGCTTGCCCCAATCAAGACAGAGGTCAGACGTTCGCCGCGCAGAGCCCAGGCCAGCGAGAATTGAGCCAAACTTTGTCCGCGTGCAGCAGCCATCTGATTCAGGGCGCGTACCTTACGAAGTGTCTCTGGCGTCACATGGTTCTCATTCAGGAAAACCGAAGTACTCGCTGCACGTGAATCCTCGGGAATTCCGTTCAAATATTTATTGGTCAGCAATCCCTGCGCCAGCGGGCAAAAGGCAATGCTGCCTACCCCGTTTTCGTCCAGTACATCTTGTAATCCGTTTTCAATCCAGCGATCAAGTAAGGAGTATTTCGGCTGATGAATCAGAAGCGGTGTTCCCAACTCCTTCAGAATGCGAGCTGCTTCTGCCGTTTGCTCCGCACTATAATTGGACACACCCACATACAGCGCTTTGCCGGAACGTACGATATGATCCAGTGCTCCCATCGTTTCTTCCAGCGGCGTATCAGGATCAAATCGGTGAGAGTAGAATATATCGACATAGTCCAGCCCCATCCGCTTCAGGCTCTGATCCAGACTAGATATCATATACTTGCGAGATCCCCAGTCACCATAAGGCCCTGCCCACATATTGTAGCCCGCTTTAGTGGAGATGACCAACTCATCTCGATACGGTTTCATATCACTGGCTAATACTTGTCCGAAAAATTCCTCAGCTGATCCCGCAGGAGGGCCATAGTTATTAGCTAAATCAAAATGCGTAATTCCCAGATCAAAGGAGCGAGTAATCATGCTACGGCCATTCTCCGCGTTGTTAATCCCGCCAAAATTGTGCCACAAGCCCAGCGAAATAGCGGGCAGTTTTAGACCTGATCTCCCTGTACGGTTATATTTCATACTTTCATAACGATCTTCGCCAGCTAAATAAACCATGCTATCCCAGCCTCTCTCGAAACATTGTAATGTCCATCACAACATCATCATAGCGCTTTTATCCAGGCGTTGACAAGAAAACGATTACAGACCTAATTGATGAGCAAGTTTTTCCATAACTTTACCGATTGGATCAGTGATCAAAAGATCCGCCTTATGATCATAAGAGGTGGGATCTGTATTCAGCAGCACTGTATGTTTACCACGAAAATAAGTAATCAAGCCCGCAGCGGGATGTACTGTCAGCGACGTTCCTCCAATTAACAGCAGATCAGCCTGCGAAATAGCCTGAACGGATTGAATAATGGTATCCTGATTCAGCTCCTCCTCATATAAAACGACATCCGGTTTGATAATTCCTCCATCTATTGGACATTTAGGTACAACCTCAGAGCTGTTCATCACTTCATCTAGGCTGTAAAAGCGTCCGCATTCCATACAGTGGTTCCGATGCACCGAGCCGTGAAGTTCCAATACATTCACACTGCCGGCAGCCTGATGTAAGCCGTCAATATTTTGGGTCACAACCGCTTTTAGACAGCCTTGCTTTTCCAATGACGCGAGGAAATGATGACAACCGTTCGGCTCCGCATCGGGATGCAGCATTTTGCTGCGATAGAAGTCGAAGAACACTTCAGGATGCTTCACAAAAAATGAACGGCTCAGCATAACCTCAGGCGAATAAGGCAATTTCTCCTCACTTTGATACAGGCCAGCTGCCGAACGAAAATCCGGAATACCACTTTCCGTCGATGTGCCTGCACCGCCGAAAAAAACAATATTCTGTGATTGCTGTATCCATTCCGCCAACGTATTAACTTTCATACCCTACGCACCTCCAGTTCTTCATATCCACGAACAACCTTATCCGCATCCAGCAAATGACCAGAACGTTCTGCTTCTGGCGCAAATCCAATAGCGAGCCGCACTCCGGCACGTTTGCCCATCTGCATGTCCCCATTGCTATCTCCGATGACTACCACGTCCGCCGGCGACAATCCTAGTAATGCGCAGGCTTTTTCAGCCATTTCCGGGTCAGGCTTACCATATGTAACCCTATCATGTCCGATAATCTCATCAAAATAGGATGTCAGCCCCATCCACTCCAAATGCTCCTGTGCAGCCTCTGTACTGTCAGAGGTCACAACCGCTAGCTTCAGCCCGGCATGGCGGCTTTGCTCCAGCAATGTCCGCAACCCTGGAAACACCTTCGCTGCCCGATGTCGCCGAATATCAGCCATCGCCGTTTTATTAAAGTCGCGGACAAGCCGCACAGCTTCATTCCACGGTACACCAGCATTATAAAGCTGCCAAGCCAGTACCCCCGTACTTTCGTCCACCGTCCCCATGGCCAGCGGGCCAGAAGGGTCGTAACCGATCACACGTCCCTCCTGATCGTGAACAGTACCTAGAACGGTACCTTTTTCCACCGTAAAACCGGCACCTGCCACGATAAGATGCTGCTCTATCATATCCAGTATAGAACGAGCCCAGGGGCCCCACAACTGAATAAAATCCAGCAACGTTCCATCTTTATCTAATAAAATACCACGGCATGGGTACCGCTCCCCCTGCACGATCAGCTCAGACATGCAGCACACCTCCTTTACTGATTCTTAGCAGCCACATCCACACTCTCTTTCATCCAGTCCTGTAAAGCCGTTACCGTCTGATTCCATTGCTCGGCAGCGCTAATTTTTGCAGGATTATCCCCTTTTTGGACACCATAACTGCCGAATTGGGCATGATTTCCCCCTTCGACTGTAAAATACAGCGTGTTGGCTGGTAAATAAGTTCTTCCACTTTGGACATTTTCCATCTGGACGACTCCATCATCACTTCCCAGTAGAGAAATAACGGGCAGATTTTTATCCTTTAAATTACCCTTGTTATCCGGGTAGGAGGCGAGGAAAAATACACCTTCGACCTGATCAGGATGTGCAGCTGCATATCGAGCCGCCATCACACCGCCTAACGAATGGCCTCCAATAACAAACGCTTCTTTCGGATATGCCTTTAGCACTTCATTCGCTAAATCCGGGGAGATCAATGCAAGGTTCAGTGGCATTTTTGCAATGATCACATGATGACCCTTTTCCGCCAGACGGCGTGCCAACGGCGCATAACTTTCGGGCTTCACCAACGCCCCTGGATACAAAATGACTCCGGCTCCGCTTCTTTTTACAGGCTCAAAACCAACCCAATGTTCTTGTTCATTTACTTTCACAGCATCCGCTACTTCGGCTAATGCAGCAGCAGCCGTCTCGTCAGGCTGATAAGGCGTAAATACCTTCCATGCCCCCCACCCTGCGATCAGTACAATGACAATCAGGATGCCTAAGAGAATTTTCCATATTTTCCGAGGACCACGTGTCCCATATGAATTGTATGATCTTCTTGTTCTTCTTCTCATTGTAAAAGTTCCTTTCGCCTTTTGTACCTCGAAATTCGTAATTTGAATATAAAATGTGTCGCTGTATTCATCAGCGTAACTATAGCCTTGTTAGGGTAACATCGTTGTACATACAGGGTCAAATCAGCATACATTTCCAGGTATTAGCCCATCTTTGTCCCGTGTTCAAGCTTTCGCCACATAATAAGGACATGGTAGCGCTTACTGTTGTGAAAAAAATCACAACGATAAGGTCCAGAGTATCGTACCTTGTTCCTTGTAAAGAATTATTTTTTAAATAGTTTAGTCGGCAGAAGCCGTTCGGAGGGAAACACATGACGACAAGCCATGATGTACAAGTGGAAAGCTTCTTTCTCAATCTGCGATTTCTGTTGATCATATGCGTATTTGCAGGAAATGCTCTGGAGCCTCTAGTCGGTTCACTTCATATTGCCCAACAATGGTTCAGCTGGATATTCATGTTCCATATGCCGTTGTTTGTACTCGTTACAGGCTACTTTGCCAAATCATCTTTGACCGGACCCGCAGGCCAAAAAGTTCTGCTTCAGATCGGTATGCAATATCTTATTTTTCAATCTCTTTATTCGATCTTGGATGTTGCACTCTTCCACGTTCCCCATATCCATCATTCGTTCTTTGCTCCTTATCTGCTACTCTGGTTCCTTGCCAGTCATATCTGTTGGAGACTGCTGATGCTGACTTTTCAGAAAATACCACCTGTCCTCCAATTGGGTATATCCGTGCTGCTGGGTATCCTTGTCGGGTATCTCCCTGTGGATGGTATATGGCTGAGCGTATGCAGAACCTTTGTTTATTTGCCTTACTTTGTAGCAGGTTATCATTTGAATTATGCGGACGTTCGACGGTTCTTCACAACACCAGTCCGCATAATCGCTGGCATTGTATCTCTTCTGCTTATGGTACTGGCGGGAACGTCGTATTTCGGCATCCCGGCAGGCTGGCTGTATGGCAATATGACTTACGGTGAATTGGGCCATACCGAATGGTACGCAGGAATTTACCGTATCGGCATTTATGGAGTTCAATGGATAGCATCGATGGCGTTTCTAAGCTTTGTTCCGACCGTGACAGGACGTATAACCGAGATGGGAAGACGGACACTATATGTCTTTTTACTCCATGGCTTGATCGTCCGTACCGTTGTTGCAAAGGGAGTCTACGAATATATAGATACTCCAGTGGAAGTCATGTTGATTGTAGTGTGTGCTGCAGGTCTGTGCTGTATGTTGACCATGCCTTGGGTTCGAACTGCAACAAGACCTCTGATTGAGCCACAGGTAGAGTGGATGCTAAAGCCAGCTCCTTATCCTTTTAGACGGTCCGCGTAATCTTTTTATCCCTTTTTATTTAACATTGAATACGCGACAACCCACTCACAGACGAACATGTAAGCGAGTCTACCCTCCCTTTACTCCACTTAGAGCCTGTTTCATACAGGCGTGATGTGGTAAGTAAAGGATGCGCGCAACAAAAAACAACTTTTTTATTAAGGAGTGATTTGTAATGGCACGTAATCAAAATCAGGGGAAAATGAGTCGCGAAGAAGCAGGTCGTATGGGTGGAGAAGCTACTTCCAAGAAGCACAATAAGGAATTTTATCAGGAGATTGGTAAAAAAGGCGGGGAAGCAACCGCAAACTCTCATGATAAAGAATTTTATCAGGAAATCGGCAAAAAGGGCGGCGATGCTACAGCTGAGTCGCATGACAAAAATTTCTACAGAGACATCGGTCGTAAAGGCGGCAGAAATTAAGGTGTAGTGTCATATTCCGCTCTCCTTTAACATAAAAAAAGCCTGAGCCCATCCGCTTTATTGCGAAATGGGCTCTTTCATATTTTAGCTGATACGCAAACCTATCAGTATACATATTTCTAATAGAATCACATTCTAACCTCTCCTAAATGCAATATATAGACAAATAAAACTGGTCATATCTATATATTGTTGATTACAGAACACTTCTTGTACTTTTTCAAAATCTTCATATATGTAGAAAAAAGCTCACATCTATGATAGACTCTTTAGAAAACATCTGCGCTATTACGGCGTCCATTGAACGCCATACTATTTTTATACTTTGGGGGGAAACCAGCATCATGACAGCTAAGACGAAAATGCGTTCCGATATGATTAAAAAAGGCTTTGACCGCGCTCCTCACCGCAGCTTGCTGCGCGCAGCGGGTGTCAAGGAAGAAGATTTTGACAAACCGTTTATTGCGGTATGCAACTCGTATATTGATATCGTACCGGGCCACGTCCATTTGCAGGAATTTGGCAAAATTGTCAAGCAAGCCATTCGTGAGGCAGGCGGTGTACCTTTCGAGTTTAACACCATCGGTGTAGATGACGGCATTGCCATGGGGCACATCGGTATGCGTTATTCTCTGCCGAGCCGTGAAATTATAGCTGACTCTCTGGAAACTGTCGTTTCCGCTCACTGGTTTGACGGCATGGTTTGTATTCCTAACTGTGATAAAATTACCCCTGGCATGATGATGGGCGCATTGCGCGTTAACATTCCAACTATTTTCGTCAGCGGCGGTCCTATGAAAGCTGGTAAAGACAAGAACGGACGCTCTATTTCCCTGACCTCCGTCTTCGAAGGCGTAGGTGCATATCAGGCTGGTAAAATCGACGATCAAAGCTTGCTTGAATTAGAACAATATGGCTGTCCAACATGTGGCTCCTGTTCAGGGATGTTCACAGCGAATTCCATGAACTGTCTCGCAGAAGCGATGGGTCTGGCTATGCCGGGTAACGGCACCATTCTCGCAGTAGCAGAAGAACGTAAAGAATTCGTTAAACAATCTGCACGCCAATTAATGGAATTGATTAAGCTGGATCTTAAACCACGTGATATCGTGACTAAAGAAGCTATTGATAATGCATTTGCACTGGATATGGCAATGGGCGGTTCCACGAATACCGTATTGCATACATTGGCACTTGCCCATGAAGCAGAAGTGGACTACCCTATCGAACGTATTAATGAAGTCGCAAACCGCGTACCTCATTTGTCCAAATTGGCACCTGCTTCCGACTATCATATTGAGGATGTTCATAATGCAGGCGGCGTAAGCGCAGTCCTGAATGAATTGTTGAAGAAACCGGGCGCACTGCATGGTGACTGTATTACTGTAACCGGAAAAACCATTCGTGAAAACGTAGAGGGTCAGGAAATTCTGGACACTAACGTTATCCATAAACTGGACAACCCTTATTCTGAACGTGGCGGTCTGGCTGTATTATTCGGTAATCTGGCACCGCAAGGCTCCATTATCAAAGTCGGTGCAGTTGATCCTTCGGTTGGTGGTTATCACAAAGGTCCTGCTATCTGCTTTGATTCACAGGAGGATGCACTGGCAGGTATCGCCAACGGTAAAATTAATGAAGGACACGTTGTTGTTATCCGTTATGAAGGTCCAAAGGGCGGACCTGGTATGCCTGAAATGCTCGCTCCAACTTCACAAATCGTGGGCATGGGGCTTGGTGCCAAGGTGGGTCTGATTACAGACGGACGCTTCTCAGGTGCTTCCCGTGGTATCTCCATCGGTCATATTTCCCCCGAAGCCGCAGAAGGTGGACCTATCGCTTTTGTTGAGGACGGCGATATCATTGAGCTGGACTTGAACAATCGTAAGATTGAGCTCCACATTACGGACGAAGAATTCGAACGTCGTCGCGCCAACTGGAAAGGCTTTGAGCCGAAGGTGAAAACGGGTTACCTGGCGCGTTATTCCAAGCTGGTGACGAACGCAAGTAACGGCGGAATTATGAAAATCTAAATGCTTTGCCAAGATAGGATTACTTTATGAACGGCTAAAAAGCCTCTCGATCCCTAACAATGGATCGAGAGGCTTTTTTATTAGGTCATTAGGTTAGCTATTCAGTCATTTCGCTGTTGAGTATATGGACATCATCTCTCTGAGTTGTTTGCTCAAGAGCTTCGTCTGAGTAGTGTGAGTCTCCCTGATGAAAACGGTCAAACAAGGTATCCATTGGCATCACGATCAGTTTCGGTACCATTACATCTTTTTTTTCACTCAATTGTTCTGAACCCGAAGGATGAATAACACGAAATAACAGCTTTAGATATACAGTGGACACATGCTTGAACAGTCCTTTGGGAAGCTCCCGAACTTGAAATCCCAACTTCTCTGGTCCCCGATGAATCATACTTACTGCATAGATCGCCTTTACACCCTTCATTTCAGAATCATGTACAATGCGTTGGGCCAGATCAGGAAGTTGTTTTTTCACAATCCTAATCAATTGAATAGCTAGATGTACCATCGACTTAGCCGTCGACCCCAATTGAAATAACTTTTTATTATCAAAATGAAGCTCAATTATCGGGTCCCCTTTTTCTAGCCACCTGCTGTTCTCCATATTTACATTTGGCCCATGATAGATACGGCGACGATAATAAAAGATCGTATCCTCCTGACTTACGGGACGAAGACGAAACAAAACATGGAATAGCCGCTCATACTGGAGCCATCCACATACCAGCGTTCTTTTTGACCAGCTCGTACTGAACATCTCGGAGGCAGTAGGTTGATTGACAGACTGACGGCAAAACAATGTATCCACCCGTACGCTGCGCAGTTGTCGTTCTTGGGCGACCCTCAGCAGCTTCTCCAGTGCGATTAGCATATTCTGGGGCGCTTCCGCGTCTGCCCCCAATGTCGTACCACAGTCATGGAGCAGCATCACCTCGCCACCCCTTAGCTTTTTGAGCATTCTCTCCGCCAATTGTTTCGCTCCAATGCTTGCCTTCCAGTCCCCGAACATGGAGGACCATAATACGATTCGACGACCATGGGTGTTGGAAATATCAAAAAAGTTCACTATCCCCCAAGGTGGGCGATAAAAGGTCGTTCCCTCGCCAGTTACTCGACGAATGACTGACTCTGTCTGGGCAATTTGTCTTCTGACCGTAACAGGCCGCATAAGCCAATTCGATTTGTGCACATAATTATGAATACCGATTAGATGACCTTCATCATGCATGCGTTTCAGAAGTTCAGGGTGTTTTTCTGCATTCATCCCAACAACAAAAAAAGTAGCCTTGGCATCAAAACGCTTCAGTAAATCAAGCAGCTGTGATGTATACACTGGATCAGGACCATCATCAAAGGTGAGCGCATATTCTTGCTCACTTTTACCGCGCCGGAACACCCGGAACCCAAATATACGACTAACCAGCGCCGGAACAAAAGCATAAAAAGTTGAAATGTAAAACATCCATAACAGCAAAGTCTGCACGTTTTATCCCCACTTTTCTATTCTGAACTCCCAAGCAGGCTTCCTGAGGAAAACTCACTTACTTATATGTTATCACAATGACGTAAACATGCCGAGATTTCGCGACTGCATATGGTCAGCATTGAGGTCCAATTTAGTGTACAATAAGTAAAAATCTTAAAGGAGTCGTTGTATACATATGCTTCCATTGTACAAAAAATATTGGCGTACCGTTTTTGATATCGGACTGATCGTATTAACCGTGTATTTAATTATGTTCGTATCCAGCAAACTGTATCAACTTGCGGCACCTGTGTTCCTTTCGTTCGTCGTGTTCTGGTGCATTGAACCTGCCGCTCGTTATTTTCATCGTAAGGGAATGAAGAAGCCCTTCGCCTCTGCGCTCTCCGTATTGCTGTTTATCATCCTTTTACTTGCTATTTTTTTCGGATTGGGCCTGATTCTGGTTACGCAATTTACGAAAGTCGCGCAAAACCTCCCACATTATACGCAGATTATCCAAACGGAATTCACGCGGTATCTTCATCTTTCTCAAGATAAAATTGCTGCTTTACCTCCGGGTGTTACCGAACGTGTAAATGATTATTTTGCGACTGCTACCACCATTGCTACGAAATGGGCACAGCTAGGGTTATCCTTTTTCATACAATTCCTCAGCTCTTTCACTGTTTTTATGGGCAACTTTGCGGTTGCGATCATTTTAGCGTTCTTTTTAAGTATGGAAATTAATCTTTGGAAGGGCATTGCTCGTAGTAAAACACCCAAGACACTAAAAACGGCTTACCTTTTTCTAAAAAATCACGTACTTAAAGCTATCTCCGCTTTTCTCAAGGCTCAAGCTCTACTGGTAGGGATTACCTTTGTTCTCGTATTTATAGGTTTACTCATTTTGCAAGTGGATAATGCCCTATCGTTAGCGCTCGTGGCAGCTTTGTTTGATATCCTGCCCTTGTTGGGTGTGCCTGTTATTTTTATTCCGTGGGCAGTGTATTTGTTCATCACAGGCAATACTGGCCTGGCTGTAGGGTTGCTTATTGTCATGGCTGTCACGGTGATCGTCCGCCAGCTGGCAGAGCCTAAAATTACTGGTAACTCCATCGGTGTTTCATCTGCCTATCTGATGCTTTCCTTTGCCATTATATCGTTATCCATCTTCGGATTGGCCGGATTAATCCTGTCCCCCATTCTGATCATTTTGCTCAAGGAATTATGGCAGCAAGGTTATCTGCAGCAATGGATTCGGTTTCCGACAGAGGAATTTGACGAGCCTCCGTTTATCGTTAAAATCCAGGAGGAAGATCGTGAAGCTACCCGTGGAACTCAGGAGGATTGAGCTAACAGATCCATTACTTGACCAAACAGTGCTGTAGCTTGATTTGCAGAATGTGTTGAAGCATTTTGCACAAGGACGGCGACCGCATAACGAGGCCGCTCTATCGGACCATACCCTATAAACCACTGGTGATTGATAGGGTGACCGTTCTTCAAAGCTTGGGCGGTACCCGATTTGCCGGCCAGATTCCATGATTTATTACGCAAGGAGGCACCCGTCCCCTGTGTCACAACCTTTTCCATTGCTTCACGAAGCATGCGAGCCGTCGATGTCTGAATCGAGCGACTACCCTCGGATGAAGGTACAGCATGAGTAGGTAGTTCCAGTAAGGTGCTACCGTCTGCGTAGCTAATGCGTTTTACAATGCGTGGTGCACGTACTTGACCATCGTGCAGCAAGGTGACGATGAGATTAGCAGTTTGGAGAGGCGTCACCAGCACATCGCGCTGACCGATAGCTGTCTGTACACGTACGCCCGGATCAGACGCGTTCGTATGGGAGTCGAATACGGCTCCCTTTTCTTCGTGATCCAGCGGTCTGAATTGAGGTAGCCCTGCAAGATTCCGCTCCTGCCAGCCCACAGTTCGGCCCAATCCCAATGCAGAGGCTGTGGCCTGAATTTGCTCAGCATTAAGCCGTTCACCGAGATGAGCGAACACACTATTACAGGATACGGCAAGCCCTTCCTCCAGGTTCAGGGTACCGTGTCCTTCTTTTTTCCAGCAAGTCAAACCGTACTTGCCATATGTTCCATGACAATGGAATTGTTCCTGCGGTTGGACAGCACCTGATTCAAGTGCAGCAGCAGCCGTAACCAACTTAAAAATGGAACCGGGCGTTACCGCCTTGAGGGCACGATTAGACCAGTCTGTTTTTTGCTGGGGATCAACATGACCGGGATTATAAAAAGGGCGAGACACCATCGCCAGTACATCCGCGTTACCTGCATCGAGCACTACCACCGCCCCTTCTGCCAAATGACTAGATTCCGTCAGCTTTTCAATCTGTTCCTGTATAGGTAGATCAATTGTAGTCTGTACCTGTAATGGATAGTGACCATTGGATGGAGCACTGACACGCAGCGGTACATGAGTCAATGGACGACGCTGCGCATCTACAAATCGGGAGACGAACGTTTCACCGACGCCGCTCAGCAGCGGCTCCAACGTTCTTTCCAGCCCGGCTGCCCCCATCGGCAGTTCACTCGCTCGGTCGGCACGTTCATACAGAAAGCCAAGCCATTGCCTGCCATTGGGCAAATCCCTGTAACGTTTCGCATAAGGTACAAGCTCAATAAGCGAAGGGGCTAGCTTCAGCAGCTTGCCTGCTTCATGCGGATTGATTTGTACGGGCTCTCCGCCCCCATCACGCCATATGAGCGGGGATTGCAGTCCTTTCCATCGTGTCAGTAGTTGATTCTTGTTCGTACGCAGTAGCTTAGCCAGTTCTTCGCCATGTATAGCCGCTTTGCCATCTACATCGGGAAAAAGCACTGGCGCCCATACGACTCCGCCAGTCAAGGGTTGCCCATGCCGGTCCGTAAACTGTCCACGTCCAGAGTCGATAGAAATGCCCTCCTGTCGCTGACGTGCTGACATTTCCTTAAGCGAATGCCCTCCATAAACAGACATATGAATGCCCGCTGTCCCCTGAATCCAAGCCAGTCGGAATAATAAAATCAGCAGTAGCGCCATCACCCCCAAGGCCATATATGCAATTCGACGTTTTCGTATGAAACTGCTACCACGCCTCGGCACACCCATCCTTCTTTCATCATTTTTCCAGTAGTATGTCCTGTAGTTGAAAAAGAAAACCCACTCAACTTTTAACGTGAATGGGTTTCCGAATTTAATAAAAAACCGTAATAAAAATAGTAATGGTCAGCACAACCCAAGCTACCTTTGTGTTTGTATTCATCTTTTGCTTTCCTTCTTGAGGGATTTTTAAGCACATCCATAAAAAGTACAAAACCACGGAGATCAGTGACATTCCTGATTCCCATGGGTTTGTTATATCTACACCGTAAATCGCGAAAGCTGTTCCTTCAAATTCACCGATACTCCTTCCAGCTTATCCGACAAACCTACCAGTTGATTACCGATATTGGCCTGCTCAGTGCTGAGCGAAGCGACTTCCTGCGAAGTAGCCGAGGATTGCTCGGCCACCGCACTTACATTGGTCATTGCCTCGGACAAAGTGGTCTGCGATTCACTCAGATGATGAATGGAGGCGGTAACCGTTCCCAATCGTAGCGCGAACTCTCCCATTTGCTGCTGCACCGATTGGAAAATGTCCGTTGTTTCCTGCACGGCTCCCATCTGTTCCCGGAACAGCGGGTACACCTCAGATAATGCCTGTACCGTTTCATTCATTTCATTGACGATGTTGTTAGTAATGCCTGTAGCCGTACGAATAGCTTGACGTGATTGTTCAGCCAACTGCCGAACTTCATTAGCTACCACCATAAAACCACGCCCCGCCGTCCCCGCTCGTGCCGCTTCAATCGTCGCATTCAGTGATAGAATATTCGTTTGTTTCGCAATATCCTGTAGTACGTCCAGCACCTTAAATACATCCGAAGTTGTCTGCTTCAGTTCATCTACTTTGCCCACCAGAGCATGTGTAGTTTCTTCCGTAACCCGAGTCTTGCCCAATAGATTTTTCAGCTGAATGGTCCCTTTTTCACTGGATTGTTCAACTTCTTGTGCGACCAGACTCATTTCATAATTGGAAGCCATCACCGTGTCCATTTGCTGAGATATATTCCCGGTTAGTCCGCTGCCACGTTCAGCCTCTGTTGCCAAACTGGCGGCGCCATGAGCAATCTCTTCCGTTGCTGCTGCAATTTCTTTGGCTGAAATGGCTGTCTTCTTCGAGGCATCGCCTAATTCTGTCGCTGTATTCAGAACTTCCTGAGCTGAGGCATTCGTCTGTTGTACCAGCAATGTAATCTGCTCCATCATCATATCAAAGCTTTCTGACAACTGCCCAATTTCATCCTGAGCCTTATAGTTCGTTCGGATTTGCAAGTTGCCTTTGGCGCCTTCGACCATTAAATCCTTCAGATGTGTCAATGGACGAGCCACGAGGCGCACGATCCACAGGCCAATGAACAATGCAATGAGTGCAGCCACTGCAGCAAATATCCAGGTTGTGGTTAGAATCCCCTTAGCGTCTCTCACCAGCTCAGATACAGGTACTACACCCACGAGAATCCACTTGGAAGTTCCCAGCGTATTATGAACCGCAAGCACACTTTGCTTTTTGCCGTCTGCTTCCTGCTCCATAATTTGATTTCCTTCGATTCCTTCAAGCTTGGAAACGTAATCCAGCTTTGTCTTCCCTCCTGTCAAGCTCTCATTGTTAGAGCCTACAAACTCACCCTTGTCTGTCACAAGGCTAATCATACTGCCAGAGCCCAAATTAATACCTTTTAACTCGTCCTCCACCGCACTGGACTTTAAATCCATAACCAGAACATAAGTCCCTCCCAACCCGGACATGCTGTTCATGGAGCGTGCCAAACGAAAGGTTTTGCTACCATTGTCATTCACCTGCGTAGGAAGCCAAACCATTCCCTTGTTTTTCAAAATATCCTTAAACCACGCTTCCTGCCGTACATCCTTTTGTGTTCCGGTGCCCATAGCAGCTAAATTGGTTTCTTCCGGGTACAAGTACATTGAATCAATCGCTTTATTCGTAAAAGCAAGATTCGTTAGCTTCTTATTCACTTCGCCCATAGCAACAAAAGATGCAAAGGGATTTTTATCTTGCTTTACAGCCTTTTGCAACTGATCACTTAATTCAGTATCAAAAAATACCTGTGTCGATGTATCTTGAAAGCGCTCTAGAATAATATCAAGCTTTTCTGAAGTTTGCTGAACGGTCTGCTGATAAGCCGTAGCTGCATTTTGCTCAATCGTACTTTTAGCCTTGTAGTATGAGAGCATCCCCAAGCTGACCACAAATAACATAATTGCCGCAAAAAAGATCAGAAACAACTTCATTCCAACCGAACGTATCGGATTATAGTTTTTGACCAAATGCATGAAGTCTTTACTGTACCTTTCCGGCTTAAGTAAACGCTTTAAATTGTGTGTACCTTTATGAGTCGCTTTAGCTACCCAGGGGGCAACCTTCGAAGACACCACACCCGTTTGTTCCCCTTTTTCCGTGTTCACTTTACTGCCTTTCAAACTCTGCATTTGATCCGTTTTCTTGGGTTGCTTTTTTACTGTATTCCCCTCTTTTTTCCGTAAACCCATTCCTCTCACCTGCCACCATATAATTAGTTTCTAATTCCACGTCATCCATTATGTATCTATTATCTATATAACTTCTATCGGAACTATTCGACAAGGAATGTAGCTTTCCTTTGAGTATCAACTAAATTTTGTGAAACTTTTTTCCTAGAAAACTATTCAAAAAAAAGCCTCTCCAACCGATAGGAGAGGCTTTTGAATCTTTTAACCTGTGACTTAAGGCTTATTTACTTCTTTTTACGCATCATATCAAAATAGGATACGGGTTGATCTACCTTCATTCTAATTCGTTGAAGCGGGTGACGAGCAGCATCCAATTCGTTGCCTTCTTCATCCCATATCGTTCCGACCGTTTGTTTAAAGAATGTTCCGTTCGGGCCGAAAAATTCAATTTCATGACCGGGTTTAAAATGGTTCCGTTGTTGAATAGTTGCGATGCCACTCGCGGCATCGTAGTCCATGACCAGTCCAGCAAAATCATAAGGGACTGCTTTTTCTTCCGGCTCATAAATATGATCCTCATGATCCGGTGTATCGTAGAAAAATCCTGTATTCAGCGGGCGATTGGCTGCCTTGTTAATTTCTTCAATCCATTCTGGTTTGAGCACATAATTTTCAGGATCAGCCATATAGGAATCAATCGCTTGACGATAGACATTCACGACCGTAGCCACATAGTGTATAGACTTCATACGTCCCTCTACTTTAAAACTGTCTACACCTACATCAATCAGATCAGGGACATTTTCAATCATACACAGATCCTTGGAACCCATAGAAAAAGCATTATCGCTCTCTTCAAAGAGTGGAAGCTGGTTAACACCGAGTTGGAACTGTTTCAGTGCATTGCTGTCCTGTGCCTCTTCCTCAGATATCCAAACTTCACCTGGGCGTGCATCCTCAAACAAATCGTATTTCCAGCGGCAAGACTGACAACATCCCCCACGATTGGAATCACGGTCTGTAAAGTGATTGGACAACACGCAGCGGCCGGAAAATGAAGAGCACATCGCACCATGGACAAAAGCTTCGATTTCGATGTCCACATGCTTTTTAATTTCTTCGATTTCCTCTAGACTGGTCTCACGACCCAGTACCACACGCGGTAGTCCTTCGTTTTTCCAAAACTTTACCGCTTGCCAGTTCAGCGTGGACTGCTGTGTACTCAAATGCACTTCCAATCCAGGAACAGCACGCAATGCCACGGATACAATAGCCGGATCAGCGACAATAACGGCATGAATTCCTGCCTCGTACAGATTGCGCAAGTATTCCTCGATTCCGGCAATATCTTCATTGTGGGCATAGATATTGGTGGCCACAAGCACCTTAGCACCGTACTTGTTGGCAAATTCTACACCTTCGCGCATTTCTTCAAAACTGAAATTATCAGCGTTAGAACGCAGACCATATTTTTGTCCACCAATATATACAGCATCCGCGCCATAGTGAACGGCAAACTTCAGCTTTTCCAGATTTCCGGCAGGAGCCAACAGCTCCGGCTTATCCAGACGATTCCGTTTACCTATATATTTTCTCGTTTTGGTTATCGTCCCCATGACGTTCCCCCCTCTGTGAATTCAATTCATTTTAAAATTAATAAACCTGCTCTTTATAGAAAAATCCGAAGGAAAGTTCCCGTTCTGGATCTTGAAGACGGCGAACTTCATCCAGCCAGCTTTCATCATAAGCATAAGCATCCGGGTCAGCTGTATAAGTATCTATTGCTTTACGATAAGCACGAACAACCGCCTCATTGTAAGCCGTAGGTTTCAATAAGCCCTCGATCTTAAAGCTATGCACGCCCGCCTCCATTAGAATATGCAGATCCTCCATGATGCAAAAATCATCTGAACTCATAATATGTGTCCCATTAATATCCTCGTAGATGGGGAACTTTTCTTCCTTCCGCTCTGCTTCAATCAGAAACAAGCCGCGCCCTCTGCCCAAATCGCCTTCTACATTACGTCCCTGGTGCAGCATATAACTTTGAACAAGCTTACGCTTGGAGTGATAAATATTGGTCATACCATGTACCTGAACCTGTGCTTCTATGTTCAACTTTGGTATCATTTCGGTAATTTCA
The DNA here is from genome assembly GCF_024213325.1 of Paenibacillus sp. MZ03-122A. NCBI lineage: Bacteria > Bacillati > Bacillota > Bacilli > Caryophanales > Paenibacillaceae > Paenibacillus > Paenibacillus sp. MZ03-122A. The sequence continues at coordinate 120,036 of NZ_JANAVI010000004.1, read as the reverse complement.
TCCATACTGAGCTCACGAGCCAAAATGACCCGGGAAGCCCCTTTTTCACCCCAATAGTTGGCGGTTGCGAAGTTGGTGGAGATCATCTCACCGTTCCAGAACAGCTTAAGGTGCGGAGCATACTCCTTCACGGCCATGAGCACTGCGGGATCATTAAACTCAATGGCATCAATGCCGCATCCAGCTAGGGTCTGCACATATTCGGGAAGGAGCGGCAATAGCTCGTTCGTCATCAAATTCGTCATGGATACATATACCTGTGCCGTATGCTTGCGTGCCTCTTCCACCACTTCACGGATTTGGTCAGGGGTAAAATGTCCCGGCAGCCGCATTCCAAAGCGGTCATCTCCAATAAGTAATGCAGTAGCTCCAGCCTCCAGCATATGGCGGGCATCCTCCGGAGAGCTGGCAGTTGCCAGTAGTTCGGGTTTGTAAGCCATAGGCTCACCTCCTAATTTGTCTTACGGTTACTTACCTGAATGTTATGCAAATGTTCTTTATACGTTTTGGCAAACAAATGTTCATGTGTCCCATCTTTTTTGGTCACATAAAATAAATAATCTGTAGCTTTTGGCTGTAAAGCCGCTATCACTGAGTTTAGACTGGGACTTGCAATCGGCCCTGGCGGAAGTCCCAGATGCAAATACGTATTATAAGGGCTTTTCACAGCCAAATCCTTGTAATACAGCCGTTCTTTTTGCTTGTCCAGCATATATTGAACCGTAGCATCAATTTCCAACTTCTTACCCTGTTTGATCCGGTTATAAATGACGCCAGCTACTACAGACCGCTCATCTTCCACAACCACTTCGCGCTCTACGAGAGAAGCAACTGTCAGCAGTTGATGCAGCGTTTCATCCCTCTGTTTCAGCTTGGCATCCAAATCGGAAACAGTTTCTAACCGCTTTTGTGTCTGTTCTAGCATCACCTGTATAATATCTTTGGCCGTACTGCCCTTTTTCAGCTCATAGGTTTCCGGAAAAAGATAGCCCTCCAGCGCATAGCGAAGCCCCGCCTGCTTTGGAATGTCCCGCACTAGCGCGACGTCAAAAGCGGACGGATCGTTGGCCAGTTGCAAAAATTGCTGCCGATCTGCCAATCCTTCCTTTTGCAGCTTATCAGCCATCTGTCTAATCGTAAAACCTTCCGGGATTGTAAAACGAATCATTTCCTCTTTGACAACATCTCCAGCCGATAACTTAGTAATCAACTGATCAAAGGTTGCGCCAGGCTGCGCCTCATATTTTCCGGCCTGAAATGCGCTTCCTTGCTGTTTGAATTTCACATAAGCCTTAAACACGAACGCATTACGTATAAGTCCCTTCTGCTCCAGCGTATCTGCAATTGCCGATGTTCCTGTTCCCTGCACCACCGTAAAAGCAACGGGTTGTGTTTGGGGCTGAACAGGCTGCAGGGCATTCCAAATATAGAGGGTTGCCCCTCCTGCTATAATGATAAGCAGTAGAAACAACGTAAACATCCTCGTCCTTCGCTTCACATCCACCCAACTCCTTCACAGCCAAAAAGGGCGGACTGGTCCGCCCTTTCAGGTTTGATCTCATCGCTATCCAGACTTACAGTTCTTCCGGCAACGTACATTCATCGTACAGTTCGGAAATATCTTCCCACTCATCATCATCTTCAATGGTGGTGATGGAGATTTCGCCGTCTGTGGATGAGCTTACATGGTATAGTTCATGTTCGCCAACAGTAGCCCCAGGTCTACGCAATACAGCGTACCGTTGTTCACCTACCTTGAACTCTGCTTCCAATTCCATGCGAATTGCATGGCCCTGTTCATCCTGTAACTCTACATCGCCGTCGAACGTTTCCTTCAAATCAGAGGTCCAACTCAGGTCTTCACGTGAATAGCTCGTCATTTCCCGTCTTCCTCTTCTTCTACAAATGTATTAAAGGTCTCTTCGACGATTTCCCATTCGGCATCGTCTTGGATCACAAACAATTTAATATCATCGCCTTCTTCCTCGTAACGGAAGGCGTACACATCGGACTCATCAGCTTCAGGGTCCACTGGCGCAACCATCATGTACTTCGCTTCGGAACCATCTACCTCAAACTTCATAATGACCTCGAACTCTTCCTCGTTGCCCTCGTCATCGGCAATATAAATAATTTCCGGCTCTTCTTCCATACCCACTTGATTTTCAGCCATTACGAAATCCCCCTCACCTTGTACTGTGTGCGTCCAAATAGTTTTGCAAGATCAGGCTTGCGGCCAGTTTATCTACCACCTGCTTGCGTTTTTTTCGGCTGACGTCGGCCTCCAGAAGCGCACGCTCCGCCGAACGCGTCGTCAGCCGTTCATCCCAAAGGTGAACGGGTAAACCCAGTAACTCCTTGAGTCGGTTCGCAAACTCGATGCAAATCTCACCGCGTGGACCCACGGTTCCGTTCATGTTTTTCGGCAAGCCTACAACAACCTCGCCGACCTCATTGTCACGAACCAAATTTGCAATTTTACCGAACTCGCTGTCGTCACCGCGTCGTTCTATGACTTCCAATCCTTGGGCGGTCCAGCCGAAGGCATCACTTACGGCGACCCCAATTCGGCGATCCCCGTAATCCAATCCCATTACTTTCATGCCTGTCTCCTAACGGTGCTTGGCGAGATAGAAACGAACCAATTCTTCAATCAACTCATCGCGCTCTTTTTTACGTACCAGGCTTCTGGCATTATTATGCCGTGGCACATAAGCCGGATCACCGGATAGCAAATAGCCGACGATTTGATTGATCGGATTGTATTCTTTTTCCACCAGCGCATCATATACGGTCAACAAAATCTCCTGAGCAGAAGCTTCCTTCTCATCTGCCTTGACATTAAATTTGACCGTTTTGTCCATGGAATCCATTGTTGACACCTCGCTTCCACAAAACATGTGTACATGTTTATGCCAGCTTATTCTTTTACATCATACCATAAGCAAAGCCCTACAAGGAAATATCTAAGCCCGTTTTTTCCCAAAAATCCGCAAAAATTATCGAACTTTATCCTTGTGAGGCTGCCGACACCAGTTCATGCGCACGTTGAAGTGCTTCGTCCAGCTTGCTGGCATCCTTACCACCGGCTTGCGCCATGTCAGGTCGTCCGCCACCACCGCCACCGCATACGGCAGCAATTTCTTTCACGAGCTTGCCTGCATGAAGTCCAGCCTTGGTATGCTCTGCCGGAACTGCTACGACAAAATTAACTTTGTCGTCCATTGCAGCGCCGAGCACCAGCACAGCAGCCGGAAGCTTCCCTTTCAGTTCATCAGCAATCGCACGCAACGCATCCATGCTGGAAGCCTGCACGGGTGCAGCCAACAGCTGCACCCCGCCTGCTTGCACGACCTGATCGGTCAGCTGGCCTGCCTCAATAACGCTCAGCTTGCTTTGCAGCGATTCATTTTCACGACTGAGGTCTTTAATTTGTTGCTGCAAAGATTCGATACGCTTAGGTACCTCAGACAGCTTGGATTTTACAAGCCCAGCCGACATCTTCAACAGTTCTAATTGACCTTCCATATATTCAAAGCCAAAACGTCCGGTCACCGCTTCAATACGACGTACACCTGATCCAATGCCGCTCTCGCTGACAAGCTTGAACAAGCCAATTTGCGAAGTATTGCTGACATGACAGCCACCGCATAGTTCAATGCTGTAATCGCCTACCTTAACGACCCGTACGATATCTCCATACTTTTCACCGAACAGCGCCATTGCTCCGAGAGCCTTGGCTTCATCAATCGGTTTCAGTTCAATATTAACGTCCAGTTGACTCCAGATGGCACGGTTTACACGCAGTTCAATATCCGCCAGCTCTTCTGGTGTAATGCTTCCAAAATGGGAGAAGTCAAAACGCAGACGCCCAGGCTCTACCAAAGAACCCGCCTGATTGACATGGTCACCCAGCACTTCTTTAAGCGCTTTGTGAAGCAAATGTGTAGCCGTATGGTTTTTCTCTATTTCTCCACGTGAAGCTTGATCTACTTCTGCTTTCACCGTATCGCCAACGTTCAGCTCACCGGCCTCTACAACAACCTGATGCACATGCTGACCTTGTGGCGCCTTAAACAGCCCTTCGACCTTCGCGGTTACCGTACCTCCACGCAGCAAGCCTTGATCACTGACTTGTCCTCCGCTTTCGGCATAGAAAGGAGTCACATCCAGCACGACCTGACAAGACTGCCCTTCACTAACACTGTCCACCAGTGCATCTTCATATACAATCGCCACTATTTTAGACTCAGTTATGAGGTCATTATATCCAACAAATTCACTTTTAACCGCCAGATCGGACAAAGCTCCGCCCTGAATCTTCATGCTGGCGCTGTCCTGATGAGCATCACGGGCACGTTTGCGTTGCTCCTGCATCGCTTCATCAAAACCTTCACGGTCTACTTTCAAGCCTTGCTCGTCCGCATAATCCTCTGTAAGATCGAACGGGAATCCGTACGTATCATACAGTTTGAAGGCATCTGCTCCGCTAATGACATTGCGACCTTCGGCTTTCGCCTGAGCACTGATATCGGACAAAATGACCAATCCATCTGTCAGTGTTTCATGGAAGCGTTCCTCTTCCGTTTTGATCACTTTGATGATGAAATCACGCTTGTCCACTACCTCAGGGTAATACACCCCCATGACATCCCCAACGGTTTCCACCAGCTCAAACATAAATGGACGGTTCATGCCGAGCATTTTTCCATAGCGTACAGCCCGGCGCAGCAAACGGCGGATCACGTAACCCCGTCCTTCATTAGAAGGCAGCACACCGTCACCAATTGCAAAAGCTACGGTGCGGACATGGTCAGCAATAACCTTAAGAGCCACGTCACTGTCCACATTTTCGTTATATTTGACTCCTGCCATCGCCGCTGTTTTTTGGATGAGTGGCTGGAAGATATCCGTATCAAAGTTGGAATCCACATTTTGCAAAATGGATGCAAAACGCTCTAATCCAGCCCCTGTATCAATATTTTTGTTTGGAAGCGGCGTATAGCTGCCGTCTTTGTTATGGTTGAATTGTGAGAATACGAGGTTCCACACTTCCAGATAACGCTCATTTTCTCCCCCTGGATACATTTCAGGGTCCGTCATGTCGCTGCCGTAGGCTTCGCCACGATCATAAAAGATTTCCGTACAAGGTCCACAAGGGCCTTCACCGATATCCCAGAAGTTATCTTCCAGTTTGATGATACGTTCGGCAGGAAGTCCAACTTTTTCGTTCCACAGCTTGTACGCTTCCTCATCCTCAGGATATACAGTTACAGCCAGACGTTCCGGATCAAAACCAATCCATTTCGGGTCCGTCAGAAACTCCCATGCCCATGTAATGACTTCTTCCTTAAAATAGTCACCAATGGAAAAGTTGCCGAGCATTTCGAAAAAAGTATGATGACGGCGCGTTTTACCGACATTCTCAATGTCGTTCGTCCGGATACATTTTTGCGAATTAGCAATACGTGGATTCTCCGGCTTCACACGTCCGTCAAAATAAGGCTTAAGCGGCGCCATACCCGCATTAATCCACAGCAGGGAAGGATCTTTATGTGGAACAAGCGGTGCGCTTGGTTCAATCACATGTCCCTTGCTTTCAAAAAACTCCAGCCATTTGGAGCGGATTTCACTAGCTTTCATATAAGTAGCCTCCTAATTATGGTGTCACTGGTTCCTGGCACTGGCCATAAAAAACAGAAAAACGCCCCTGAACGGATCAGGGACGATTGTATCGCGGTACCACCCTGGTTAACGCCGTCCCCTCTGTACGAAATGCCCATGCGCAGGCTGCACACCAACATTTGCTTAACGGACGATCGATCGCCTTGTTTTCACTGGTAACGGGAGCATCCCGGCGGGTTCAGCCCGCACTTCGAAATGAGCTTTCCCTACTGGATAAACACATTTAAACATACTCAATTCAGTATATCCGTGTCATTTAGCCGTGTCAACGCGATTTCAGACAAGATACATACGGTGTATGGACAAAATCAGATTGTTTTCCGCTTCACATAGTAAGCAAAAAAATGCTGAAGTCCTACCTTTACAACCGCCATCACGGGAACCGCTAAAATCAAGCCGGTAATTCCCGCAATTTCCCCACCCACTAGCAGAGCGAAAATAATGGCTATCGGATGCAGATGCAACGTTCGTCCCACCACTTGGGGAGAGATGACATTGCTCTCCAACACTTGAATACAGGTGTTAACGACCACGACCAAAAGCACCATTTTTAAGGAGACCGTAGAAGCCATGACTACTGCCGGAGCGGCTCCCAAAAAGGGGCCCAAATACGGAACGATGTTAAAAACCGCAACCACTCCTGCCAGCAACAGCGCATAAGGCATGCCAATGAGCATATAGCCGAGATAAGCCATCACTCCAATAATGACGCATACCAGTAATTGTCCCCTAACATAGTTGCCAAGCGCCTGATCAATTTCCTTAAGTACCGTTACAATCGCCTTGCGACGAGAACGCGGGAGGTAAGACACAATCGTCCGCTCGAACACATCAAAATCCTTCAAAATATAAAAAATGAGGAACGGTACAATGAACACATTGAACAGCATGTTGATCATCCCGCCGATGTTATCCATAAAGGTAGAAATCCCTGTTGCCATCCGATTCTCTAATTGGAAAAACCATTGATTCATACCCGTTCGCACCCCTTGGGGCAAAATGCCGCTATCCATACTCGTCATTAATCCCTGTGCATGCACGGTAAGCTCAGGCAGATGCTCATTCAGCTCATCCAGTTGTTCAATGAACATTGGAATCAGGTTCATCAGAATCACAACAAGACTGGCTAAAAACACAGCATAGATGAGCAGCACAGCTACGCTTCGAGGCACCTTGCGACCGCCCAGCATACTGACAACGGGATTAAGTACATAGGAGATGATCATCGCTACCGCAAACGGAGCAATGATTGTTTTCAGAAATTCATACAAATGCAAAAACAAAGGTCGCAGCAGCCAGATAAAATATAGAATGACAAGTCCCAGCAGCGTCCATATTCCGTACCGGAACAGCCTACTTTTCGTTAATTGCTCCATTTCGTGCCCCCTTACCGGACTAGCCTCCTTTAAGTATATGCCTGTACCTCCACTTTAATCCTTCCCGCAAGTCTGGATTGCCCTATAGATTACTATTGTAAAAAAATGATGAAAACGGATGAAAACAATTAACAAAGTCATTCCATCTGACGATATAAGTACAAAGCACTACTTTAAGCTTTCACATTTCTGAAACATCGGGGGGTCGTTACATGAACTTAAAAATCAAGCTTATTCTCCTTTTTACTTGTATTGTTATCGTTGCAGCTGGGCCATTGTCGATCATTAGCATGACAAGCGTTAAAAATCAGGCCAACCATGATATCCAAGAGCTTATGAACAGCAAAGCCTCCGAAACCGTCAATCAGCTCGACGGATGGATAGGTGGCAACGCCAAAATTATTGAAACATTGGCTGCAGGTCTGGAATCCAGCGATATTTCATCAGATGCCAAAGCCGTATCTCTGAAAGCAGCTTTTCAAAACTATAAAGATCAAAATATTTCCAATATTTACGCAGGCTTTGAAGATGGGTCCTACTGGGATGGATCTGGCTGGTTTGAAGCAGGTTATGATCCTCGCGCTCGACCGTGGTACAAGGATGCCAAAACCAAGGGAGAAATGTATTACTCGTCCCCATACATTGATGCAGGCAGCAAGGACTTCACCATTTCCATTGCTAAGCCTCTCAAGGATTCCAACGATTCTATCACCGGGGTAGTCAGCGAAGACATTATGCTCAACGATATGACAAAAATGATTCAAAGCATAAACCTGAACGGATTGGGCTACGCATTTCTGATGGACCAAAATGGAGCCGTGATCGCGCACCCAGACAACAAGCTGGCTGGCAAAAACCTCAAAGATACCCCCGAGTTGGGTTCATCAACCGCGGACCTGCTGAGCGCAGCTTCGGGAAGAACAGACTATAGCTACAATGGAAGTGACCGTCAGCTTTATTTTAAAAAGATGCCTAGCACAGGCTGGATTGTAGGGTTGTCTATTTCCAAAGAAATTGCTTTTCAGGAGTATTACTCCACTCGTAATACATTGATTATTACGGTTGCTATCATCTTGGTCGTCGCTATGCTGCTGGCAATCTGGGCGGCAAACAACTTTATTAAGCCGATTCGCAGACTCCAAGCGAATGTCAAACGTATAGCTGATGGTGATATGACCGCTCGCGTAGATGTTAAGGGTAAAGATGAAATTGCCAGCCTGGGAACAGATTTTAATATCATGTCTGATAATCTCTCTCACCTGTTGCGCAAGGTATCAGATACGGCGGGCGATGTCAGCTCAGCTTCCCATGATATGCATCAACACGCCAGAGATACTGGAACCATCGCGTCACAAATCTCCAGTGCGGTTCAGGAGCTTGCCCAAGGAGCGAGCGATCAAGCTGAGGCTGTATATTCCGGCTCTGAGAAGCTGACTCACATGACAGGCTCCATCGACCAGATTGGCGAAAGTGTCAAACGGACCCAAACTGCCGTGTTCGAAACAGATTCTGCCGTGCTTGCAGGGTATGAAACAGCAGAACGCCAAGCGAAACTGGCCGCCGAGTCCAGACAAACGACGACTGCGGCAGGAGAAGCCGTAGATTCGCTCGCGCTGAAAACTCAGGATATTGAGCGGCTAGCCGGGGCCATCCATGATATCGCCGCACAAACAAACCTGCTGGCCCTCAATGCATCTATCGAAGCAGCACGGGCCGGGGAACACGGACGAGGTTTTGCCGTCGTCGCGGGAGAAGTGAGAAAGCTGGCTGAGCAAGCGGGCAGTTCCAGTGACAGTATCATGAGTAAGCTGGAAGAAATTAAAATTGCAGGAGTACAAAGCGCGGAGGAAATGAAGAAAGCTCTTGCTGTAACTGTAGAACAGGAGCACGCTGCCATTGCAACGAGACAGGCGTTTGAATCCATTCGTGGCGCTTCTCAGCATATGCTTGCCCAAATTGAGGACGTTACCGCCGCCGCAGATCATCTCCGTGTGAATGCCGGGCATATTTCCGACGTCATTTCCAGCGTTGTCGCTGTTTCTGAACAAAGTGCAGCATCTACAGAGGAAGTGGCTTCTTCTGTACAAGAACAAGGTCATGCCATGAACAATATTGCCGACCTTTCTGCCAAACTCGATTCTCACGCTGATCTTCTATTGGAAGAGGTCAAACGCTTTAAATTGTAAAACTAACCATCTTCATAAATATGATATACAAAAGAGGGTGCCTCGAACGGCCATATGGCCGTTCGGGGCACCCTCTTCGTTGTTTTTTATCAAGCGTTATCCAACCTACTAAGCCGTATGTAGCCACACCTCTTAGTAAGCAGCCTGTCCACTTTCGGTGTCAAGCTTAGGAAGAAGCATGAATTTGCGGCAAGTCCTGTTGTGCCATCTCGTCTCCAAAGAATAGGTCGTCCAGCGAACTGAGCGTTCCATCCTCTTCCACTTGGTAGACAGACATTTTTTCACCATTCACCTGAAGTTCGATAAAGCATCCCCAGCAATAAAATTGATGGGAGCCGATTTTGCCGATATCTTTGGAATTACAATTCGGACATCTCAATAAACTCACCCTATCCATTAACAGAATATATGGCTTTTTCCAGACGCTGCTCGCTTAACGGGGGAACCATAACGGCATTTTCCCCGATGGACATATCTTCGGTGCAGGGCAGCCATTTCCGCCCTTCTATAATATCCGATACAAAACCATCGCTGATTTCCAAGCCTATTATGTTATTGCCCATTTCCTGGTCAAAATAAACATCCGAGATGTGCCCGAGCATAAGCCCTTCCTCTGTTAGCACGGATAGATCCTTCAGTTTACCGGGTCCAAGCAAGTACGTATGTTGTATATCATGGGCCTCCGTTTTACGGACAGCCTGCTGATTGCGAATCATGATCGCATCCTCACCGTAAGCAACGATGTCATCCCAAGCAACCATTTTCACGTGAGAAGAAAAAAGCCCTTTTCCTTCCAACTCGATCCCTGTGATTCGCCAATCAGCTGTCACCATAAAGTCATGTATTTTGCCAATCTGCTTCCCGTCCTCCACATCGAAAACGGCAAGTCCGATCATATCTTGAAGCTTCATATTATAGGGTACCTCCTCATTCTGCAATCCGAACGAAGGTGCGGTCATTTTCCTACATGCCTGTCAGACCTTGCTTCCGTTCATGCAATGAAATGGAAAACCGCCCCTCCCTTCTTATTAAAATGCGGAGAAATCCCTAGTACCTAGTACGTAGCCGCTTCCATATGGTTTCAATTTTCTTGGCCGTGTATTCCATTTCTTCCGTAGTATTACCCAATCCGAAGCTAAACCGAATCGCTGAATGTAAAACATCTTCAGGAAGATCCATCGCCTGCAATACATGCGATAGCTCTAGAGATCCGGAAGTACAGGCTGATCCGCTTGCTGCTGCGATTCCTTCCATGTCAAGGTTCATCAGCATGGTCTCTGTACCAATGGCCGGAAAGCTAACATTGAGGACATTAGGTAAAGAATGTTCAGGGTCACCGTTAATCACAAAATTTTGGCTACCCAGAGTGTCTTCCAACCCTTTAAGCAATGTCTGACGAAGAACTGTATCGTGCGCCTCACGCTCCTCAATGGAAGCATTAGCAAGAGTTGCGGCTTTAGCCAGACCCGCAATACCAGCGATGTTTTCTGTTCCGGCACGGCGTTTCTTCTCCTGAAGACCCCCATGCATTAGCGGCTGAATGCGTGTACCCTGACGGATATATAATGCACCCACCCCTTGTGGTCCGTTAATCTTATGACCCGACACACTCAGTAAGTCAATCGGGAGATTCCGGCAGTCGATGGATATATGACCGAAAGCCTGAACCGCGTCTACATGGAATACAATGCCATGTTCTCTCGCAATCTGCCCTACTTCTGAGATCGGCTGAATGACGCCCACCTCATTGTTGGCATACATCATGCTGATCAAAAAAGTGTCCGGTCGAATGGCAGCCTCGATATCCGCAGGGTTCACGCGTCCAAAACCGTTGACCGGGACATAAGTCACCTCATACCCCGCTTTTTCCAGCTCATCACAAGCATGAAGCACTGCGTGATGTTCAACTGCGGTTGTAATCATATGCCCGGAAGTACGGCCGTCTGCCGTAGCCGTCCCAAACAGGGCCAGATTATCGCTTTCTGTCCCTCCGCTCGTAAATATAATTTCTTCAGGCTTGCAGCCCAAAGAGGCCGCAACGGCATCCCGAGCAGCGCTGACGGTGCGCTTGGCATCGCGACCAAAGGCATGAACGCTCGAAGCGTTGCCAAATTGGCCGGTCATGATGTCCATCATAGTCTGCGCAACCTCAGGATGCATAGGAGTCGATGCGGCATGATCCAGATAAATTCTGTTCATGTTAATCCACCTCAAATATAGAACATATATAAGTCGTTATCTACACAAGCATACAGGAAGCGAGTTGAAGCCGCAAGGGTAAAGGGTTTTTGCGATTTTTGAGCTAGTTACATCTACAAGAAAAAATAACGATCTACAAACCTTTTTGCGGGTAACTTGCGGGTAATGATTAGAAGCCTTATTGGCATATGCCAGTAAGGCTTCTTTACAATTCACCTAATTACATGTCTGATTGTTTTACTAAGCATGTCTCCAAAGAAATTTCCTAAAAACCATTGTCATGCTTTTTATCATTATCATTAGTCTGCAATTTCAAACGATGATTTTTCTAGCTGATCTTGCTAAGTCTGTTCTTCCGTTGAAATTCTTACATATAAGTCTGTAACACTGTATACTTCCATATTTTTGTATAAATATATTCATAACAATCGGCTCGTAATTTATCAGTAGAATCAGATGTAATAAATTCAATATGCATCTATGCATCACCTCGTTACATTTTATTTTTTAGACAGGTTATCTTAATTATCCCCATGTAATTAGACCTAGAAAAATATTCCTACGTTTGATAGACTACTTTTTATGAAGCGACAGAGTTTCAAGAAAGGTAGGAGTACAAAGAATGCGCTGTGATAAATGTGGGAAAGAAATACCCAAAGAAAGCGTCTTCTGCAATTATTGCGGAAAGGAAATAACTATCAATATTGCTCAGCAAGAAGAAACATCCGAAATTAGGAATGATGGTTCGATTCCTAAGAAAATCAGCTATAGGAAGAAAATTATTATTTCAATTGCTCCATTTCTTATTTTATGTCTTATTATCGTAGGCTATTTAATTGCAGCTCCCTATATCAGTTATATTCAGGCCAAGTCATTAATGAATAACGGTGAATTTGACAAAGCATCTCAAGCCTTCACTAATTTGGATGGGTACAAAGATTCCGATGAGTTGATTAATGAAACCAAATATCTAAAGGCACAACACCTGTTAAAAACTAAAGAATACGAAAAGGCTATTGAAATGTTTATCAATTTAGTCAACTACAAAGATAGTGTCAAGCTAAAAACAGAATCAACATACTTACTGGCAAAGCAAAATTTCTCCCAGGATAACTACGCTTCGGCAATTGAATTACTTGAACAAATCCAAGAATATAAAGATTCATCTGATTTGTTGCAGGAAGCAAACTACCAAGAAGGCCTAAAGCAATTCAATGCATACAACTTTCAACAAGCAATAAAGTTATTCACTGCCCATAGTGACTATCAAGACTCAGAGAAGTATCTGGCTCAAGCTTTCTTATTAGACCATTTTCAAGGTATATGGAGAGATGATGATGGATATAGAAAGCTGACCTTTAAAAATGGAGTAGTAACCAAGGTGTTATTTTATGGTTTAAAAGATGAAAGCACCTACACCTGGTCAACAGCCCTCGTAGGGAAAGAAATGCACGACGACAACGGTACAGTATATTATCTCAAAAACGATAAGCTAATCGAAAAGGATAAGGACCCTTACTTTGGTTCCAAATCATATACGAAGATCGGTAACTACGATGATATTCCACCAGAAAAACTTGCTCCCCAAATCGGTATGACCGAACAGGAAGTAATGGATTCTAAATGGGGACTGCCAACACACGTAAACAAAACCACAACTGCATATGGCATAAGTGAACAATGGGTCTATGATAATTACAAATACATCTATTTCGAGAACGGAATCGTAACGACTATTCAAGACTAATTTATTATATGTTAACGACTTGACAAGCCAACGCGAGTTATAAATTTAGCTAACACACTTTCGCCCAGAGGTTTTCACGCATCCTTCATGTGATCTATATATCGGGTAACTACTCAAATATACAGAAAATAAAGGCACATACCATTTAAGTTGGTAAGTACCTTTATTTTGATTCACTAAATTGCTAAAGAAGTTTTGAATTTTTAGAAGTTTCTATATAATCTATTTTATCTACATTAATAATGACTTTCGAATTTTTTTCTTTTTCAAACACTAAGAACTTACTATTGAGAGAGCTATCTAGGTACATTTCCTCCATTAATGTGGGTATACCAGTAATCTTAATATTAAACTTATTCTTTGGCTTGCTGTATATCTGTAAAATTTTTATTGGATATGCTGTATACACGCGTGCAAGAATATATAGAGCAGCATACAAGATAATAATTGCATTAGCCGAATTATGAGATTCGTCGTAAAATTTGGCATGAATTAAAAAAATACTGTTCTCTTTTAAACCATAATATTCAGTAATAAAAATTGAAGATGTTGCGATTAATTGGGCATATAGTAATCCCACCAAAAATATCTGTACAAGCGACAATGTTATTTTGAAATTCTTCTGGCTTTTAAAGATAGGCCTAAAAAGATTAAATAATTTAATTTCGATTTTAGGTATTGAAACATCATATACACAACTAGTGTATATATAAAGAAGTATAACAGCAATGTATTCCCATAATAAGCTATATCTATTTGCATCAAATACCATAGCAATAAACAACGTACTGAAAATAAATATTAAAGCCTCACTAATAATCCATCTTGTAGTCCTTAATCTGCTGACTTCAAAATACTTCTGCAAATCTGTTGACTTAAAAAAATCTACTGCTCTAATTATTATAAAAAAAATAGCGACAATACAAAGAAGAAGTCTTGAATTAGGTACGAATTTTAACAAATCCATCATATTTCACCCTCTTTTATCTTTCGCAAGCTATACCATCACCATCACGATCCAGCTTTCTACTGTAACCTGGTTCTCCTTCATAGATTGGATCGGCGCCAGCAGCACGAACCGCAGAGCAGTTTTTATAGTACACATCGCTTGATGACTCTTTTGGTTCTGAATAATCTTGAACAACTTCTTTTTTAGGAGTAGCAACTTTCGGCTTAGACTCTTTCTCGCTAGAGTCACTTTTTGGTGATTCAGCCTTGGCTGTTACCTCTTGAGCTGCCTTCTGATTGAATCCATCTTCTTGCGCATAGTTTTCAATACTCCAGATTCCTGTTCCACTCTTTTGAGCAGTAGCTTGAATCTCCTTGAATTGATCGACATATTTAACGTTTGGAGGATTTATGTAGGCAACCCGAGCATAACCTTTCTCGATCAACATTTCATTCAACATCTTATCTCCAACCCATACATAACCAAGTAGACGACCATACTTATCTCGTTCTGAAACATCAAGCTCTAGGGAAAGATTACCCTGCTTTAATTGCTTCAGCGTAAAAGCCGAAGCTTCTTTTGCGTACGGTTGGACTGGTGTACCCTGTTTTACGCTTTCTGGCGTATCTACTAGGAGTAGTCGAATCTTTTCCTCCTTCCCTTGAACTGATGCTTTAAATGTATCTCCATCCGTTCCCGCTATTAAAGTTATAGAAATACGTTTTGGTTGTTCAGAATCCGCCTTTTCGTTAGATGCTGAGGTAGAAACAATGTTTGAAGTTTGCTCAGATTTTGGTGTAGTAGGTACCACAGAAGTTTGTTCTACTTTAGCTGGAACATCTGGTGCTTTATTCGCTAATTCCTGCTGCTTAACATTCGTTAGATTCCCTATGAACGCTAAAAAGAAAACCCCGGCAAGTGAAAATAAAACTATTGCTAGTTTACTCTTCCGATTTTCTTTCTTAGCATTCTGATATTTTTTATACCCCCAATAACCAAGTCCCCCTGCGATAATAAGCAATCCTAAATACTTAATAATCGCAACAGCTACAATTACTGCAAAGATAATTCCTATGATCTTTCCCTTTCCATTACTTTTCATGATATCCCCCTAGGTATTTAGTTCTAGGATAAATATACCATGAACATTTTCCAATATATATACTTTTATTACAAAAATCGCACGAACATTTTGTTATTCTCTAGATTTATCTGCTAGATACTTGCTAAAATGATATCCTCCAACTTGATCCAACTAAAATCATCCTCGCCACGAAACAGTTTTACTTCCCTGCGAGCAGTATTTATAGACGTGATTACACCTGTGAGTTCTTCGTCATCGAACGGACTAAAAACCACTATCGATATAGGTTGACGTGTGTTGTAAGAAACTATGAGCACCTGCTCAATTAGCTGCATTTCTTGATCATCAAGTTCAGGCTTACCACGCCGTTGGCGATCTTTCATAAGCTTTAGGTATGCTTCCTTATGTTCAGGGATGATTATCCGACTGCTTTCCCATAATCCATTGCCCTCAAGTTTCTTTCCCATGTATACAGCCTCCTGATGTGTTATGTAGAAATTATATTCCGAACATACGTTCTAGACAAGGCTTTTTGCATGGTGTATCTAAAACTTTTTTGCTAGAAAAATATTCCTAGGTCTGATAGACTAATTTTGACAAAATAATATAGAATAGGGGTTTATGAATGGTCGTAATTGCTTTAATTGCTCTATTGGCGTTTATTGTATTTTTTATTTGGTGGACTATTGCTTTAATAAAACGAAACGGGAAGGCAAAAAAGCCATTTATTCTAGGTGTGATTTCAATCCTGGTATTTATAATCGGAATATCAACGATGGACAATCAAAAACAAATTGAACCTGTTACCCAACAGGTCGTCATTTCACCTGATAAAGAAGGCCCAGCTGCGTCGGCACAAAAAGAGGCGAATGCTAAAAAAGCATTAATTGATACATCGCTTCCTTTTGATAAGTTTACGTCCACTTTCTATGCACTACCAGCATCAAAACAAGGAGAAGTATTTGATAGTGTGAGAAACGAGGTTGTTTCATGGACAGGAGTTGTTATTGAAGCTGGATCAAGTAGTCTCTATGTTTACGGTAACCCATCAGACTACAACGGTGAATCTTGGTCAGAAATCAGTGAAGGAAAGGAAAAACTCGCAGATGTAGTCGTTGTAAAGGTTTCTGATCGTTCAGAACTAAATGGCCTTACTCAAGGGGATATAGTTAACTTTAAAGGTGAACTCGGTTCCCGTGGTGTTAAGGGGCAAGCTAACTGGAAACTTTACAACGGAAAAATAGAAGGACGTACAGTAACTGACTCGCAAAACCCAGGGTTCATTACTAAAGCTAAATATAACAAAATTAAAAATGGAATGACTTATGAGCAAGTAGCAAAGATTATAGGTGGTCCTGGGGAGGCTGTTTCAGAGTCTGGTGAAAAAGGCGATGAGGACTATATTGTAATATATTCATATGAAGGTGGATTTGGAGGTAATGCCAGATTCTTATTCGTAGGTAATAAACTAGATACAAAAGCACAATCTGGTCTTGAATAAAAACATCCCCGAACAATTCGGGGTTTTAATATTTCTATAATCATTATGACTATTGTCAACAGAGGTAATTCCATTGCCTGTATAAAATGAATATGATAACATAAGAATAGAAAAAGGGAACGGCTACCACCGCTTCCCTGTACGACTTACCGCTATAAGAGCGGTCAGCAATTGAGGTTTGATCCAGAAATAGACCGTATCCTCGCCAGGGCGGTCTATTTCCGTTTATGGAAAGAAAGTATCAGAATCACCAACGTTGCGAATTGAATCATCAACATCAGCGTATCTTTAACTTCCATGGCGTCACCTCCCTTCCGGGAGATTAGCCGACCGCCCTTTATAGCCGTTTTGTCGCACAATCCAGATTATACCACAAACAAGCCCTAGATAGGTCCGGAGACTTGCTTCTATTTTTCCATTAACTTATTAAATATCTCTCTATCTTTGGAAGTAAAGTCGGTAATCCGTTTCTTTTGCTCGTACGTGTTGGTACTTGAATCTAATTTAATGAAGCCATTTTCCCCAACCACATATACGATATTTTTTTTTATCTTATATGACACAATATTATCAACAGCTTTTTCCAGTGGATCAGCAAGATGATTATAAAGTATTAAAGGGTCTTGCGGCCCCCCTCTCAAAATTTGAAAAGTCCCGTCACCAAAATATTCTACGGTATCTTTGCCTGATGGGTATTTATACTTCGTATTATCTCCAAAATTCACCAGGAAAATTAGAGTAGTAGTTGTAACTAGTATAGCAATCAAGATAATGATGTATCTACGCTTCATCTGCAATTCATACCTACTTCCAAGCTTTTCTTAAATCAGTTACTGTAACATAAGATGTATACTCATTGAGCGTTCCCCATGATTCCATTAAGTTTGTTAGATTGGCCGCAGCCCAACCAAGTTTGTTATCCCCAGTAAACATTTGTTTAAAATTATATTCGAAATTATATACATCATAATATATTGCAGTAATTTTCCATTGCCCATGAACGTAATCTCCATTTATTTTATAATACATGTTGTGAAAAGCATTATATAAATCTCTATTACTTTCTAGCCCCTCAGATCCATTATATGAAAAACTTTTAACTTTATTAGCGTTAGCTTTTTTGACTGCGGCATTAACTATGGCGATGTGCTCTTTAGATTTTTTAACTTGCTGCGCCTCGTATGACCATTCGTTAAAGTTTAAATTTCCTGGTTTGTAATCAAGTGAATGTTTAAGTAAATTGGCTGTGATGTCCCCGTACTTTTTTCGAGCTATAGGAACAGCTACTAATGTAAATGCTTTACGATCAGGATAATGTATTACAGTGTCTGTCGAATCTTTTACCTTCTCTACGCCTCGTACCCAAGTCTTTTCTAGTTCTACCATAGGATTTTCAAACGGAAAAGTAATATTTCCTGCATACACTAACATATTCTTACTATATGAACCTTCCAGTACTTTTTGCGAGACATCAGACTGATCCTTTTCTCTTGTTTCCTTAGGTTCTAACTGAGGACTGTACTGAATTTTTCCCAATTGATCTTCTTTTTGTTTTAAAACAAGTTCAAACTCAAGAATCTCTTTACTGGTATCAATCTGTTCTTGATACTTAACTACATAAGCGTGTGTAAACGTAATATCTCGGATTGTGTTTTCATTTCTAACGATTTGGATATTACATTTGCGATAGTAATCCTCACTATCAGGTTTATATTCTGTATTTGCCCATGTATACAGCATGTTGGAATTATCCGCATTGTCTATAACTGAAGGAAGTGAATGAAGCGGAATTTTGCTTCGAATATGTAGTGAATGAGCCAAGTTTGTAGACTTAGCTAAAAGGTTCATGGAACTATTATTCATATAAGTAAAGCCAGTGATTTCACCCTTTTCAAACTCGATTGGCTCACCACCGGATTTGCGTTCTATTCTTAATGAAATACTCATTGAAATAATCTCCTCTGTTAATTCAATCTAGTTTCGTAGGAAAAATTTGTGAAAAATATTTTCCAAATATTAATATATACGAAAAATATTAAATAGTAAACATATTTTCAACTTGATAAAGGACGTAAAAAAGCCCTGCTAGCAATTCGCCAACAGGGAAAGTAAATATCTTAGTAGTTGTAAGTGTTACTTAAAACCAGCTTCGAAGATTTTCCATGAACGGTTATGTCTGCTTCTGTTGTTACCCCTACTAAGGCTTTAAGAAAATCCTTCTGACCTAAAGCTACTGGTTGCCATCCATAGTTTACATTTTGATCAAATGTGTTTGGTCCAGGATTTGTTATAGCTATGGCTTTAACATTTTGATCAAATGTTGAGCCATTTCTGTTAACTCCATTTTGCCCCATTCGATATCTTTTAAATCCAATTGAAACCGGAGTAGTATAGTCATTAATTTTCCATCCTCCAGTTACGCGTGTTAGGCTGGCATAGACTCCTTCATCTATATTTTCTTTTAAAATATAGATAGTAGAATAAGTAGTCACTGAGTAACTATCATCTGATTTTGATTCATAATTTGAACTGGTATAGACTGCTGCCGCAGAAACAGCATAAATATTAGCTTCATTACTTTGCTTTGTGTTGAGGGTACTGAACGATCTGTTAACTTCATTACCAACCAACTTAGCAGTTTTGTAAGTCTTAACATTAAAATCTTGTCCATCAATAGTGTAAGTAGATTCTGTAACAGTATCTCCAATATCCAAATCGGTGATTCCTCTTTCAGCACGGGTAATGATTTCATCCACATTTGTAGCTTGGTTAACTTGATATGTAGCTGTTTTTTCTGCACTTGCATCATTTGAATCTGCAAAAGCAAAAGATGGAACTGATAATAGAGCAGTTACAATCGACATGATAATTAGCTTTTTTTTCATTAATTTTCCTCCTAATGTATGATATGATATTATTTATACAGTAAAAATATACAAATAGCAATACATTGGAGGAAAATTAATGAAAATAATGTTTAAAATTGTATGGACTCTTGGTTTTGTGATTTTTGTAAAATTAATTAAAAATTCTGAATATTATTTCCAAGAACAAATGTCCATTACTTTTAAGTACCAACCATATTTAACATATCAATGGATTCTATATTTTCTACTAGGAATATACTTTTCATTAATTTTTGTAAGAGGTCTGAAATTAGCATTTAAAAGTGATATTTTTTTCTTTGCTTTCCTTCCTTCATTTTTGGTTATAATTTATTACTTGGTAGAAAATTATTTATTTTCAGGTCTTAGCCTAATATTTATGTTATCTGGCTCCTTGTTGTTCTATAGCTTGTTTGGAGAAAAAAAATAATATAAAGAAGAACATCATCCGTTATTCTAATGAAGTCTCTCCTCATTGGTCCATAAAATAGTAAAAAGCTCTGCCAACCAATGAAGGTTAGCAGAGCTTTTAATTTATTTAGAGTATTCACTTACTTCAAACGTAAGGATACGATCAAACAGCATATAATCCTTACGGCTGCTGAATGGGCCTTTATTGTTATCGTGCTTGTTAATAGCATATGAAGCAGATCCTGAACCTGCCTGTTTGCCCTCATACCATGAAATGAAGTCATTGACCTCTTTCATGCTCAGGTCGAATTCTTTCTCCAAACCAGTTGTCATGGTGACTACCAGAATGGCACGGTTGCCTGAAGGTTGTTCAGGATCAGGTTGTTCGCCTCCACCTCCTTGTGGAGTGGCAGAAGCCTCATTTGAGTATTCAGAATCGACGCCATTCACTTTAGCACTGACCACAAAATAATATTTTGTTCCGTTGGTCAGGCCGGGGATAACGAAGTTGCCGTATACATCTTTAGTAGCTGTGGCGGTTTCAGTGTATTTGCCTGATTCTGTTCCGTACTTGACTGTATAGCTTTCTGCGTTCTCAATTTTATCCCATTTTAAAGTAACCTGACTGTCTCCAGCTGTTGCTTTGAGATTAGTGGCAGTATTAACATCCAACAATTTTCCATTTTTATCAATATCGATTGCATCCAAATCATAGACACCGGAAAACTGTGGAACAGTAATTGTTACATTATGCCTTCCTTCTGATAGTCCTGTTTTTTCAAATGTTAGATTTTGTCTTGAAAACGGTCCACTTTGAGAAAAAACTTCATTAACATTATCTATTGTAATCTGCACATTATTTGGCCTATCTGGATATCTTGTACCAATTAGTCTCAGTTTTGTTCCATAGAATGAGAACTTAATCTGCGCTCCTGATTGGCTCGTCCATTTTGAAGTGCTGTTGTATTCATCCCCAGAATAATCATCTACCCACGATCCAAGGTACTTAATACTCTTATTCCCATCATCATAACGTTCCCATCCTTCTTCTCGTTCAGCAAGCCTTTGTCCTACTGAAGCTGCGTAAGAACTTGAGTTAAAAAACGTGATCATTACAAACAAAAGAACTCCGAACAAAATACCAAATTTTTTTGTAAAACGAATACTCACAAATATTCCCCCTAAGTAATCTCTATAACAGATACTACGGTAATATATTCCTCGAATCATGTCTAAACATAAACTTGCTAATCTATAAATATGTTCTATATTCTTGCATATTTATTTTTTATTGGATATTAAAAATGACTCATGCCAGCTTCTATACTGGTTGAGTCCTTATCTTTATTTCACTATGAATCTTACCTTAGTTCCGTCTGCATATTTATCTAACTGATGACTTACCCATGATCCTGCTCCCCGGTTATCACTAGGCGTTATGTATCGGATATCAGCACCTGCACCGCCTTCTGCACACATTGCCATCGGCCATTCATCGCGGTCATATCCTTTTTTCGTCGGATAGCCCTTGAGCGACTCCTTCCTATTTTCCTCGGCTCCATCCCTGTCAATCGTGCATACTGCGGAATGTCCGGCTGCAATGGCATCTCTAATATGTCCCCCTGTTTCAGGGTAGCGTGAACTTGGAAACTCCAACGTATACCCAGCTACTGCTTGTTGACTGATTACTGCCGGTTCAGCATAAACACCTTGAGCAGAAAAAATAGCTGCCAACAAAAATACGATTAATCCTTTTGCGATTCCTTTTATCATATGACACCTCCATAGTATTTAATCTTCTCAATACTATATTGGGAGAAATGTCGAAGTATCGCGTATATTGTCACATAATAAAAAGAACTCATACCAGTTTTCGGGCAGAGCTCATTACTCCAGAAATTAAAAACCACATTTAAACTTATTTTTGAATATATAGACATTAATGTTTAGACATCCCTTTTTCAATTTTGTATGATTACTGAGCAAATAAACAAAAAGGGGACTTATACATGAAAAGAAAGCTCAATATAATTTTATGCTTCACTTTACTTATTACTATTTTTCTCCCATTGTCATCAGTGAGTGCCTATACTGGAGGGTATGCCAACGGAAAAAATGTAGTTGCAATGGTACCTAATACTTATTTTATAGGAAGACCGCATGTAAGCAAAGCAAATACAACGCTTATAACAGATAACAATGAAGAAACAAGCTACTTACTTCCTAAAGATAAGATGATTATGATTGATTTAGGTACAGATAGAACTATTGATTCATATAAGCTTAAAAGTGATTATAAAAGTTTAAGAATTAGTTTCTACGACCGAGACACAGGCTATATAGACCAATTAGAAACCAACGTTGGTAATGGAGAACTGACGAAGCTTCCAAATGAAAAATTGTTAGAACGTGTTAGATTTGTCACTTTGTATACGCTTAGTGGCGAAGACATTAATATTAGCGAATTCGACTTCTTTTATAGTAAAGATCCAGGGTCAACTCCAGATCCTACACCTACACCCGACCCCACACCTACTCCGGGCCCAGAACAGCCAACCGGTGAACGCGCAATCTTAGTTGTCACTATGGATACTGGTCTTGAAAAAGAGTTTGACCTGAGTATGAAAGAAGTTAATGATTTTATTGCATGGTATGAGGCTAAACAAGCGGGTTCAGGCACAGCTTCTTATGCAATTAATAAACATAAAAATAACATAGGCCCTTTTAGCAGTCGCAATGATTACGTAATATTCAATAAAATCCTTACATTTGAAGTAAGCGAATACTCAACTAAATAAACAGTACGAAGGACTCCATTCTGGCTACATACCAGTGGAGTCCTTTTTCACATCTACTCTAAATTCAAATTGATTCCGTATATAATACACCCCAGCAATCTTAACCGAATCAGGCGAAAACTTTTCTATAGTGCCACCATAGTCTATAACCGATATAAAATCCTCACCTAACGGCTGTACAACATATACTCTCACCTGGCTTAATGCAGCTCCAAATAGTTCGATATCCGACTTTAATACTTTATATGTATGGTTCATGCTATCACCTCAGTAATTCATTCGGCGCATGGTGGTAAATTCCTGCAAGTAAAAAATTCCCCGCCAAGCAATTAAGGTTAGCGGGGAATTTATTTGCTTACGTTTAAGCCCCTCCTTGTTGATCGAAAAGTACGATATTCTGATGGTGGCTATGAGTCTGAGCAGGTATAGTCACGATAAACAAAAAACTAGCTGCGACAATCAATAGCGCCATTTTTCTTAACATCAGCTATCCACACCCTTTCAATAAATTCTAAATATGCTGCCTTGGTTTCGGATACTGCATAAGCTCGATAACGCTCAAACAACACCATACATTTTATAAAATAAGTCTCATTATTTAGTGTATGATAACTTACCATTGAATACATCAAGTATTTGAAGCCATCGTCGTATGTACCTCGATATAAATGATAATAAGCTAATTCATAACTCAAACGTGCATACTGTTCTGGTATAACTTGTTTCGTATATATGTCATTAGATTGCGGAAATTGCAAAAGTGAATTAACATCCGTTTCAAAACGCTGAAGTATATCACTTACGTCTATCTGGTATCGGTTTGCCGTCATCATAATGTTCAACAGTTGGGCAACTTTATCTTGTTCAGATGTATCTGATGGTGCACCAATGTATTCAACATAATCATATAAGGCGTTTATATCTCCAGATAAAAGCTTATTTGCGACAGCGTTAGCTTGCGCCCAACCTTTGAATAAATTAATCCAATATAGTGTATCCTCGTCCATCTCTCTAACCCACTCTAAATCCGCATAGGCGTATGTATATTGTAGAGCTTGCTGATAATCGCCTTTGGCTTCACAGACACCTGCACACAGCAGGTCAGCATAAGAAATGTACACAAACAGAGGACGCGTTAGCTTGTTAGTAGATTCACATTCCCGACTCTTGTGTTCGTGTTTCAAATTATATTGAATTTCCGCTTTAGCTCTCATTAATTTAGCTATTTCGTCAACCTTGTCCCATTTACGCAAAGACCTGTACACGTTAGCTAAATCCTTCAACGCGTCAAGCTGATCTATTTCATCTAGGCGTTCCACGAAGGGTTCAAATAGTGTGGCAGCCTTAAGATTCCGGCTTTGATCGTCTCCAATCTGAATCGTGAATATGCGATATTGACAGACTGCCAAACGTTCAGAATGTTGATATTTTTCCGCTTCAGCTACCCCCTCATAGAGCAGCAATGCAGCCGCATGTCTTCCCTGCGCCAACAATTCTTCTGCAATTTCAAATAGTTTGGGTGAATACAGTAGATTGTCCATGATGGCTCCCACCACTCGACGGATCGCATCCAACTTGTCCAACTCCGCACAGCGAAACAAAAATGGCTCGATTCGCCTCATATTTGGAGGATGCTCGATGATGTAATTTTCCACGAACAAGCGTAAAAATGGCCTTCTGGCAAACCCATAGCCTCAGTAATTCGATCCAGTTGTTTAATAGACAAAGGCTTATTTCCTGTTACAATAGCACTTACTGCTCCCCTATTCATATCCGCAATATGACCAAATTGTGTTAAACTCAATCCTTCTTGTTGTAGGTATCTGTCTAATTCTGCTCTAATCGTAGGTGTATGCTTCATATCATATCCACCTTCCACACAGAAATTCCAAAACTTTTTATTATTGCATTCTATTGTTGTCCATAATTTAACAGTTGTCAATAAGTTTTGAAATATATGTCATGCAATACTTAAATGAAATATGTATTTTCGAATATTAATGGTTTGTTACCATTTTGTTAATAATAATGTACATTTTATTCCTTTTTCTGTGGTATGATTGGTTATTAGTACAAATTATACCATTCGAGAGGACGGTTTTTGATGAACTTTAAAAACACAGCAATTATCCTTACAAGTGCTTTGGCTCTAATGGCAGTAGCTCCTGTAGCTGCTTCTGCCGCACCAGTTACGGGGGTTACATTCTCGAAGGATCACGGAGGTATAGTTATCCAAAAAACTGGCCAAGAGGTACATGAGGTTCTTGGTGGGACAAGTCCAACGATGGAATTAACTGTTGAGAAAGGTTATGGACATGTAAGGATTAGAGTTCAGAATACAGGAACATCAAATCTCACTTGGAGCTTGCAGGGTAACGGGAAAGAATATGTCTATAAAACTGTTGGTAAACGAGACTCATTAACGTGGACTAGCGTTAATTCATTCCCTAATGGAATGCCTTCAGGGAAATATGTAATTCAATTCAGAGCGAACGGTAACAACGTTGAAGGCGAAGCTTGGGGTACTACTGGTCAGTTCACAGGAGACATTAACTAACCAACCTCAAGCAGGGGAGTATCTGGAGTTATATCCGAGACACTTTATGAATACAATGTTGCCATACTTAGTGTCTAGCAAAAGCCTAGCTAACCTCAGTGGTTTAGCTAGGCTTTTCACTATTTAACGATAAATTCAACTTTTGTTCCGTCAGCGTAGTCGTCTAACTTGTGACCTACCCACGATCCAGCTCCACGATTATCCTTCGGGCTTATGTACTTTATATCCGCGCCCTTTCCACCTTCTGCACACATCGCCATAGGCCATTCATCTCGATCCTTACCCTTCTTGGTGGGTACACCCTTTAGGGACAGTTCGCGGTTATGATCGGCTCCATCACGGTCAATAGTGCATACTGGTGACTTCCCGGATGCTATAGCCTCTTTTATGTGCTGGGCTGTCTCGGGATAGCGCTCTGACGGAAACTCCAGCTTGACCGTATCGGCAGATACCTGCGTTACCGGAACGGCTACAGGGTCGCTCTTAGTGGTCTTTACAACGTCTTGTTGTACGCTGCAGCCAGCTAATAGGATTGTAATTAGTACGGTGAAAATCCATCTAAACATATGTAAACCTCCCTAAACGTAAAAACACCCCACCAGCTTAGCCAGTAGGGTGTCACCGATGTTTTCAGATTGAAGAGCGTTGTTTTCTTACGTGTGAAATTGTTTATAAACGAAAATAAGAGTTATTAGATACAATATTAGTATTTAATTCTAATCGTTACTGTTTCCACTTCACCACCAAATCTATCAACAGTCGATATCTCACCAGCATATGCTCCATCTCCAACAGAAATATTTTCTGGGTCTGGATATATTTTAATAAGCCCTCTTGGGGATACTGTAAAATCATTTGATTTTCCACTCCCCATGTAGTACCAATAACCTGGACCATATCCTAATTGATAAGTCTCATTCGGATGAAGAGTAACTGTATACCTAAGCGGTTTTGCATCAGCAACTGATGTAAAAGAAGAGAAGCTTGATACAGATAAACCAGTTGTTATAAGCACTCCTAAAAATAATGAAATAAACATTTTCTTCATAATAAGTCCCCTTTTCTCAGATATAGGCTTACTATAATTTACCACAGATGAATTTGTCAAGAATTTTCTGGAAAATAAATTTAAGGCTTCATAAATAAAAGACACCCCACCAACTTGAGTCAGTAAAGTGCCCCTATGGGTTTAAATTGCACAATGGTGCTTCCTTATGTGTTGTTATCAGTATAATTCGTATGGTCTATATTGTGAATATATATAGAAAAAATTTCCTAGACCTGATAGACTATATCAAAAACATTGTAATCTATGGATATTAAAAAGGTTGATTATTTGAGAAAGGAACTGCAAATATGAACGGTTTATCACTTACTACAATAGTTGGAATTTTTGGTGCTGTTGTTGGAGGAGCTTTAGGTATTTATTTCAGTTCGTATACTGATGTAGTATGGCTAAGTTACATTATAAGATTGTCACTCGCTGCCCTGTTCGGCTCTCTTTTTTCTTTTCTTGGTTGGTACCTAAACAAAGAGGGTCTTTTAGTTAACATATTTCAACTTATAAATTTATTAGTAGGACTATTATTATTCTATTTATTATTTTGTGTAGTTTCTTTTATTGTGTTGTCTTTTACACCTTTCTCTAAAGAACTTATAAATATTTATGGAACCTATATTCCAATTCCCTTGTCCTTTTTAGCAATAATAATATATATAAAAAAGAAAAAAATTAGCTTCAAAAAATCGTATGATACAACAGAAGACGATATATATAATTAAAAAAGCTACCCTACCAGCAAAAGCGGTAGGGTATTTGCTTTACCTTACTCCGTAGTTACAGGCATTTGAACAGCTTCTAACGGCGCTGAAATAGGTCCAGGTTCAGATTGCACCTGAGCAGGAACAGTATTGGCTACCTCTGCTGTAGCTTGAGCCAAAAAATCATTAAGCTTTGCAGCCAGACCAGATACAGCTTCCTTAGCTGCTACCTGTGCTGCCTCCTCGTTTGGCTGTGCTTCAGTAGCGAGTACCGCTTTTGTTTTGGTCTTATACTCCAGATATGCCTTCTCAATCGCGGCTTGAAGCTCCACAACTGACACTGTAATGCCTTGTTCTGCCAAACGGAATGTAGCATACTGTAAAGCCTCCTGAAGCTTACGTTCTCCTCCAGCTTCTTTAAATGCTGTTTGAGCAAAGGCAAATCCTTCCCCAGCGATCTTATGAATTACTTCCCTCTGTGCTGCCGTTGTACGCGCCTCTAACCATACGTTAACCTTAGTCTTGAGTTTGTTCAGACCTCCTAAAACAAATGCTGTAAGCACACCCGCAGCGGCTGTGACAATGGTATTAACATAAGGCTGTACAGTTTCGATAATTGTTTGCATGATTACTTTTCCCCTTTCGTTTTCAACGATGCGATTTTATTCTTTGAATCCCAAGACACTACCGCCCCATAAGCATCAGCAATTGGTCTGAGCTGCACATATGCTGTACCCTCTACAAGTTGGACAGTTTGCAGCTTGGACCTGTTTAAATAGGCTTCCTTGCGGGCGTTGTCCCAACGATAAGATAGGCCCAAGGCATTTGCCAAAGACCGCAGAGGTACATAGGTTCTGGAGCCATACAGGAGTGCTTTCCCCGCTTCCTTGCCATTTGCAATAAACGTACCGGATGCGACTGTTCCCGCCTTATCTGATGCATCAGCCTGTTTTGTGAACCGCGTTCGCAACTCGTCCGCTGTACCGTTATACTCATTCATATCCACGTTCCCTCTTATTCCAGCTACCTTGCCGCTATCGCTGTACTGCCAAATATCCCACCGTTTCCATGTCACCGTGTCGCTCGGGACGCGAGTATCACTATAACGGGCTATCCATAATGGGTAACTGCCCAATGAGGCGTTAAAATTGGCTGCGAACGCATTGCCTGTATAGATAATGGGCTTGCGTCCTGTAAGTCGCTCCAGCTCCAGCAAGAAGGCCAACGCTACAGCACTAATAAGTGTTTTGGACAAGTTGCCAGGATTGTTTTCATAGTCCATTACCGCAGGAAGATCCAACGTTTTAACGCCTCCAACCTGGTCCAACACATCAGCAAAATGCTTCGCTTCTGCTTTTGCTGCGTCAACGTTGGTTGCATCTAGGAAATGGTATGCTCCCAGCAATACGCCTGCTTCCTTGGCCCCTTTGGCATTTGTTATGAATGTCGGATCAACATAGCGTTGTCCCTGACTTGCTTTAATGAAGGCAAATGAAATACCATCCGCCTTGACTGCCTTCCAATCAATCTTTCCTTGATATCGGGATACGTCGATCCCTCTTGCATTACGGCTGTTTCGTCGTTGCATCTTCCTTCTCTCCTTCCTTACCACTCTTACTTTTCAAAACTTCTACGGCCTGTCGGATCACTGGCGGGATAGGTGCGCCGAGTCTGCCGCCATTCTCCAAAATGGACAAAAGCTCATTTGCCATATAAAAATAGGCGACCGCATCCCGGAATAGGTGCGAATCGCCTAAGACTCCATCAATCAGATGGGATACTGCTACCATTGCAAAAATAAATACCTTGCGAGCGATACCGATAAGACCAATCTTGCTCTTTAAACCGGGTCCAGTGCCCTTCTTACCTTCTGCACCAGCAGCAAATAATCCGGTCACATAATCAATGATGACCAGAGCAAGTAACACCCCCAATACTCCCGACCACCCACCGTAAAAATACGTCACAGCGCTGCTCCCTAAAGCAGTGCTGAACTTAAAAACCTCCCACTTATCCACCTTGCTTCCCCCGTCTCTTTGTTCAGGAAACTTTTCCTGAGCTATCATCGTCTGTTTTCTGATCCTTTTCCTCTTGGGCCTGTATCTCTGCTAATGCATTTCCTACTGCTATATCCAATCCCTCAAGTATTTCTTTACGTTTATGTGGTTGTGAAGCAATTACAGCAGAAATGACCTCAGTCAAATCCTCAACAGGTCTGGTTAGATCCAGTTGTATATCCAATGTAGATTTTATTTTTGCCACGGGTTTCATCACCTCCCTCAGACACAAAAAAAAGACACCTTTAGTTTGCAGATGCCTTTGATTGCTCCTTATTATAAATTTTCAAAAGCCATTCACGACCTAACTGTGTAAATCTACGGTGATATATCACTTTTCCGTTATCAAGAACTTCTTGTTTGATTTCAACATAGCCGCAATCCGCAAATCTGCTATACAACAACCATGTGTCATTCTGCCTGAATTGAATCTTTCGATTGCCTAAATCATGGTTAAGAGCAATTGCTGACTTAAATCCGAGTTCTTTGGCAATCTCTGTGGCAGTATAGGTTTTGTTAACATGCATTAGGATTGCATTTGTTCTTTCCGCCTGTACTCTGGCAGCACGTTCTTCCTTGAGCTTAGTCAACAGTTCAATTCCAAAGTCAGGATTATTGAGGATATTGTCAATCACATTATCCGTAGCATATATTCCATGCTTCCTGATCGACGGCAATATTTCATCAGCTACCTTGGCCTGAAATGCTTCGGCTACTTCGTTTCTTGCCTTCATTGCCAGTCGATAAAAGATGTTTTCAGGAATAAAAGTATCTTTCGACACTTCTGTCGAAAACTTCAAATCCGATATATACTGCCTCACTCTATCCCATTTGACATACTCTGCACTTTTGGATTTGTCTGTAAATCCTAATCCGCGAGCCACATCCTCCAAATTCAATTGCGGCGTGCCGTTTCCATCAATAAATCCTCTTACTCCGTGAATTGTAAGTATATCCATTACGATCTCACCTTTCTTTGTACGCAAAATAAGCCCCTGAGTTATCAGAGGCTTTCATACTTATATCTTAAATTGGTTCTAGTGCTATAACGCTGCGGATTTTAAAGGGAAACATTGTTCAGTGAAAATAAATTTGTAAACAGACCATACGTTTTCAAGATAACAGGAAGTAAAACTCTAATTATGGTAATATAGGGGATAATCTTTTGTTTGAGTTAGGAGCGAGTTACCTATGGATCTACTCATAATTATTTTAGTGATCGGTTTTATAATCATAGTAAGTTATCTCAGGGCAATTCATATTTCTCTTCAGCGAATTATAGAATATAAGCGTAAAGAAAATGAATAGCTATTTTTAGATGTGCCAAAGTGTTGGGTGACATAGTTAAACCAACATAGAGATAATTGTTACATACTTGTTGGCTTAATCAATGACATATGGAGGTTAATAGGCAATGGATAACTGGAATGATAAAAATACTTGGGAACAGAGTGAGATTCATATTGACCAACTGACAGGCGAGATTGATCAGATTCTACACAAGATAATTAACGGGCTAGAGGATCTAGGTATAGCATACGGTATCATTAGGGAATTTAGTTATAATTCTGAAGAGCCACCAACCTGGACTATTAGTATTGAGGAATCTAAAACCGTACTCACCTTGGATATCTTATTCCAATATATGAGCCTGCATAGAAACATCGAGGATGCTTTGACTCATTTTATGCATGATCACTTTCCGTACTTTACTTAATGAGAGTATAACGGTGAAGACTATTCAACTAACGGGACATGATTGTTGAGCAGGCGGCGCTATAAGCCTACTCTTTGGGCATTAGGCGCTAATTTGACTATTTTTAAAATGGAGTTGTTTATCATTTTAAAGCATTATAAGATGGTTTCAGACATCGATGTACTTTAAAAAGAAAGAGAAGAAAATATGAAGGCTGAAATTAAAAAAATACCGTCTTGTAAAATTGCATACATGAGACAGATTGGTCCTTATGGTATTGCAAATTCACAACTAATGGAGAAATTTAAATATTGGGTTAAATCAAATAATTTATTTAATAATACATCTATTATCCTTGGTATTGCCCAAGATAATCCTGCATTTGTGAAGCCGGAAAATTGTCGCTACGATGCATGTGTGGTTCTTCCTGATGATTTCTGTGTTAACACTGATGAAGTAAACTTAAGCAACATTAGTGGAGGAAGATACGCTGTTTTTAAAATAAATCATACAGCAGAAGCTGTTCAAAAGGCTTGGACTGAAATATTCCTGGAGTTGGAAAGTCAAAAGTTCAGCTTAGATGAAACCAGACCTATCTTGGAGCGATATACAGTTGAACTTATTAATAATCATTATTGCGAAATTTGCGTCCCGATTTAATAAACGTATTAAGGCATAGGGGTGCTTCTATTATTGAAGGCAGTCTAATACATTCCCTTATATAAGAGTAAAAGCCCTCTGTTTAAGAGGGCTTTTGTGTATAAAGTATATAGTTTGTTTATTACGTAATTAGTACGGATTTTATTTAAGTGCCGCTATAGCTTTATTTATTTCTTCTAGTTCAGTCTTATATTTAGTTATAGTACTCTCTGTTTTTTGTAATTGTTCCTCTGTCTCTTTAGTCTCAACATCCAATTTATCCATAAAATTTTTATTACCTGAGTACTCCTGTCTAAATTTGTTGTATTTTTCAAGTGATTCTATATAGCCCTGCTTACTCTTTTCATAAACAGGTATAGACTTTTCCAAATCCCCTTTTCTCATCTCCAGTCTCGTAATACTCCAATCCTTAAACTCACCAGACGTCACTACTTTGTCAAAAGAAGAATCCTTATTTTCAACAGATGAAACGTTTGTATTAGACAATTCTGTTGTAGTTGTATCGGATGATTTATCTGTAAGTATTTGAATTGTTTTTCCATCCACTTTCACACCAGCTCCTAATGAGTCGGATACCGCACGCAAAGGTACATGTGCTTTGCCATCAACTACAATAGCATTTTCTGTTAACGAACTACCATTTACCTTAACGGAGTATTCTCCAGCTACCGTATGTCCAACTAAAGATTTTATTTGATCCGCAAAAGCACTGCCAGCCGTAGCAACAACCGCACCAATTATTACACCACTAAGTAAATAAGACCATTTTTTCATGAGTCTTGCCTCCCGTATAGTATATATGTCCTAATATTACCATCGGTAGAAGGTGCAGTAAACACAATGTTTGCGAACTAATAAACCAGCTCAAGATGATTTTAGTTTAAAAGAATGTATGGTAAGCACTATGTTGTTGACTTGCTTGAATTTCCACCAGCAGGAATATTAACGGTTGCAACAGTCCTTGTACGGCTAAACAATTTTAAATTTCTTGACCCAGGATCAAAAGTAGCATTTATAATTACATCATCATACATATCACCTCTTATTAAGGCGGCATCATTCTGTAAATTGCTGATTGATTTTTCTAGACCATCAATATCGCCAAGCTTTAGACTAAGACCACTCACAAATGCCTCAGAGAAATCTACAGGACCTTTTAAATAAGTGGCATCGTCTACAGATCGAATAATAATAGGTCCCATGTTACCTAAACGAAATCCTTCTCTATCTCCGTAGACACTTCCTCTTGGCGAGCCATCATCCATAAACAATAATCCGCCTCCGTCATTGTACTGCCCTAATGAAACAGCTTCTCCACCGCGTGAGTTATAGGCAGTGAGACCAGTAGAATTTATTTCAATACGGCGACCTTCTTTCGCCGTTCGAAACAAGGCTCCTGTAATAATACCGCCCTCGATCTCATTACCGATTAACTTACTACCACGTATCGTACTTGCATTAACTGTACTAGCCCTAATATCTGAAGCATTCATTTCTGAGTTGTCAATTTGGCCCGTAAGCTTGATTGACCTGGCAACAACATTCCCCTGCATATCTACTTTGAACGGTGCAATAGTATAGTCATCGTTTCCGGCACTAATTCCGTCAGTATTTATTTTGGTTACGTTATTACCACTACCAATAACTAAAGAAACGAAGCTACCAAGTTGCCCAATAATCTGTTCTGCCAATACTCCGCGAGCAGTTATAGCAGCGCGGATCGTTTTCCAACCATCTGTTGATATGCCTATCCCCTTTGAGGTCAGACGTACTTGTTCCAATGGATTTGTCTTTTCTTGAGCCAAGATTCCGCCTTCTGGTGGATAAATCAATTCCGTTTTACTGTTGTTGATATCAATGACAGCTTGTTTGGCATATGCTTCAAAAACTTCTGTTCGGATCTTTCCGTTACTAAATGAGTTATTAACAATGTTCTTACTTCTCTCCAAGTCACTGATAATGTCCGCATAGTCTCGTAAATTGACATTGGATATCGTAGGTTCACTATGTTTGTCACGGCTATATGGATACTCTGTAAGCTCTGTTATTCGGGCTTTGAGTTTGTTCATATCCATAGCCGGATCAATACACATTACCGTGTCACCTAAATGCGGTTCTGGTTCTGTATTGTCAATTTTAAATAGGTCAGCCGTTGATACGGTAACTTCTAGTGTTACGTTCTCTTGCTCCCTGAGAGCCTTTCGAGTAACCTTAAGCAACTCTTCAGGTTCTTCAATATCCTGCTCTATGATTTCCCCATCATAAAAAGGAACTGACTCGCTGGCCCAATACTGAGCATAAGGTGAAATTAAATAGTTAACAGCCAGCTTCCCGTTTACGATCGTTCCCGGCACACCGGAAAGCAAACTCCGCTCCTCGTCCGTCAGTTTGGACGCATCCATTCCGATAAAAGTTCGTCCGTCCTTCATCTGAGCGAACATCCTGGTCACCAAGGATTCGCCTTTATCCTTAAAGGAACTAGATATGATATTCTTTTTAAGCCGATACTGTAATCCGTTGTCAGTCCCGATCTTTTTTCTCAGGTTAATTGTGAAGTTGTCTGGCTCGACTTCACATTCATACATCTGAATGATTTTATTAAGCGCTTCAAGACAATTGCCTCGCCCAAAGTCCTTAACATCGTGCAAATCAAATGTGTCGTGAATAACGAACTTAAACCGTCCGCCTGTAGCAGCTGTAATCAGGTCTGTAAGCTGGTTGATATGGATACCATAGGCTTCTGCAATGTAAGACGCATACGGAAACTTGTAATCGTTCAGTTTGAACATAACATGATTGCAATAAATATTTGCAGTCAGCTTTCGGCCTTCCCTTGATCGACTACGAGACTGAATGACATAAAATTGACCACGCTCATCCCGAACGTGGCCCTTGATTGCTATCTTGTCCCTATAGTCTTCACTGGTCATTGGGACCATAAAAGTTAACTCGTAGTCACTGTTAATCCTGCGGCGGCGCTGAATGTCATAAGAGTCCACTAGCGTCCCAACACGCCGCATATTCTTATCAAATACTTGCATAGTTGGAGTAGCCATAAGTCACCTCTCTTAATATAAGAATTTATCTCGGTGTGTAATACGGAACAAAACCGTTCGGCCTGTCTCTGGGTCTGTCCAGGTCAGGTTGTTGTTTCCGAGATTCAGATCGAAGAAATCACCATTGTAAAGATGCGAGACGTTCTGACCATTTCTCATAATTTTGAATTTTCCTGCATCTATAGTAATGACTTCACCAGGACGGAATACGTCCGTAAACTCAATATAATCTGTATGGAATCGGCTGGCCTCGGCAGGCTGCAATCGTCCCTCTCCCGACATAGGTAAAGCTTGTAGAATAATTTCACGAGTATACTGTGCATCTGTTACGCGTCCATCGCCGGACATTGGCATAGCCTCTAGGTCATAAGACCGAACAAAATCAGATTGCGCCCGGCCTTCTCCTGAAAGTTCCACGCCTGCGGTCATATCTAAATTAAAGTCCAATATATATTCCGTGACCGTTTCTATGTCCGTGACATTGAAGGACATTAGGTTAAATGCATTGTCAGCTTCGGCCCCACTATTCTCTTTACGCCGGGAATACATTTGTGCCTGACCGGATAAATGAGCGGATAGATCTATTACATTCCCATCCGTTGAACTGCCCGAATTAAGAGCAAGGCCATTAAATCCACCTGTATTAAACATAGACCTCCCTCCTAAATTAAGTCCTTCTTTGCCCGATACATGTAAGCCTCATCTGTGTGTTATAAACATTGTGTTCTGCCGAATCACTTTGAAAGACTTTGAATGATATTACGTCTCCTGCTGCTAGATATTGTTGATCATCCATCGTTAAAAATGTGACCAGTCCCGTACCTAGCCCAGCTCCTTGGCGGGTAGTTAAGTTGCTCCCATTTTTGTACACCGTTATATCAGCGATTTTAGTATTTGGAAGGCTTTCTATCGTAGCTAGAAAATTGATGTGATACCAGCCACTTTTACTAATAACCACCGTGTTTCCAACGTGCATACTATAGCTGTCTTCCATCACTGTAGTAACGGGTACGTCAGCAGGCGCGGAATTAGCTGGCAAGGTGTATCCCCCGCTACGAAGGTACACAAAAGGCGTATTCCCGAATATTTGACCTGATAATGGCGATTTTTCATCTGTTACACCCTTCGGAACAGTTCCAGCCACGACGATAATAGAACCCAACTGCGACTGTATACCTGTAACATTCCCGGACCCTGTGCAATTTTCGATATAGAACCAAGAACGGGCATCTGCTGCAATGCCGATATTGCGATTCGATATTTTACAGTTTACGATTCGTGCATTAGCGTCATAGCTACTAATACCGTGCTGGCTTGTTGAAGCACCTTCAATAACCACATTTTCAATCAAAGTTCGATTACAGTAGACCAGAGATATACCAACCTTTTCAGTTGTTGTGATTGTCATATTGTAGATGCCTGCACGGTTTGTAAAATTGTCTAATGTGACAGATTTAACCTTGTATAAGCTAGCATCTTCTGTTTCTCCCTTTAGTTCCAGCGTCTGAGCACGCAGCTTGTGCTTCATCTCAACATCTTCATCATACGTTCCTGGTAACAGCACAATGGAGAACCGGGACAGGCTTATAGGCTTCATGACGCTCACAGCTTTGGCAATGGTCTTGAATGCCTCGGCCTTAGTCAGACCATCATTAGAGTCTGAACCGTTAACAGCATCCACGTAATATATAAAGGCATCCGTTAGCTCCATGCCTTGTAATTTATCGTCAATGGCTCCAATGTTTTTTTGTACTGCTCGCAAGTCGGACGCGGTAAAATTACGTGCCACCACAGCCCCGGATGCCCAAGCACGCGCTACACCTTCAAACCCGCGCATACAGCCTTTAAGCGTGTTATCTTCTATGCTTGTATATGTGATCGTTTCCGCTACATCCCCATTACCTACAACCGCTATACCCTCACCTTGAAGCAATACAGCAGCGTTGGTTACCTTGATTTCGGTCTGAGTCGCGTTAATGATTTCAGCCAGTTCAGTCCGTGGTGAATTTGCTACTGGAGCGTACATTTTTTCCATAATTATTCCCTACCCCTCGTCAATCGAAATCTGACCAGACATAAAACGAAGTGTGTCATTAGTTTGGACTGTACGCGGCGTTTTCACGGCTCCGTGATACATTAGATTGCCCCCTGTTGCTGCCGTGCGAATACCAATATGGGTAACCAAGCCCCAATCAGCCGTTGCAATCGGGAAAGATACATCTGCCGAACTGGCTGCAACTGCCCTACGATCCGCAATGACTGGCGCACCAAACGTTACAGCACGCCGTACATAGCCGCCTCCCATCACTTCCTGTCCTGTATCTGCATCCGTTGGATTGCTTGTGTACAGAGCTATATATACAATCTGAGGGGCAGCAAAATTTGTACCCCGTAAAGCAGCGTTTATACAAGCCGTTTTCCACCAGTTTGATTTACTAAGTAATATATCTGCCATAAAAAGACCCCCTACTCAATTTGATATTCATTTGCAATTCGAAAATTGCGTATGTCGTTTTCACCAATGTTGGTCAGGACGATAACAGGGCTGGCCCTTTCGTCTCCAACTGAAGTAACTGAAACAGTCTGCGGCGATTGTGTGATGGTGACCTCTTCAATGTTCTCGTCACTCTCGGGAAACGGATGTTCACCCATTTTGATTGGTATAGTTAACTCTCCGTCCCAAAGTATTTTTTCGATATCCAATGTTCCGGCATAGCGTCCAATATATCGCCTTCCTGGTAAGTCCGAAAACGTGAATACGATATCCCCTTTTTTGGCATTAAAAAGAGCCGCCACTTGGGCGACTCTCCTATGGTAATCAAGGGTTGTATCATCTGCCATAACGACACATTCAAGGTTAATTGTCCTCGCTCCGTAAGTACTGCCAAAGTCTAATTCCCCATCCCTCTCGGCTATTTCAAGAGAATGGTCCTTTGTTGGCGGCAGCACAGGTATATTGTGAGTTTTAAGCCCTAATCCAATGGATTTAAAGGACTTACCATCTGCCGTTGCGTCGATCATTAAGACTTGCCTCCCCTCACTTGCAACCTCCGTACCAAGTTATCTCGTTCGGTCCAAAATACCTTTGCTGCGGATTCGTCTTCAATATAAGTATCGCCTGATTTTATTACGAACTGGTTGCTGATTTGCTGCGGATTTGAACCGCCCGAAGCCATTGGCATGGAGAAGTCTGGCATGGAGAAATTAAGCGCTGGCATTTTGAAATTGATAATCTTCCACAAGTTGCTCTGTTGTCGAGCATTCAAATACATTTCCCCTTCTCGGGCAATGACTGGAACCTCTGCCCCCTTCTGGCCTTGAATGATCCCGCCAGAATGGAATTTTTGAAGTTTCCCTGTGTCCTTCTTAATGCCATACTTATTCCGCAGAGCAGCATTTTCTTCGTGCAGCTTGGCCTTCTCAGAAGTGCCTGCCGAGTACCATTTATCAATATTGGAATTATATCGCGCCAAGTCACTGTCCTTTTCAGAGATTGAGGAACCTGTATCCAGGGAAGCGGACAACGAGGTTGCATTAATCTCCGCCATCTTCATCTGATAGTCAGCAATAAACTGATCTAACTGACGCAAAATCTCCGCGTTCTTCTCAGATTCTTTGCTGATTTGCGTGTTTTTCAAGTCTTCGGCTTTGGATTCAACTCCGTCTGAATACTCATCATATTTCTCAGCAAGCTGATCATAATGCCGCTTAGCTGCTTCAATCTGGTCATTGTAATCCTTTTCCCGCTCAGTCTTCTCGTCTTGAAGCTTCTTCTTCTGATCCTCCAAGCCACGCTTAGCAAGCGTCCGGTTATGTTCCCGTTGCATATCTTCAATATCTTTTTCAGTCTGTTTCCGTTCGGCAATACCTTCGGGACCGACAGCAGATTGTAGCAGGGCAAGGCGCGCTTGTTTCTCCGCCATTGCACGTTCATAATCCTCGTCTTCGTTAGCTGTCTGCATCTTGGCAAGCAAGTCGTCTATGGCCTTAATTTTAGCGTCCTGAGCTTCGATAAAAGCATCACGTTCCGCCTCGATACGCTTTACTTCCTCGTCCCGAGTCTTTTCAAGTGCCTCCTTCTCCTTTTTAGCAGCTTCGGCAGCAACCTTCTTCTGATCTTCAAGAAGCTGTTTTTTAAGGTCGTGAACCTGCACATCAATTTCCATCCGCTGTTCTGATCCTTCTTTGTAAAGAGCCTGCATTTTTGTCCATAAATTGAGCTGATCGGAAACAGATACGGCTTCCATACTCTTTTGGTAATTGATTCGTTTTTGGAAGTCGGACAGGAATTCATCTTCCAGAGCTTTACGTTTCTCATAAATCTTCTGCTGCAACTCAAAACTTTGTTCGGCGGTACGATCCTTTGCCTTACTCATACGCATATAAGCGTCATATTCCATTTTGAGGATAGCAATCTGGCTTTGGCCTGCCATTTCCATTTTGGAAGTCTCTTTATCAATCCATTTTTCACTGTTTTGATATCGAAGCTCATTGTACTTGACGGTTAAATCGTAGATTTGTTTGGCAATCTCTCTACGGTTAGCAGGAAGAAGATAATTTTTATTCTGCTCCTTTTTGTAAAAATCCAGGCTGGTTTTAACAATTTCACTTTCCTGTTTATTGGCCTGTCTCATGCGTTCGCTTCTTCGCTCTAGGTTTTCAACATCTTCCTGATATCTGGAATCGTTCAGTTTCTGAACATCTCGGCTCCATTGCTTCATTGCATCCTTATCTTCCAATAGGTACTGCTTATGTCGCTGAGCCAATCGTTTGTACCCTGCTACCTGTTGGTCTATAGACCATTCATTTCGTTCAGCGATATACTTGAAATTATCCAAGTCGTCAGAGTAAGCATCCTTGCGGGCTTCAGAAGCTTCCTTCGCTGCTTTTTCAGCAGCTTTCTCCGCATCACTTTTACCTTTTTTTCTCCCACTTCCCTTCTCTTTTTTAGAGCTAGAACCCACGCCAAATTTAGGGTCTTTATAAAGTTTGGTTAGAGCATTAATTTTTTGATCATAAGCATGCATCTCCTTTTCGTACTCGTCATATATTTTTATTTTTTCCTTGTCTGTATTAAGTTGATTTTGAAATGGAGTATTTAGAAATGACTTAACCCCTGTCATATTATTTAATTCTTTTTGCACTTTCACTGCTTCAAGAGAACTTCGAACCATCACGCCATTTAGATTGGCCTTTAGTTGTGCCAAGTCTTTAATAGCCTGGGCTTCAATTCCATAAATTTTCAACCTCTCGTCAGAAGCTATTTTCGTGTTAAAAGTCGATGTTTTTTCTGCATTGATATCAGAAAATGCTTTATCAACTTTTGCTTGACGAGCTTTTTCTACCACTTCGGTTTCGAATTTCCATCCATCGGCTGTCTTGTAAATCTTCGCTTCAAGGTCTGGATATTTCAATATTAAATCAGCAACTTCTGACGCATTTAGAGATTGTCCACTCGTCAACTCACTCAAAAGTGTATTCATATCTGAAACAGACTTGGCGTTACCCTCAATCTGTTCTCTTAAATCAGCAAGAGCTTCTTCCTGAGCTCTAACACTCTCGGCTGCTGTTCCAGCTTTCCCCGCGAATTGGTCAGTTTCAACAGCTGTCTGACCTAAAGCCACACCTACTTCCGTTATAGACAAAGTAAGCTTATTGTTTTCTTGTTCTAACGATTTGATTTTTTCTTCAAGACCTGCTGCATCTTCCTTGAATTCTCCTACACCAGCCCAATTCACAAGATCATTATTGATGACTCTCTTCACTCGTTCTAGTTCTTTGGTGGCTTCTGTAATCTCATTTATTTTTTGCTTTTGTTGTTCGATTAATTGCGATTGTTGATCTTTCAATACATTTTTTCGGGCTTCATTTTGCTTCTCTATGAGTTTATTCAAAGCAGCAACTTGCACCTGTACAGCCTCATCCGTATAACCAGCAGCTTCAAGTTGCTTGGCCCCTTCTTTTCCAAGAGTAATGACCAGCGCTTTCGAAATCTCTTCGAGTTGTTTTTTCACTTGTGTTTCCTTTTCTGTCGAACCGCTACTAAGCCTTAATGACTGTTCAAGAGAACGATGTGCATTAGCCAATTTCGGTAACAATTCTATCTGTCGTTGGTACTGGCTAACCATTTGTTGTGATGCTGAGTCTTGATCCTTTAAATTTTGAATCCGATCCCTCGCAGCTTTTTCTTCCTTACCACTATTCATCGCTACGAGCGCTATTGCGCCAACAAGTAAGCTCAATCCTGCTGTAGCGGCTGCTGTTGTCACAGTAGCTGTGGCTTGAGCAACAGACAATGACTTTGTAGCTACTGTAGCTCCCTCGGTTGCTACCGTTAAAGCTCCTTGTGCTACTGTAGCTCCTTCGGTAGCGGCGACTCTCTGAACTGTTGAAAGAGTTGCTCCTTGTGAGGAAACGATATTAACGTTGTTAGCTACCGTATTAGCGCCAATAGCGGCAGTTTCCGCAGCCTTTGCAGTCGTCAATACTTTTACAGCAGCAATTACATTCATGATCGGGCCGCTCAGAGCTTTATATGCAAGCAGTAGCCCGCCAATAGCCGCTGTTCCCTCAAATACACCAGGAGGCACTTTTGTTAGTCCAATAAGTAGTTGGTCAATTGCATCCAATACATCCTTGATTGTTCTTCTCAAGCCATCGTCGCCTGCATTATTAAATATCTCAAGCAAAGAAGCTTTGGTCTGAGCTGCTTTACGCTGTATGGTATCCATCTGGACTTTCAAGTACTCCATTGTTGATCCGGTAGAACCGATAGACGCTGCTGTACCCAGCAAGATATCCCCTGCGTTTAAGGAAGCAGCCAATTTAGCGTACTGGTAAACACCGCGGGAAATATCCGCGTAGGATTTCGTAAGGTCATAGTTTTTGTCGATTACTTTGGTCGATAACTCCAAAAGGATATCTTCTGCCCTTTTCCACTGCTCTGTACCATTTACAACTTCTTTTGTTTGAACTCCTAATCTCTCAATCTCTGCTACGGCTTTATCTGTACGAATTGTACCTAAGACTGTCTTCCACATGTTACCTAGGTTTTCCCCGCTCAGTGCCGTATTACGTACACCGGCTGAGATAAGACCGTTCATAAAGTCGAAGCTTACGCCTGTTTCTGCCGCAATCTTACCTGTACGCTCAAATGCCGCACCCAAGTCCCGTGCCGGTGCCATTGTGTCATGCGCTACTTTACTCCAACTATCCAGCACACGACCACCGAGCACCATTGCATCATTGCTGTCTTTAATCTGCACACCATATTGAGCAAATGTGGACTCCATTGATTTAGTCGCACCTTCAAGAGAAACCAAATCGACAGTTGAAAGCATAGTCGATTTACGCACCATTTCTTGTACTACGCCTGCATCCTTATACATCCGGCCCCACAGACGTGCTGATTCGGTAACATCCATGATTTCTGAACCAAGATCATGAGCCGTCCGGATAAACTTGGTTGTCTCGTCGTGCAACTTCTCAGTGTTCATCACCATTTCCTTAGTACCCTCGTTGTACTCAAGGAAATAATGCTCATTCGTCTGAACGTAGCCTGCCATATTAGATTCAATACCGACTATGCCCTCTCTTAAGGCTTCCTGTACTTTATGCATAGCTGCATATGCCGTGTGGAATACAGCGGCATGAGTAGCCATATCACCTACTCGGCTAATCCAGTTAGGAGTTGTATTGAAAGTCTGCTTCATTTGCGCTTCGGTTTGGCTCAAAGAGCGCCGGATCTTCTGTTCTTCCTGAAGGACTTTCTCACGGACTTGTGCCTCTTTTTGCTCCCTAGCACGTAATGCATTCACCCAAAACTTTTCGTAGTCCTGTGCGTTCTTACGTGCCTGCTGTGCTTCTTTCTCTGCCAGTTGAGATATCTTCATCCGTATGGACTGTTCTTCCATTAAGACACGTTCACGCGTCCTGTCGTCAGCCCCAGCCCCTGAGACCTTTGCCGATCTCTGCCCCGTCAGTGAAGCTTTATTCTGCAAAGTCTCCATACGCTTCAGGTGTTCACGTTCCTGCTGTTCAATTGCATCCTCACGCTTTTTTACAATAGTCTGCTGCGCTCTAAGCTTTTCGTCGGTTATCTTAT
The DNA here is from genome assembly GCF_024213325.1 of Paenibacillus sp. MZ03-122A. Classification (NCBI taxonomy): domain Bacteria; kingdom Bacillati; phylum Bacillota; class Bacilli; order Caryophanales; family Paenibacillaceae; genus Paenibacillus; species Paenibacillus sp. MZ03-122A. The sequence continues at coordinate 77,324 of NZ_JANAVI010000004.1, read as the reverse complement.
TGGCCTGATCCAGTTGATTCTTCCGAGCAGTATTTAATTCGGCTTGTACTGTACGTTGCTTTACAAGCGCTTCTGACTCAGCAAGAATTTTCTTTCGTCTGTCTTCAGCGGAAAGAGCAAACTTATCCGCGTTGCTGGCAAGAGATTTGAAATTCTTTTCACTCACACCCAATTCAGCATTCAACACTTTGAACGATTCAGCGTTAGCTCTAGCCCCATTATCTATAATTTTGAAAGCAGGCAAAATCTTGCTTGTATCCAAGCTTATACGCGCACCTACTACATCTTTACTTAAATCTGCCACTTTGTTCACCTCTCATAAGGTTAAGGAAATTTTTCCTGCCCTGAATACAGAAAAAGAGGCATCCTGCATGATTGCGGATGCCTCTTAATTTACTTGGCGAAGAAACCTAGATCAGATAATGACTTGACCTTCTTCGGCTTTTTATTTTCCACCTTACCACCGTGGAGTATGATTTCGAATTCCCGGTTTCTGTTCTTAGCCTTCATGAGCGCTCTAATTTTTGGAATAGTCATATTAGGCCATTCTGAATCAGAAATACCATTACTCACGCATAAAGCCCAAAGTTCTAACCAGTCCGTTTCATGATCATCCTCAGCAGGATTAGACTCCTCCTGCTCATCTTCCTCATCTGACTCTTCATCTGGAGGAAACGACTCAGAATAGAAATCGGTCTAACAAATCATCCAGTACTGCAATACCGTCCTGGTCAATCAGTTCGTACTCTTTTTCCGTTATTTCCTCAACCAGCACGAGATTAAACACCTTTTTGTACATTTCCTCCACTTTAGGCCAGTCAACTGCTTCCCGGTCTTCGGTAGCCTCCCATTTTTTCCGGCCTATCGAAAAGGAAAACTTGTGTGCTACACCGTCCATTTCTTCACGTACCTGTCGAATCAGGGCAATGGTCCCGATCTTCACATGCTTTTTTATGCCCTCTGCCAATCGAATTTCAGTCCCGATGTTAAGCGTTTTATCCAACTGTTTGTCTGTACTCATTAAATTTCCTCCTCAATGTATGTAACCCCCTACCTGAGCGAAAGGGGGTTGAGTTAGTAATTGATTAGATACCAAATATGATTTCTACTGCATATCTGTTTGGATTCTCTGGCGTGATATCCGGTTCCATAATCTCCAGTGCCAATGTGTTAGTGGTTGGCTTTTTGCGTTCTTGGGACACGTCCAAAGTTCCGCCCCCGAGGGCCTTCCAAATAGTGAGCTGGCAAGGGACTTCTTTACCGTTCCGATCATCGGTTAAGGAAAAACGGTGTACCAGCTTAAATGGTTTCGGACGGCGTTTACCGCTTAAGCTACTTCTTGTAGCATTCTCCTTTGACCATTTGAACGTAACAGTGATTAACTTCCCTTCGTTTGCAACATCAGATGTAATTTTACCCTCGGTAATTACATACTGTTCTGCTGTTGGAGCAGATGCTACACGAGTCAGTTCAGTGAGTTCTCCTGAGGCAGTATCTTTTAAATACACACGGTCACTCTTAGCGACAAAAGTTCCGCTATACTTTGAAGGCGCTTTTAGCTGATAACCATCCGTAGCAGTCAAGAATCCTTGCTCCACTTCGTCAAATTGAACCGTACCTTTTTCTGATTCGGCCCCTTGAGACAACTCAGCGAGGATGTCTGAATAACGAGGAACCTCCATAGAGGCTTTATCCCCTAAATCCTTAGCAGTATAGTGGAATGCATATCCACTATCGCCGCCCATTACTTTGTCCCAATCAAACTGTAATTGTAAAGTTACTTTAGTGATTTTGTCGTCTAGAAACTTGAGCCTTCCGCCTTCTTCATAAACCTGCGCTGACCCCACGCCATCAAATACTAAAGGTTGCATATAGTTTCATCCTCCTTATGTGTGAACATAAAAAAACTGGTCAGCTTATTTGACCAGTTCCCATAAACGCTTATCAATTTCTGAAATTCGACTGTACTCTTTGGTTAGCTTGTAACCCTGTTTTGGATTCCAGACACCCATAATACCCAATCCTTTAGCAAGCGTGATTTTTTCAGCAATCAGCGTATCCCACTCGGTAGGTTCTGGTTTAGGAGAATTAGGTTGAGTCCAATTCAATTCGGATTCATAAGTTGTACCAGCAAGAGTAACAACATTAAATTTGTACTTCTTGGTTGCATTTACTTCGCTAAACCATAGAGTTTCTTGATCATCCGGTTCAATCTTACCCCCATCTTTTTCAATGCTAGATACATTGGTCTTAGCCAAAGAAATTCGCTTTTGTGCTGAATCCAGCAACTCATATTCGACATGGTTAACGCCATTGTGATCACCGGATCTTCCCGTTGCTTTCCATACTGCTGCTTCTGCCATTTAAGTTCACCTCAATTCATTCTCAAGTAATCAACATCGAAAATTGCTTTGTACCCCTTGGCCCCTTGTATACCAGTAGCAAAGTCTGCGTCATAGGTTAGAACACACAGATATGAAGCGAAGCCCTGAGCAGTCAGTCGTCTGTCATGCAGAATCTTGAATGAACGTTCAAACAGCAGCTTCGCTTCATAGGCTGTTTTGCCGTAGAAATCAATGCAGAACTTACCCTCGAACACCAGTGGATTAGCCGCATATCGTCCCGGCATAACGTACTGACAGATATGTGGAACTGTATCCTTAGTAACCGTTATCTCAGGTTCCATACCTTTCGTAAATCGTTTCACGACCTCAGCAGATGGTGATGAAGGAGTAAGCTTCAGCATGCTCATAAGTTCCGAATCTGCTTTCAAAGCATTCTGAACAGCATCAATAAGTTGTAGGCTCACTCCCGTACCTCCTTAAAGTATCTGTGATACGGAAACTCAGTTATTACACGGCTAATGCCTTCCAAAATACGTTTCCGGTTGGACTGGATTGCAACACGCAAAAAGTAGGTTGGAGGTGTGGCCCTAAATGAAGGATCAATATCACCGCGCTCCGCAAGCTCCTCCAAGTCTACTCCAGCATACCCACCACCTGATTCCCTCATCGTTCCGTCTATCGCTCGGTACTTACCACGAGAGCGACCTACGATAATTCGATCACCCTTGGCTCTTAGTCGGTTCCACGCTTCACTGTTCATGTAAGTAATCAGGCCGGGGTTCTGGCTGCTGTCCGCCATCTTGGAACCTTTACCAAACTGCTCCAGCCACGCCTGCCAGAAGTCGTCGGCTGTAATGTCGCCGGATATCATTTGGTTTGCGAGAACAAACATATGCATCTCCAGATGATCCTTGACTGCCGGATAGTACCGTATGCCGCTTTTGGCTGTCAGCATGACCAGTTTTGTTAGCCCGGTAATTTCAACAGCGAGCTTATTTTCCAAATCCTTCGCCGCTTTCGCTGAATCATACCCTGTAATCATCGTCGATCCTCTGAAAGCTGGACATGCAGCAGATTAGGATACTTGATCCTATCTACCACATCTACCTGGTATGTCTTCCCGCCCATTACAATCCGGTCAGGCGCGGATAGACTTGAGTCTTGAGGGTCTCTTACATCGACTGTCGTCTGTAACTGCAAGGTAAACACGGTACTCGGCAGCAAGCCCGGCTCCTGTTGTCGCAATTGTGCTGTGACATACTGTGCAAAGCAAACAGCATCAGCAGCGACCGATGTAAATTCAGCATCGCCCACCGGATTATCGTTTGCATCATAAGCTTGCTGGTATCTCTGAACTTCAATTAAAGCGTTCGTTTTAATCAGAGAACAGTACTTGTCCTTCTCAGTTGTTGTACGTAGAGTCTGTACCAAATAAGACGATTCGTTCTGAACTATATCTCCCGGCTTTATAGATGATTTCGAAGAAAACAAACCATTGTACATATACTCTTTTCCGATAACCGTTGTGGCTTTCGTTTCCCTAGACAATATAACGACATCGGGCTCCGCATTGACAGTACAAGGTGAATGCCTATGAGCGAAGTCTTTAAACATCAGTAACGCCGCCTTTCCCTTGCCCGGGTCGGCCCAGCTACACCGAATAACGGAACATCTGTCCCATGCTGTACTGTTGATATAGACTCGATAAACTCATAGGCTTCATCAACAAGCTGAACAGCGTACTTTTTCCAATCAACAACCTGATTTTCAAAAGAGAAGTCAAAGTCCTTTTTAGACTTCTTGATTCTCGCTGTCATGGAAGGGGCCAGTATGGCAGCAACCATACAAACGGCTGCTGCATACACATAAGTTTGATCATCACCAGTTAACTCAGCATAATCAGGAACGGCTTTTACAATCCTCGATTCTCCAATGGGCAAAACAGAAAGAGCGTCTATGTCAGCATCGGATATTACATCCTCACCAACGCCTAGACGCCCTCTAATCTCCTCGTGATATGTTTCTGTAGTGAGTATCTTATTAGTTGCCATCTGCTGCACCGCCTGCAGCACTGATAGCCTGTTTCAATTCTTCAATACTCATTTTGGTGTATCCGGGTATTTTCAATTCCTTAGCTGAGGCTTTCAATTCTTTCAACTCACCATCGGACTGAAGAATATCAATTTGCTCAAGTAATTCTGCTTCTCGCGCTTTGGACTGTTCTAATTCGGCCTGAAGTTGCAACTCCCGTTCTGAAGGAGAACCATCAAGAGCCCCATTACCATCTACAATCTCCGCAAGCAATTGTCCAGTTGCGGCATTACGGATTTCATTCTTTGCGATATCTACAAGACCATCAGGGGCATCTGTTACGATGTCCCCCGCGTTGTATTGCCCAACAGAATCAACTAATACTTTTACAGTTGTCATAAATTCGTTTCCCTCCCTTACGCCACTGTAGCAAAGATATGCCAGTTGACGTATTTCAGTCGCGGCAGAACAGTAGCACCGTTAATCACTTGCCATTGATCAGGATCACCTTGAATTAGCTTGGTGAGAGCAAACTTCCCTGTATGGCCCGTGAAAATGTCTTCATAGTTATTGGGACTTGTAACAAGATCCATAATAGAACCCGTCATACCTTGACCGATTATAATTACGGCATTATCAGGAATGAAAGGATAGAACGTTCCGGTATCGTCAATGTAGCCACCATCGTAAACTTCATACTGAAGCCCGCTCAAATTTTGGCTGACAATTTCAGAAAGTGAGCCATCAGTTACAACATCCTTGCCATATGTGTATCTGATCAATTCGCGAATTTTCTCATTTTGCTTCATGTAGCTGTCTACCTTTTTATTGGCCAGAATCTTAACCCCTCTTGCACCACTTCCCCGGAATAGAAGGAGCCACTCATCCAAGTTTTTCAGCGGGTCAGCGGTTGTCGTATTGCTCCAGAGCACATCTGCCGTTGGCTTGTTAGTGGCAGGGACACCATAATCAATCGTTCTGGCAGGTTTGTTTGCTGTGGCTGGAACGATAAGGTTACCGGTCAGGGACTGCCAACGCATCCACTCAAAACGTGTCTCAAGGCGCATGTTCAAGTTGACCAGTTGATCTACCATGTACTCCTCTGCCCATTGTTGCTGTAAGTTGTTACCTGGCTTTCTCAACGTAGCAATCTTTTCACGATCAATGATGGACTTTTCTCTCCATTCTTGGTTCGTGAAGTTCATATGTTTCACTACGGGTGCTGTATGAATTGGCGAAGGATCATTCAGCCCGGTAGCAGGCGTCATCCCCGTGTCGTCATAAGTAATGTCATATTCGATGGTGAGTCCAAGTTCAGGTTTGAAGTCAACGCCATTGGTCAACAATTGAGCCCCGCGAAAACTGTTAATATCCGTCCGAATGTTCTGGACGACTTCCGTAAGGAAATATGGATCAAGTACGTTTGCCATTTATGTTTGTCCCCCTTATACAAAGTAGCAAAGCTTCAGCGCTGTTTTAGCTGCTGCATCTAAGCCAGTCAATTTGGATGAATCAAAAATACCTGCAATCCACGCAGATGCCCCAATATCAGAAGGTGTTGTGTCATGATCATTATCAAGGATACACAGTGCCACTTCAGAGCCGTTGGTTGCTGCGGAACTATAAGCTACCGCTTTATCCTTATCCGCTCCTGCTGCTGTGATCTTGCCTATAATCGTCCCTTTTTTCAGGATTCCTTGCCCTTGTTTCAGCAAGATCCCTCCCGGTAGTTTAGCCTGAAGGTCTGTAGACGCTAGAACCTCCGTAAACTCTTGAGTAATAACCTGACCGGGACCAGGAGCGCCATTATACTGAGATTGCATCATAATTATTTATCCTCCTTCAGCAGATTACCCCTGCCTGTATTCTTAAGTGCCGCCCGAGCTTCTTCACGAGCTAATGCTTTAAGTTGTTCTGGCGTTTTCTCGCCACCATCATTTTGTGAGTTGGTTGGTGGTGTTCCATTCAGTGCTCCCTCAGGAAGGTTTACATCGTCACCTTGTGTATGGCGACCACCGCCACCCAAAGCAGCTTGTGCCTGTGCCTCATACGTTGCGCCGATCTTTTCAATTTCAGACACCGGCAGATGAGACAATGCTGTTTTCATCGCCTCTACATTAAAGGCTTCTCCAAGAGCACGTACGCCAGCTCCGCATGCTTGTTCGGTGACCTTCACCTTATATGTCACACCATCAGCGGCCTGAGCGCTCAACGATGTAAGTTTGCTCAAGATGTCAATATCGTTTTCCACACTTAGCGCTGTCCGAATTTGTCCAAGTACATTATTAGCCGCTGCCAACGCAGTTGCTTGAGTTTGTGCTGCTGCTAATGCAGCTTTTTGTTCGTCTGTCACAGTGTCATCTCCTTTGGCCTGTGTTTCGGCATCATTGTTTTTGTCTTGCTGTAATACAAATCCATCCAAGCCTGATTTACCGCTAAAAGAATAAAAGACGCGTCCGCCACTTGGTAGTGACTTCGCATCTTCAGATAAAGCTTCACATTTTATAGCTGATTGCAGCTCAGATGTATTGCTCATTCCGACTACTCCGGCACCTGGGTAAGCTCCGTCAAAGACTAGAGAGTTTTCCATCAGGTCGCCGTCATTAATGTCCACAGTGCAGAGTTTGGAATCATACTCCCTTCCGCGAATGTGAGGGCAATTGCCGCCAAAATACTCCTGACCGCAGATGGAACATGTTTGACTGGTTACCGTAAATCCGATTGATGTATCAAATATAGTTCCGGCATCAATACCTTCAGCTATTTGGTCAATCTTGATATCCCCGATCTCTTGACCCAGTTTCATGTAATGATCTGCATAAAGTGCCAGTTCATCGCCATCCATCTGTAATCGGCTGTCAAAAGTTCTACCGAGTGGTATTGTCATGACGCCCATGTTCGCCCATGAGTGATCCATCAGCAAGGATACACCTTCTCTTGCTTGGACAGCCATCTTCCTTAGAAAATTAGGGGTCAAACGATAAAACCGACGAGGTATGATTTGATCCCCTACAAGCTTAGCAGGGAAAACATACGCTTCATCCTCAGTAAGAGGAACACGTGCCAACTGATTAATCTTTGTTAATTGTTCGGGTGTAGGTTTAGCCATATTCTCTATTCACCTCCCTCCGGTGGGGTATTTTCTTCATTCGAATCAGATTCATGCTTCTTTACAAGCAGAGGAAGTAATTCAGCAGGAATTTTGGCATTAATACCAAGAGTCCAACGTATTTCCTCAGCAGCTTCCAACGGTGTGATGTAGAAATTCTTCTCCGCTATGATGTAGTTATCGATCTTTGAACGGCGGTCACGTTCAATCTCATTTTCAGAGCGTAGATCAATGGGGAGATAGTCAGCTTCAACTTTTGTTTGAGTCCCCTTTACTCTTGCGGACAACGAAAAAGCCCGCTGCCAGAAACGTTTGGTTACGCTCCGCGCGGACTCTACATTTTTGATATATATTTGAGTATCAATAGAGCTGTATGTTTCGGTTGAGCCTTGATGCCTTGAAAGAATGGTCAGCAATGTTTTGAGTGAAGTAGCCATTTGGGTATCAATGATATCAATCAGCTTCTTGATATCAATCATCGGCCCCGAATTACCGCCTTTTAGATACTCGACCTTTACACTATCCCAGTGGACAAGGGCATCGTCTGGATTAAGTGAGTTGAAGTGGTTTATCATCTCTTCCATTCGCTCTTTGAGCCATTTCTGTTGACCATCGGGATTACTTTTCAAGTTGTTCGGCATATTCTTCAGCATGATTTCTTCCAGCATGGAGATATCAAGCCGTGGATATCCTTGGTTATGCACGACTGCTTTTAGGTCAGCCAGCACTTGAAGATGAAAGAATACTACTTGCAGTACCGGAAGCATAGGCGTTCGTCCATAAGGATCATCAACCATAGGATCAAACTCTTCATAAATGAATGTTGGTGTGTCGATCTTCTTGTAATTACCGAACCACTCCTCGTTTGGGTTCCTTCTCGGGTTCTTTACGTATTGCCACGGTATAAGTCTATTAGTGTCCGGTTCCCTACGGAACCAAATTAAAGCCGGATCAACCGGAACGATATCAATTACATCGTTACATCGCTCATTTAGTACCACTTCCCCGGCACATGCACCGCGAACCATAATCATCATCCGTTGGATCGTATCCAGTTTATTCAATGACCGTCCATGCTGATATCCTGGCGAAGGTAGCGGTGTGTTTAGCATAGATTTGAGTTTATCTAGCACCCGTTGTCCGCCCTTATCTGCATTCCCGTTTGGCTTCTTAGCTGTAAATGTTAAGTCGGTATCTCCCATACGTAAGTATGTGTACAAGGCATAGGATACATCTGGATGAACGGATATAAGAAGCTCAAGTAATTCTTCCGCTGTATAGCTCTGTAACTTGGTAAGGTCAATATTATGAGCCTGCTGATGTTTTTTAGGCAACCAGTTAAATATCCCCCACGGGTTAGCATTACTAGGTACTGTTGCTCTGCCTATGCCCATCATTTGTCGTTTTACTGCTGCGGGAAGAACAGAGTTTGCAAATGAATGTATGGCTTTATGGTACCACTTCAAATTTTCACCGCCTTTCTTTGCAAACTTCTATGAATACAGAATAACATCTGTTTTATTCGAATTTACTACTGATTTTCAACCCAATAAACTTCTTTTTTAATGCCATAACAAAAAAAGAAGGTAGGAAAAGTTTCCTGACCTTCTTAAGGTTCATATTTCTATGTCTGAATAATATCATTGTTTCATTCGGTGTTACTACGGTTTTTAGCTAACATCCAAGTTTAAAATTAGACTCTTTTTAGTTAAGTGTTTTCTTCCAGAACCATCATCTACACCAGCATCTAGCTGTACTTTTCCGTTATATCCGTTAGTAAACAATGTCTCTTTTAACTCATTCAATCCAATCCAAATAGTACAACTACTGCCTGCTTCAAGTATATGTGGATAACTAACATTAGATTGTGGTCGAGGAAAAACTAGTGTTTTATTATCTGGAAGAATCAGATAAGGTATGTTTATTACAACGTGTTGGTATCCGGGATTGGAGACTGTAACAATTACCGCGGCATCGCTTAACCCATTATAGGTATCAAGAAAACCGTAAGAAAATGCGAGGCTAACTTTTCTCGATTTTTCATTTTTATTCACAATAAATGTAACTGTAGACATAAAGGCGGCATATATTGCAACTACGGCAGTAACTATTTGTGTCCATGGAATACTATTTCCAAGTATATCTACCCTACTTTCTTCTACCGTTACTCGTCCCAGAATTCAAAGCTACTACAGCAATCAAAGCTATGATTGCGAGGACAAACAGCAAGTAAACTCCATAATAAAGAAAGTACAATGAAGCTAAACCTGTTAACAGCCCAACAATTATGATGAATACTCTATATAAATTCGAATATTCTGCTTCATTCGATATGGCGGAAACCAGACCTATAAAACAACCAACAAGAAGCATTAGTCCGGTGATTAAGGATAATGCAGTAGCCCTCAAGTAAGCTGCTGTATCTGTGAAGTAATATTTCCCCAATTCCAATAACGTTTCAGGCTTAGGGAGATTCGATATCATTTCCCACGAAAAATACCCAGCTGTTAAAGCCGTTGCAATAAATAACCAATAAGTCCACCTGATTTCATGTTCAATCGCTTGATAGTATATTGATTTTAATATAAAAATCTCCTCCAACATATAGAATGTATGTTCTTAATACCTTTATATCACTCGTTGTTATATGTTGTCAATTTGTGTAGTTACGTGTTTGAAAATGTTCCTCGAAAACTTAGCACTTTATGAGGACAAAAGAAAAAGCACCCATTAAGGTGCTTTTTCTTACTATTTACTAGCTAATCGTTCTCCGTTGCAGCAAGAATTTCTTTATACATTTTGGCTACTTCTTCTCCACTCAAATACTTTTCCAATAGAGCTACTCTATTCGAAGAAATTGCAGCAATTACTTGAGCCTTAGCTTTTATAAGCTCTTGCGTGAGAACAGTAGCACGTTCAGCCGAACTTGACATAGTCTCTCACCCCCTTGTGAACAAAGAATTCGACATATAGGAAATATAACCCTTTTTGCAGGTCGAAAGTATTAGTTTATAAGGAGGTGACCATATACCAACAACAGGAGAAAACCAGGAAAAGGAAAGAAAATATGTAAAAATCGTGGTCAAACAGTGGCTCTGGTCCTCTCGGTTCAAAACAATCACCTCATAACTTACTATGCTTCTCCAGTGACTTTCTTTACCCTTCAATGATGCACGACGGAATCGAACTGCCCAAAGTCCTGTATGCACCATTAGCCCAGCCTAAATCGGGTAAGGTATTACAGTAGCTCTGCTGCAAGTTGCTTGAGCGCTGGTGGAGTAGGGATGAGTTGACCGTCACTTTGTCCCTTGATAAAGCTTTGTCCTCGTCGACATAGTAGACAACGACTTGGCCCTCTATGATCGGGAAGCCGCTCTCGTCATCGGTCAGCGAAGTTTATACGTACTTGCCGTGCTGCACAGCGTGCTCCTCATCGTGCAGATGCAGAATGCGGTCCTTACTCAAAAACGTGGTTGTGTAGACATGATTGATTTCTCCGAATATGGTTTATTGAAAAATCAAAAAGGGCGGCACATTGGCCGACCTAATTTACCGAGGCTTAAAAGCTGTGGTGTGTTCCTTATTCGATTCTCCATGATACAAATATACCATATCAAAAGTCCAGTACAGGAGCATAAATCGTTCAATTTTCATTCAATTTAATTTTAGCACTGTTAAACATGTAATCCGCCTACTTCAATCCAAACAATTTTATTCTTTTGAGAATTGACCGTAACTTTCATGGAATTGCACACATTTGCCAATATTCGAGTTGCTATATGTTCCTTAAAATCATTTTCAAATAACCAATTGTGGGGAGATAAGAGAATATCTTGAGTAGATTCTTTTAGAAAATCAATTATGGAATCTGAATCGTTATGTTTCATTGTAGAAATCTCAGCAAGATTTACTTTGTACTCTGTAAAATTCTCATCTTGCGAATCGTCGTGTTTACTCCCGTATAAATCACTTACAAGCTCATTTAATGCTCCCTCTTTAAGAAGTTCATCAAAAATCAGCTTGGATTCCTCCTTTAGATTCCTTACCACAAGCGAAGTTTCTTCCCCCCTTCTAACTACTTTTACTTTCTCAAAATGGGGTGCAATTTCATTAAGAGCTATTTTAAAAATTTCTGGCTTTGATACAGGTATGTCACACACGAAGTTAGGATCATATGTTATAAAAGGGGCAATATAAAATTGCATTAGAGGCGTGAGTGTTTCCCCTTTGAATTTTTGTACGTCAACTATCTCAAATATAGGTCTATCGACTTTCGATAAATTTCGATTAATTTTAATTTCGCCTTCTACTGGAGCCGCAGCGAGTACTTCTTCAAATAATCCCATTCTATCACCACCTATTTCATATTTGAATTACAAAAAGAAAGGGAGCGGTATAGTAAAAAAAACTACTCAGCTCCCTAGCTAAAATTACAAATATTAATTTGTTGTAAAAGTAACCTTAACTCCCTCTTGAGGTAGACTGTACGTCCCTAAGTTTGATGTTACATATCCATATAATTTTGCAGTATGACTTCCTTTACTAGAATAGGTTGTCGAATCTTGATCTTGGGCGTACTTGGCTCTCGTCTTATATTGAAATTTAACGGCCTCCCCATTAGACCAATGTAGAGTTATATACACATAGGTAATTATAGCTTTAGAGTCATCTGGTGTAATACTGAAGTTTGCCCAAGCTGTATTTCCTTCAGTATCTACCCAGAAATCCAAAGTTGCAAATATTATTTTTGTTTTTTGGGTGGTAACCGAATCATATACGGAGTTATATACAGAATCACTAACAGTTGGGCTATCAGGAATTTCAAGAGAAACTGGTAGTTTAATATGTTCTAACTTAGATCCTTGTTCGCTTGGGGGATTACCTGATTGAATTTCAATTGGATCTGCAAAAGCCCCTGCAGGCAAACTTAAAGACAGAACTAGCATAAGTATAGAAAGCAACATTTTCCTAAGTCTCGACATCTTGTTTCCTCCTTTTTCATTTTAATCAAATATATTGTAAATAAAAATCCTAATCATTTCCATAAGACTAAAGCACTAAAATAAAAAATTACCTTTTTTTGAAAAAATTATTCACTTCCAAATACTTCTAGCTTTAAAGTAGATGCTAAAATTCCAATTGCTTCAGATTTAATCCTTCGGAAAGTACTATCACTTATTTTCATTTCCCCACAACTGATATAATCAAACTCCAAATAGCTTGGCTGAATTACCTCGCGCCACATACTGGATAGCTTGCTCATCATCATATCGAGTAGTCGATCCTTGGCGGCCAGTTCCACCTCCTTGTCAAACGTTATAAACAGCAATGTTCTCTGTCTGCTTACTGATCGCATTGGTAGATTGATGTTCTCTATATGAATACGAATTTGTAATTATCAACTCTCACCAAACAAGGGCAATCCCTCTATTTATCTTTTCACTGACACACTACCTATGGATGGGAGCATAATGTGTTCTGGTGCTTCAACTAAGAACTCTCCGAAAGTCAAAACAAAAGCGTCAGCTCTGTCTGGTGACTTGAGCCCACGCTTTTTCATATCCTTCTTACTTTCAAGCAGCATTTTACCCTTACTGGTCATGTTCCATTTACGTGCTGTAAGTTGGGTTATAAGAACATCATCATCAGGCAATTGTAGAACGCTCGCATCTCCATTTATGAAATTGCTCATATTCTGTTCCAATTGATCCTTAATAGATGCCCACATTTCAGTAACTAGGTTTCCATAGTGTTCATCTAAAGAAGAAGAACCATTGTTAATTGGAATGATTTCATATGGTAGTCTTTCTTCAGCTACGATTTCATTTAGTCGATCCGTTACTCCTCCGCCTACGCCGCTATCATCGACTCTTATTCTGATTCGGTTCAAATATGGATGAACACCATGCAACTCTTTAGCCAGGTTAATCACCCATCCCGCAGTAACCATTGTATCTTTCTTGAAATGATGGTGTTCTCCTACAACTCTTGGCCCTATTCCAGCAAACATTGAGGTCTCATCATCACCAAATCGTGCAACGTCAACGCCTATGGTTAGCATATCTCCGCTGGGTTCCAGCTTCACTTCTTTAGCTGCAAATTCAGCCACTTCCAGCGAAATAAATGTATCCGATTCTCCACGGGGGAATTCACCTTCAACCCGGACTCTCCATACATCGCTGCCTTCACCATACTTACGCTTGAGCATGGCGATATTATCCTTGCTTGTTCTTGGACTGTCTAGACAGGATACTTTGCGTGTTTTGTAGTCTGCTCTATCCTTATTGTGCGAATCATAAAAAACACCCGACGTTTTTGTCGGGTTGCCGCACATCAATATTTTATTGAACTCACCTGACAACGTACCCAAGATAGCCTCCATGATTGGATCGGCAACACCCGAAGCTTCATCCACAATAAAAAGCATGTAGTCCTCATGGAAGCCCTGCATGTTCTCAGGCTTGGTGGCTGTCCGAGCTGTAGCGAACCAGCGTTCCTCATAGTTCTTCATGTATATTTTGGTCTTTGTCCACTTGAGGATTCGTTTTAACACCGGACTTTTAGATTGCCATTTATTAATCTCAGCCCATAATACGTCGTGTAGCTGCTGTCTTGTAGGAGCTGTACAAATTACCTTTGGATATGGGAAACACGACAAGAACCATAAAGCCGTTGCCGCTTCTAGTCCTGTTTTTCCTACGCCCTGACCTGAACGCACTGAAACGCGCGGATTATTAGCTAAATCCATTAGAGTGCTTGCCTGCCAATCATCAGGGTAAAACTTAAGCATTTCTCGGCAGAACAATATAGGATTCTTACGGTACTCAGGAATCCGTATCTTGAATGCTTGAAACCTCCGTTTCGTCTCCGGCGAGTCCTTCGTTTTCATCACCTACCACCGCCTCTACCCAGTCGTCAATTAGATCATCCTCTGTATTGCCTTCTCCCGTAACCTTGGCCCTTTCGAGTTCAAGTTTCTCACGCTGAATCTTAAGTTTTTCGTCCTCAAGCATCCGTTTATGTTTGTCTGGGAGCAGATCCATGTATTTAGTCAGTACGTCCAAAGCCTTAGTTTTATCGTGTAGTTTAACACTTACACCATCCTTGCCCTGCTTCACCTCTGAAACCAGAGTCCCATCAATTTCATCACTATTTTTGAAAGCTACAAAATTATATCTGTACTTCTTAGTGTCTCCAGTGTCTGGATCAAAGACTGGCTCACCTTCCAGTCCTAGAATATCTTCTTCCTTTTGACCAAACTCTACGTAATCAGTAATGTCTGCAAAAGCGATCTTCATATATTCCATCAGCACACGTTGTGCATTCAACCCCACCTCGTCGATCATGGATTCCTTATGCTGTCGAATAATGTTTTGAATTTCAACTTTCTTCAACAGAGCGAAACCAATTTGATAGGCGGTTTTCTTACTGTATCCCGCCGCAATCGCTGACCTGGTAGCGTTGAAGTCTCGAAGGTATTCATAAGTGAATATCCTTTGCTTAGGCGTTAATCCATCCTCATCGGGAATTTCCGGTTCAGGTTCTTCAACAACCGTTGGAGCACTCTGTACTTTTTTGGAACGTTCCATATTACCGGAGCGTTCCGATACCTTTTTCGGAGCGTTCCGTATTTCTGGAGTAGCAACTTTTAGTTCTTTAGAGAGCGCATCAACTGTAAGCAGAGTAGCATATACTTCTCTCGGTTTATCACCTTTATATGTACCGACGAGTTTGCGTCGCTCCATTTCATCAATCAATCGGGCCGCTCTGCTATAACCTATCCTCATCTTTCGTTGCAATAAAGAAACCGAGGCTTGTTTGGCCTCGGCTACAATTTGGACAGCTTTTAGAAAAAGTTCATCCGAATATGATGTTGGGTCTTCATTTGAAGTTTCGTTATTTTGATCCGTTCCATTTTCATTAGAACGTTCCTTATGTTCCGTTTCGTCAGCAAGCATGCTCTCCCACTTGTCTTTAGCCTTCCATCCTCTTACCGTACCTTCAGATACACTAAGTTGAGAGGCTATATCTGTGAGACGTATGTTACCGGAGCTGGCTTTGTATAAATCGAATGCTTCATCCCGTTTCGGGTCTCTCTTTCGTCCCATATCTTATTATTCACCCCTTTTGATAATGTAGTTGAAGCTAAGGAAAAGTTTCCTGGACAAAAATAAGAAGCCTCTAATGCAGTGGCCTCTTATTTTACGTTATTTTATGGATTCAATATATCATTCTTCTGATTCGTTATTACTGCATTTTGATCTATTTTCTTATATATATTTTTTACCGTTGTCTACTAAAATCCTTAGGTAAAATCATCACAACACAAGAATCAATTAACTTGTCGGGTGTTTCTATCCGGCGATACAACAACTTTTTAAAGTCGATAAATTCTCTGTTTTTTTCACTAACGAGTGTGGCTATCCAGAAAAATCAAGTGTTACAATAAGTCCTTCCGGGCATAAAGATTTTTTATCCTATTAACCGCTTTTTTCGTTAACTTTGGATAAATTTCTTTGAATATGTTCTTTATATATTGACCAAAGGTGATTGCAATTCGTTCCAGTCGCTTTAAAACTATACGACAAATTCATTTCTAAAAAGTTCCTACATAGTACTTTGAGTTTGCTATCATCATTTGCTTTCTCAAAATCAAAATTAAAAGAACTGAGTTCAGCCCAACCAAATGCTTTTTTATAAGATGCCACATTCCATTGGATCTCGTTACCGATAGGTTCCACAATATCAATTATATAATTCTCTGTAAATAAAGACACATGCTCATAAACTCTGGAACCATCGTTGTTTTTTATTTCTGAAACAAATATCTCGATTATCTCTTCATGAAACGAACCAGCACAAATATTATATATTGTTGTTAATCTGTTAAGAATTGGTCCTTCCTTAATACCAACTTCAGCTAAATACTTTTCAAATCTACGCATCTTTACCTCTCCTATCTCTTACTTCAAGTATCATTCCTTCTAAATAGTGAAGAATATGTCCAAGATAATTTACAGTGAATTCCTCACTTTTATAGTCCCATTGCCAAATCCTGCCTTCATCTTTACTTGGTTGGATTCTTTTAATTTCATAATATGAATGAGTTAGCTTTTTTAAAACTTCTTGTAATTGAGTGGTTATCTGAATCTCAAATGAACTTTTGATTTTATAAGTATCCCAGTTCAATGAAGGAATTTCAAACTCAAAAGCTACATCAAGGTGCGCAGCGTAGTATCCTTCATCACGCGCTTCATAAGATATAGTGCATTCATGTCCTAGTTCATTTGCAACAGATTTTATTTTTTCCGCTAAAAGTTTGACCCCATCCAAATATTTAACTACGTATGTTGTTCTTATAATATCTTTGATAGCCGAAAAAGATTCATCTATTTTTAGCCACCCTCCATCAGGAGCTTCTGGAAAGTTACCATTGTTTAAAATGTTTTTCCTAAGTAATTTATCTTCATAAGAAATGAAGGGTTTAATATGCAATTCAGGCCTCTTTAAGTTTAGCATTAATTCAAACTGAGTATCTAAAAGGTATTGTTCATGTAACTTACGTAACTCATCATCAAATTCAATCCAGAAAATTGATGATTCAATTTGTGAGTGCATGTTTCTTGTGACATTTTCATAGTAAGTTTTCTTTGTGTTACCAACTTCTTCCCCAAATTGATTCTTATACCACACTTCAAACTCTCGTACATTGCTTGGCTTTTTCACAGCTGAGTCTCCTCTAAAGATTTAAGAAATCAATTCCAACCTATAAATAATATAATTCATTGTTAGCCAAATGGATATACAAAATCATCCACTTTTCATTTTATTGTAGTCAGTATGAAACACAGCGGAATCGAACTTGCCGTAAACCTATTCGCCATGCTATCCAACTCACAATACTCACTAGATACAGTTATATGTATAAGATCGCGGTAATTTATAACATGCGGCTACCGCTAATCCGCCATGCCCGGAATGGGCCTTCAATGGACATCCTTCTTGCTCCGGGTTTATATTCCCCTCTGAGTCCTGTCTCCGATTTAGTTTTAGTTTTGGAAAAATTACAGAAGTTGACCAGCTAGTGCTTTAAGGCCACTTGGTACAGCAATTTGTTTGCCATTATCTTCATTTCCGTTTACATAAGCTGTGTCTTTGTCTGCATAATAGATTACACCTTCGCCGCCGATAACCGGAAAACCGCTTTCGTCGTAATCCAGATTTGTACCCACATACTTGCCATGCTTAACTGCTTCATCTTCCAATGGATGGAGATGGAGAATTTTTTCCTTGTCCAAGTAAGCGTAACTATGTGCCATGTTTATTGCCTCCTAGAATAGTTTTAATTTGTTCCTGAATAAAGTGTAAATCCTTTCTACTACGCGCCTACTACGGATTTGTCCTACCCTACATAACAAATAAAGACCGCAAAGGCTTTTAAGCCCTTACGGTCTAATTTACTTCTGGCATCCTAAGTCCAATTTCACCTTCCTTGTTTCGTCCCCGTCCATAGTCGATGGTGACAAAATCCAATGTACGGTTTGTTTTTAGGCTATTTGCTATATTAACAATAACCCTACGCCGTTTATCTGCAAATGTAGTCGCTGAGATAGGTGGAATGTCCTTACGATAACCTTTTTCCAAATATTGTTGAGCTTTGAGGTATTTCATTCCATCCAAAAACAACAGCGTTGCTATCAACCCATCGTGCTTATCACGCATATTATTTATTGCAAACTTAATGTTATTCGTAAGGAATTGATAGAATTTATAATTCACATGGCGTTGGTCTTTGAGTAGCACGGCATTTGCTGTCACATCTGCTGTCAATTCTTGTCCCGAAACTCGTTTAGCAACCGATCCCTCTGCCGAAAGCAAATCATATGCAGCCATACCGTTTTCCAACTGCTGGAGAGAATATTCGTAGTTTTTTATTACATCAATTAAGTCAGTATATTTGTTCAATAGCCACTTTGTTTTTCTAATATCATCCTGTTCGATGTCGTCAAAAAAATTCACTTGAATAATTTTTCGTGTATCGGCAGCATCTTCTATTCTTTCAACGAAGATTACTGTTTGATTGTCCATGACCGTTCAGTCCTCCCGTAACTTAATGTGTCCGGTTCTATATGTTTAATAATAATATGTTGGTCAACCTGCACTACACCTACAAATAACAACACCGCCAATAATATAGACCCAAAGGCGCGTGTCATTTGTCTACACCCCATATCTGTATATAACACTTCTCGCAAACCTTAATTTTGATGCCATTTATTCGGTTTTTCATGATGAGTACGGGCTTTCCTACTTCGCACAACGAACAATGTGGTTTATCTGTCATAGCTTGTCTCCTTTATCTTGCAGGAGAGCTCTTAGTCTGGCTATCTCTGCATCCTTTTGTTGTATAAGGGATTCAGCCTGTATATCTGGCTGGTGTGGTGGGTCTGGATCAAACGTATTGCATTCTATTTCTGCCTTTAGGTCACAATATAATTCCCAAGTTTCATATTCAGCCCACTCAAGCAATTTATCTGCGCTTATAAGTCTCTCTGGTTTATCTTTCATTGTTGTTCCTCCCCATCCTCTTCGTCGTCGCCATACTCTTCCCACCAAGCAGATAACGAACCGCAAGAAGGGCATTTTATTTGTATCCACGGACCACCCTGATTCCAACGGTAATGATGCCCTTTTCCACATCCAGTACATCTGATGTATCCCTGCGACCATGGTGCTTTGTGAGCTCCATTGATTACATGTACTGGATAAGGTTTTGCTTTTGGATCGTAATGAGGAGTATACATAACCTCTTCTAATTTGATTTCCGGTTTCTTCATGTATTTATATCCTCCCTTAGTGGGTGTAGGTCCTGACTGGATAATGTCATATAAGCAGCCTCTGCCCTCTCTCTTGGGCTGGAATTAGCTATTTCTGCCGCCGTGCGAAGGCTTACGGCTGTAAAAGCCATCACTGACTTACCATGCTTGTTAAGCAACCAGTTACGGATATATCCTTCTTCGTCCTTGTTTATCGCTACTGCCTGTACCTCCAGAGAGGCGGCAGCATCATTGCAGTAGTTTGGTGTTAATTTATCCGCAGGAAAGCCTGTAAGCTCCGCTAAAGCTACGTTAAGCTGCTGGTCTGTCATATCCAACATATCTATCATCCTTCCACGCCTGAGCGTATTGTATTGGTGGTTACTCCCCTTGGGGCTGTAGCAGCTCCGGGTTATCGTGTATGTTGCCTATTACCACAGCATTTTCGTTTTCAAAGTAGAGCAATGTCGTCCCAAACGGATGGTGACCTATCATTTCAGCGTAAAATCCACCTTTCTTGTAGGTCACCTTGTAATGTCGCTTGACCATTTCGCCAGACATAGGGTTTTTGTAGCTACCGTCCAAAATATAGTCTTCGTAAATGTCCTCGCCTTCCCGATCACGCAAACCCGTGTATTGACCTACTGTTTCGGGGATCACCCTGCATACACCGTTAAAGTTGGTGTACAGATATACTTCCGTAGTACCGTCTGTCATCTCGCAAAAATCTACACCAAACCCCTCTAACCACTGATTATCTCCAACCAGCCTTTCAACACTTATGCCACGGAATTTAATATCTCTCATGCTTATCGCTCCTTATATAGGGGTATAGGGTAAGAGGCTGTTATACCTCCATAATTGCAATTTTTTTCTCGTGATCCTTCCACAGGTCTTCATCAAAGCAATTTTTGTAGTCGGACAGATCATGCCCAAAACGTTCTATAACATCGTTGATTTCAATGCATACGGAAGTTGTGCAAATCTTGGCATCATATCCGCCTTCGCTCAAAAAGTCGTATCCTACCATCTCTACAAAATCCGCAACATCACTGTAGTCTAAATGGACATATGCAAATACTGTTTCGTTCTTTTCAAAGTTTTGCGTATACAGTCCAGTTTCACGCTCTCTCAAAAGTTCGTATAGATCAGGGTTTACTTGTCCTGTTGCCATCTGTATATCTCTCCTTTGGTATAGGGGATGCATTGTGTCTCTCCCCCTTATGGAGGGCTAAGCCTCCTTATTCACAAAGCCCATATTGACTGGAGCAGACTGGTACATCTTCGAAGGCTAGCGCTTTGAATAAATCTAGTTGCTTGCCCCCGTGAACCGTCTTGGACCATTCGACCTTATCCCAAATCTGCTCCCCGTCCGAACTAGCGAAGAATGATGCACCATTTCGCTTGGAAGCCAGCTTTACAATTTCCTCCCATTGGGCGATCCGCTCCACTTCTTCTGGGAAACGGCGGGCTATTTCAAACAGTTCCATTTTGCCTGCGTTGATGCATGGCATGCACCCGACCCGACCCATTCCCAGCTTGTACAACGGGTTTGGCTCAATGTTGTGTTTGGCATGCATTGCAAAAACTTCTTCTACAGTCCAATTAATAAGTGGGCGGTATATCTCGTATCCTTCCGGTGTTTCCTCCCGTTCTGGCATTTGGGATCGAGCAAGACTTTCCTGCGCCCGTATCCCCTGCCAGCTCACAATTCGTTTACCTTCCTCCAGAAGCGGTAGGTACACCTGATCAAAAAACGGCCTTACCTTCAACTCGACTGTGCAAAAACGGGCTTTGGTAGACGGGAAGCGTCCTTTCCAGATACAGAGGTCCAAAAACGGGTTACTAGTCGGATGAAGTACAGACAACGCTTGTTCAATGATCGTTTCGGAAATTCCTTCCTCGCGCCACTTTGTCTGCACCCATTCCCGCTTACGAGCTATTTGCACGCTGAAATCTGCCTTGATACGGCGGATCGGGCCTATCTCTCTTTCCAGGTAATCAATATATTCATAGGTTTGTTGATGCTCATTGCCTGTATCTGCGAAGACTGCAATATGCGGTTCAAGTCTTTGGTAAGCAAGCAGCCATAGCGCCGTGCTGTCTTTGCCTCCTGACAGAGAAATTATGTTAACTGGATCTTCCAATGTGCTGTTCCCTCCTTCTTATCCCCTATGGGGCTATACTGTTTAATCCTCGAAACGTTCTCCATAACCATAAGATGGAGCCGGCTTACTAAAATTGTTCAAGGCATCAGATATCATATTTGTAAAAACAAGCATTTCTTTATCATCCATCGCTTCCAACAAACGCACTTCCCTAGCTTTCAAAGTTCGTCCTGCCGCTGAAGTAATCAGTTCAATGACTGGCTTTATGCTCTCCAAGCGTTCATTTTTATCGAATTCCACACGCTGCCGCGCCGCCAGTTTACGGTTGTGCTCTTCCCAATCCTGTTCATCGAACCAAAAGTAATCGCCGTATTTATCACGGAATGCCGATATCCAAAATTGAAGGAGTTCTTCATTTATTTGTATCCGATCATGGCAAGGCCAGCAGAGTCGTAGTCCGTTCGTCTTTACGCCACGTCCTTTCCTGCCGCGTGGGTAAACGTGATGAGTAGTTGTAGCTTCGGCAGCTTTACAGCATTCGCAGATTCCGTTTGAATCAGCAATCAGTTCCGCTATTACATCCTTCGGGAATTCTCCACGCTCCTTGGTATTAGGCCGTGACTGGTGGTGAGAGAGAATATCTTTCTTCCATTCAGGAACAGGTTTTTTATCCTTTTTCCGTTGTCCAAGGCTGCTGTAAGCCTTCTTTTGCTTTGGCTTTTTCTCCGGCTTCCAAAATGTTTGATGGGACATTCCCCTCGCCACCTTTCCGACAATTTAAATTCGTTTTTCCTTTGCTTATGCTTATATTTTGAGCCTAAACCACTACGGCTCCACTACGGATTTTAGAGGTTCAAGCAAGCCAGCTTCCTCTAAAACGGAATAATATTTATACCTTTCTTTCGTTGTTACGCGCACTTTATTTATGGTATGTGATGCGTAGAAGGCTACAGCCTGCTGTACTTCAATAGGTTCTTCATCAAGCTTGTTCAAGTCGAGCTTTTTCACAAGCTCCCCTCCCTTATGCGGCGATTATATTTCTCTTGAAAATCACCCTTTATTTTAGGCGGTAAGGTATCAATTACCTCATCCCATATGTTCAATAATTCACTGTTAACCGCAGCAAACTTTTGTATATCCACGTAACGTTCCACCAATGCTGTAGTGAACTCATCCATTTCTTGTTCTGTCATACACCATGCCTCCATTACGTTTTTTGGTTCCAGTACAATGTTGCTCTTTTGGGTACAGTGTTGCGTAATTGCATCATTCAGCGTAGGAAAGGTTTCCTTAACTGATCACTTGGCTTGTGCCAACCTCACCGAATGATCCCGGTGAACGCTCTGAGCTTAATGACCTGTTTATACTCGCTCAGACGAGTTTTTAATTCTTTGATCCAAATTGTGAGTAGGATGAAACTCCACTCGAATTCCCAAAACCCATCTTGCCAGAATACCCATTGCTTGTATGTTTTTCTCATGAAAATATACCTCCATTAAATTCGATATCGTATTTAGAATATTTATTGCTTGTCCTAACAATATACGATATCGAATATTAAGTCAATATGCCTTGCTAAAAATTATTCGTTATCGTATAATTCGGCTGAGAGGTGAAGTACATTGCTTAAAGTGAAACCGAATTTGATGCCTTTATTAAAAAAGAAAGGTATCATTCAATTGCAATTGTCTGAAATGACTGGAATTCCACAGGGTTCAATTAGTAGATTTGATAAAAATAGTCGCCATGAAGCCTGGCATTTATTTGCTATCGCTAAGGCACTGGATGTTACGATTGAAGACTTGTTTATTACTGAGGAGCAAGAGGATTAAGAACCCTTATGCTCCTTTTGTTTTCCGCTTAGATCGGATTAAGAAGCCTTTCGAGTCGCATAACCTCTTTCTGGAGGTACTGAATCAAATCAGTTGCCTCCTCCAGCGCCATAAGCCTCCAGTCATAGGACATATCTGATACCTGGTCTATGGTGGTTCCATACTTCTTTAGACCTTTCTCGTTTTGCTTGTCCAGCAATTCTATGATCCGTTGTGTTACTTCTGGACGTTCAATTTCATTTTGAGAGTGCTTCATTTAATCGCCTCCTCCGTCTCCGGTAGAATAAGCATATCTCCGTCATACTTCAACTCCGCCTGATTAGGGTCAATCACTGGTCCCCAATGGTTATTAGCCTGCATGATGCGGACTATATCAGCCGCATATGTTTCGTCGGTGTTTACTACCAGATACGTATTAAGTGGAGGCTTACCGTCCAGAAGCCGCAGTTCCTGAACCTTCCACAAAATACGAGATAGATCACTTTTCTCACGTTCATCAAGGTATTTATTGATATCCTCATTTTTTAATACGGTGAATTTTACTTGCATTCCGGCTAGTCCTGACATTTTTCCTCTCTCCTTCTGCTTGTTTTAAAAGTTTATTGATAGCTCGTTTCCGATCCGCTTTTTCTTTCTTGAACTGCTTGATTGGAATGAATTCTCCTCGTTTTTTAGTGAGTATATCTATAGGTAAAGTCGGATATTTTGCTTGGAATAATTTCAATTTGACACGGAATGTCGATGTCTCTACACCCTTGATATCTATTACTCGCTGAGTATCGTCCAGATTAGTGACCAGAAAATCAGCAATGTAGGTCACTTTTGGTTTCTCCTGTAGTATAAATACAGGGTGGCAAGTAAAGTCTTTGATTTCTCCATACTTGCGCTGCCGAAGGAGTTCTTGGCAATACTCTCCCTCCGCTTCGCTATCAAAGCGGGTGCCTATCACATCTAGTTCGTACCTTTTTACGATCCATTCCTCAAATAACGTTCCATCCTCCGTGACAATGACCTTTTTGGCATTATATTTACTCATCTTATCCAGCCACCCTATAAGGAAGAACAATGTAGAAACTGGACTCGTCACTCCGAAGAGTGAGAGGCTTTAAAGAACCCGTGTACCCGAGTATAATTACATCGTTTTCTAAGACCTTCAATGCATCCAAGACATATTTTGCATTCAACGTCAGGTTGAAATTTTCTCCGTTGAAACTGATTGGTGTTATGCTTTCTGTTGCCTTGCCCGTTTCCTTTCCCTTACCTCGAATGTTAATTTCTTTTTCTGAAACAGAGAATGTGACAGCGTTATTTTTTTCCTCTTTCGCCAGAGTGAAAATAAGCTCCAATGATTCGATCAGTTCTTTTCGGTTAACAGTTATTTCGGTAACTGATTTAATAGCCATAGCATGAGTTGTATCAGGATAAATACCTTCTAGGACACGAGAATAAAATATAAACCTTTCTGTTCGTGCGAACGCATATATCACGTCTCCGCCAGAAGACTTGGAAAAACCGAATTCTACTTCATCGTTGTCATTTACGATCTTCTGTAATTCAATTATTCCTCTGGCTTCAATAACAGCCGTGCCGATATTTCCAATATCAAATTCTCTTTCAGCATGGGCCAATCGGTGTCGGTTCGTTGCCACCATTTGAATTTTCCCAGTCTGAAGGATAACGTTTACCCCTGTAATGATAGGCAATGATTTTCCGTCTATATCTGCCGCAAAAACTGTCTTTTTGATTAGATTTTTTAAGTCTTTTCCCTTAATCTCAACAAACTCATTTTCATTTATCTCTGGAGGAGCAGGATATTCTTCTGGAGGCATTCCAGTAATCTCAATCTCCTTATTCCGTGACTTTATGGTGACTTGATCCCCATTTTTAACTTGCAGTTCTATTTTCCCATTGATCTTCTGGAGAATATCCAATAGAACTTTGGGCAGCGCCGCGGAACCAGTCTCTTTGATGTCTATGTTTTCCTCGACAAATGATTGGATAGTTGCTCGGTCATCGGTACCAGTAACGGTTACCCTGTCCTCCGTTGCTTCGATCAAAAAGCAACTCAATATGGGGATTATTACTTTTGTTGAAATTACCTTGCTGGCATCTTCTAAAGCCTCAGCTAATAGAGAACTGTCCACTACTATATTCATAAGGTTTGATCTCCTTTTTCGCATTAGGATTGCACTCCGGGCAAGGTCCCAGCATTACAATTGAGCCTTTGAACTGATATGCCACCTTACTGCCACTGCAAGTTCTACACATACCCTTAATCCCTCCGTCTATTTCTACCACCCACCGGCAGTATCTTTACAAATGGTTCTATTCGCTCAAAGATCCGGGCCGCTTTTTTGTCATTCTGTTTCTGTTCGCTCGGCTTGCTGTCTTTCACATTCACCAAATGCTGTTTCAGCTCACTCATGGTTAAATTCGATGTGTAGATCGTCGTTAGGCGTTCCATCCGCCGCTGAAGTATTGGTCCCAGAACTTCATCCCTTGTCCAAGTCGTTAATGACTCGGCCCCGATATCATCCAATATCAACACAGGAACTGTTCTCAAAGCATCAAGTTTACTTTCAACAGTCTCTGTCTTTGAGCCAATTGCATCCTTAACCTCCAGTAGGAAATCAGGAACATAGACCATTCAGTACGCTTACGTCACGCTTAGCCAACTCTTGGGCAATGGCTCCAACAATACGACTTTTGCCTACACCCATTTGACCGTAAAAGTACAAACCTTTTGTTGTTTCACCTGGTACAAATTCATCACAAAAATTTATTGCCGCCGCAATTGCAGATATCCGCTGCGGGTCAGGTTCAATGTCTTCAAAGGTGGCATTCAGGATGTGAGCCGGGATGTAGTGGCTCTTGATCCTCTGACCTATCCCTTGTTCCCTTTCGTGAGCAGTTAGCAATGGGCATTTCTGAAGTCGGAAGACCAGCTCGTCAGCTTTGGTCGGGTTAGGCTCTGCAAAGCTTGTATGCCCCTTCTGTTCGTTCTGGCAAGCAACCAACCCTGGACACTCGCTGCATTTATCGCAATAGGATATATGCTGTGACAGATCTCTATATCGTTTTGGTTCGGTCAGATCCTCGGTTCGATCAGGAAATTCACTTTTTAATCGCTTAACCTCAGGATGGTTCGCTAGGCGTTCCAGCACCGCAGCCTGCCTTTTAGCAAAACCAGCGGGTATTAATGCCTTTAGTTCTTTGCCGAAGCTCTCCATGTGGCATCAACCTCCCTGTTTAGCCCTTAGTTTTGCAAGCATGCTTTGAATGTCCGACTCGGTGTATTCGCTTGGTGGCACATCTATTTGTGACTCAGGCTTACAAGGCAAAGCACTTTCGGTACTCTCCCCCTTACCAATATCTTCTCGTAAGGCGTGTAAGGAGAAAATAATAGTCGCACAGTAACTCAAACTCCGTATCCCATCGCGCTTATGCTTAGGTTTAAATTTGTCAAAGGACTGATCAATTCCGTCCAAAGCGGTTTGAAGCGGTACACCAGCGGCTAGCAATTCATCAATGCTCGTTTCGTCAGCTGCTGTAATGTATAATCCCTTCCCCCTGCGCTGTAGGTACTTGTCGGCAACGGCATTGTGATAGTCGATATCAGAAGATGATATTTCATCCTGTCCAGAGTCGGCATCTGTTTCAGGAGTGACAGGAACGGCATCCTGTCGGGTGAACGGTATCCCCTCATCTTCGAATTTGATTTCAGTCTCGGGCGTTAAACAACAACTACTTTCTTTTTCTTTAGTCTTACTTCTTACTTCTAGGGGCGTGACATCACCGGGACTGTCCGGGACATTTCCGGGACTAGGTTCAGCAAGCTGTAACTGTTTTCGTTTAGCCCTTTGTTCAGCTTTTCGTTTTCGCTCGTACTCTCGCACCTTTTGAAGAGATTCTGTATTCTGGTGCTTTTCCCAATTCGGAAGGAAGAAAGCTCCTTGTTCAGATATTTCCAACATTCCAAATCTCTCAAAAATAGATAGAGCCATTTTTATGACAGGTAACGGCCTCTTAATCACTGAAATCAACATATCCTCTGTGTAAGGAATGGATTCTGTCAGCATAATATAACCGCCCATATTTGATCGGCCTGTCATAGTCATTAATTTGAGCCATATAACGATGATCGTGTCAGCTTCGGGCATATCTTCGATGATTTTAATTTTTTCGTCGTCAAACATGCCAGTACTGAGCTTGATCCATTTTATTTCTGCCATGTTTCAACCTCTTCTCAGCTTTTGAATCATAAACCTACCTGTTTGCGCTGGCGTTGTTTCCAAACTCCGCTAGCAGAACCTTTAGGCTGTATTTTAAAGAGTTTATTACCTGGTCATTACTTTCCACAGCATTACTCCAGCGGACCTTATCAGCTTCAGCATCTGCTTCTTGGATGCGAATTTTAATTACCGCTAATTCCGCTCGCTGCTCCCTAAGATTCTCTGCTGCAATATACGCTTCAGCATATACACGCTTTCTTTCAGCATAGATCCGCTTATATTCCCTTACGGCCTCAGCTGCCTTACGCCCCAAGATTACCTGGACTTCCGTAAGCAATTCAATCTTGCGAGCCAGGGTAGCAGGGTAATCATGGCTGCATTGATCCGCAAGACTATAAAGCTCTCCGAGCGTATATTGTTTTTGTAGAGACAATGCAGCCACTCCTTTTTTTATACATGCGCTCCTATATGGAGTAATCGTTCTCTAACCTCAGGCCAAAGGTGTGCTTGTCCACCTTCGCCGTTTTGATCTTTACAAAACCACCGAGAAACTGTTGGCTTACCATACGTGACATAATCTCGCAAGTTTTCTACCCAACCAGACTCTGTACCAGACATCTGTTGAGGCTTAGGATACAAAGGAATAGATTTAGGTGGATCGTATTTCTTCTCTCCCACCCTCATGCCGAGAAAATAAGGATTTCCTTCTGTCTCAACAAGACCGAGCCGCTTCGTTTCCTTGATGAACAACTGGAATTTACGTGATACCCATCCGATTTCATAGAGGTATCCAAGTATAGCGTTAGCGAATTGGATTCTGCCTTCCCTGCCAGCCTGTTTTGCTTTTCGTTTCCAATCTTTCAATTGTCCTTCTGTAGGAACAAACCTTGATTTAGGGTTGTTATGCCCTGATCTCCGAATTAGCTTCCTGATTGCATTTTCAGGAACAGTGTCTAGGTTAAACAGTTCAAAAGCAGCCAAATTAGTGTAATGATCTTTGTTTACAATCACCCACCACATGTTATTGATATTGTGGTAGACAGTTCCACGCATCAACGTGCCTTTTCTGCCTCTGAAATACTTCACTTCACCGTTATTAATCCGTATCCCATCTTTATCGAGAGCGTTATAATCAGGAAGATTTTCTGAACTCCAGTGTCTGCTTGGCGAATTAAGTTCATGGAATACCTTATCGTATGACGTTTTTAGTACTGGTTTAGAGTCACAAGTAAATCCTTCCTCCAGTAAAAATTGTTCCATATATCTGACTTCAACTAGAAACCGCTTTTGGAGTAGATAAGACATCTTTTCAAATTTGTTAAAGTCATATCTACCGCCGTTTGGGTTCTCTACATTAATCTCTTGATAGAATTCAAGTTTTGCACCACAATTATATTTTTCACCAACAAACAGTAGCTCTCCCTTGTTGCCAGCAAAGTGATCCTTAGAAAGGATAGAATAATCACGGTCAATTCGTGGATCAGATCCAATGACAAACCCTCTATTCCTCATCATGTCTAACATACGTAAAAAGGTAGGATGAGATATTTCTTTATCGCCTCTTACAGCTATGCTTGTCTGCCAAATGCTAAAATCCTTGTCTCCTCTCACAAGACAGGCCTCCTATTTTCATTTTCAAAATCTTGTGTTATACTTCCGTTGAATTGTTTATTAAGTGATCGTGTTGGTAGCACGATTGTTTTTCTGGACTTTTCTGTCTTTTCTTTTGCGGTATAACTTACGGCAATAGTAATTACAGAAAAGTCCTTCTTCTTTTGGATTGGGAATTTTTTGTCCTTCAAAGACTTCTTTTTCACAATGCTTGCAGCATCCTATTTTTTTACCAGATATCTTGTATCCTGATGACTTAGGAGCCTCTAGCCCTTCATATTCTTCATTTTTAAATTCCTCAAGTTCACTTAATTCAGTAGTAAGCAAATCTATTTGAGCATGAATTTCGTCAGTCGGTAATCCGAATTTAACAGCGTCAATGCTGTCCTCATATAACTCACGTAATTGCGCTCTAAGCACCCTAGATTGTTTATGCTCGTCCAAGTCCAACTCTCTCAGCTCCATATCTCCGCTTCAAGTTCGGATATTCTAGTTTTTAACCGCCTTTCTTGTTCCTTCAAAGGCTTCATCTTCTTAATACAAACGTGATTAGGCCATGGACTATCTGTAATAGCATATTGAGTTTTATAAATGGCCTGAAGCTTTTGTTCAGTAAGTTCTTTTTCCTTTTGAAGAGAAAGCTTTTCCTTATCCTGCTCTGTTAGCTCTAGCATCTCAATATCTACTGAATGTTGACAATTCAACCAGCGATGCATGAGTAATACAGCGGCTATAAGTGAGTCTGCTGGTTGATCTAATGTAAACTTGATGCCTTCATCATCCACGATTGGAATTGAATAAGTGGTTTGAGTTTGGTAACTCATTTTGCCTTCGCCTCACGCTGGATATTACGAACGATAATGGCGTGCTGCAAAGAATTTTTAGACCACAGCTCAGCCAATTCTTCAAGCGTCATAGCCAACTCCCCTTTAAATGTAGTCTTCTGGACGAAACTCTTTAACGAAGTAAATGGAATCATCAAAATCTATGCGCCGGATGTGACTGTACTTTGCAACTGAGAACAAAACTTTCAGCTTACTCCAAATCATGCGGCGATATTTCCCGACCGTTTCGTTAAATTTTCCATCTGTCTCCTTGTAACGATCTTTTGTGAGAGTAATGGACCTGATTCTTACTGCATCCTGTAACTGATAGCATTCAGCATCTGTAAGCGTCACGCTATCCCGAACCTCTTGAACCATCATCTGAACTTCTTCCACCTTTTCAGTAACATCCAAATGCATTTGCTTAATACCGTCCACAAGACCACGAATCGCCATGCCTTGAGCCTCAGTTAGTTGCATTTGCTTTTCAACTACAGACAAGAAATCTGGCTGTTGATTAGGATTAATTAGCGTCATTTTTCTACCACCTTTCTGCTGTTTACAGCTGGACGAATCTGTTCGATAAAGGCTTCCAACATGTCCAAACTTTCAGACAACCGTTTCTTTTCAGAGCTACTTGCACTGCCTATTGCACCCAACATGAATGAAGTAATTCCAACCTTTTGCAGAAACTGTTTCACATGGATACTCACTTGGATCGTATTACTGTCCGCTTCAAAGCGAAGCTTCTTCATTTGAGCAGCAGCCTTCTGTTCGTTGAAGTCGTCTGGCTGCTGGAGTTTGATAGTCTCAAGTTCTTCTTTAGCTCTTTGGTAGCCACTCTTCAATTGTTCAACTTTTAAACGTTCTTTTTCCAAATCGTCATTGAGTTTGTTTTTCCAATATTCATCGCGTTGCTTGAGCTGCGCTTCTGCCTCTTTTTCCTTTTGACGAATGAAAATGCCCGTTTCTTCCTCATGACGCTCTACAGCAGCAGATACTGCATCTTCAAGTTGATCAGCAGGAATAGCATCTTTGTACTGTCTTTGCAGCTCAAGCTTGTCAAGTTCTGCTTGCTCCGCTCTCTCTTCGGCTTCACGGACAGCGGCCTCCAATCGTTTTTTTGTCTCCACGAACGCTTTATGAGTGCTAATCAATCCTTCATCAAGCTGCTGGATAATCTCCGGTGTGGCATTCTCAGCGATGAACTTCGCCTTATCGTACTGTCTGCCAGAGCCGAACCCTGCTTGATCCGCTACAATGTCTCGTACTTGCCCGGTAGGTTGGTCAGGAAAATTTTCCGTACCTCCAGCCATGCGCTCTTTGGCTTTCAATCGTTCGGCCTCTTCAAGTCGCCGCGCCCATTCTACTCGTTCAGAAAAAGTGAACTCTTTACGATGTTCATTTTCAGAAATCTCAAGCTGAAGCTGATGTTCAAAGTCTTTGATTTCCATAACTCTTACTGTCACTTCTGAGCGTCCAAGGAACTGATGCGCTCTTAAACGCCGCTCTCCAGCAATTAGCTGATAATCCGGTGTTACTACAATAGGGTTAATGAGTCCGTTTTGTTCAATATCCTGTGCCAGTTCTTCTATCCCACCGAAATCCTTACGAATTCGGTCCCTAACTTTGATTTTGTTAATATCAATTTGCAAATTGAATCTCCTTTCTATTTTTTACTTTCGATTAAACCTTGCTCATACTCCAGAAGCCATTCTCTTTTAATTTTCCAATGCCTTCCCTGTTTATAGGCTTTCAACTTTCCCTGCTTAATTCGGTTAATCACTGTGTATTTACTGATCAGTAGGTAGTCAGCTGCGTCTACAACATCCAATGTAGGTCTTAAAAAAGTGACTAGTTGATCACTCACAAGATCGCCTCATTTTTCATCCCCAGCATCTTAGCAATTCTAGGCTTCTGTTTCTCTCCAGCCCGAGTACCTTTTAAAATTTCAGAAACATATGGAACTGAAACACCTAATTCCTTGGCGACATCAACTAATTTGATATTTTTCTGGAGCATAATCTTTCTAGCCTCTGCCCCAAAATTGGTGTAATGTGTCATACTAGACCTCCTATCGACTGAATATATTCAGCAAGTCAATAAAATATTGAATATATTCAGATATTATTGAACATGCTAGATAGGATGTGCGTTTTCAGATGCCTATATTAGATAATATTCAGAAACTTTGTAGAGAAAATGATATTACCGTCGCCAAATTAGAAAAAGAACTTAACTTTAGTAATGGTTCGCTGTATAAGTGGGCTAGCAGCTCCCCCTCAATCGACAAAGTACAGAAAGTCGCTAAATACTTCAAAGTTTCTTTTGATAAGTTATATTACGGGTTTGAGTTAACTGAGTTAAAACGCCTAGTCCATTATGTAAAGAATGGTAGGTCCGATGAGCAGTTTGCAGTAGATACAGGGGTAGACTTTGAAGAACTGTCAAGTATCGCCTTGGGCTTAATAACCGAACCTCCTGCACTTGATACGATTATAAAGATCGCCTCCAGCAATCCTGTAGACCATATCGTTAGTGAGGAAGATTTGGTGAAAGCGGCAGGTTATTCATTAGAAGATCTTGAAAACATAAAATCAGATGACCAAGAATTTCAGGAAATTCAGACTATAGCGGCTCACTTTGACGGAGAAGATTACACAGATGAAGAAATGCAAGAAATCCTTGACTACGTAAAATACATCAAGTCAAAAAGGAAATGATGCCATGTCATATACCCTGCTATCTCAACTTATGAACGAAGCTGCATCATCGGGGGTGGAGGTTCTGGAACGCCCTTTTAAAAACTTAAAACTAAAAGGGCTGTACATTGATAAAGTGATAACCATTAATTCTGCGACCACTCAATCACTCAGTGAGAAATGTTGTACTTTGGCAGAAGAAATTGGGCATTATCATACTTCTGTCGGGAATATTCTCGACCAAGCCGATATTAGAAACCGGAAACAGGAACTCAGAGCGAGACAATGGGCCTATCAACGGCTTATTCCACTTTCAGCGATTATTCAGGCCCACCAGGCAAGAGTTAAAGGAAGGTATGAAATTGCAGAATTTCTTGGGGTAACTGAAGAGTTTTTGCAAGCGTCTATTGATCGTTATCAACAGATATATGAAATTTATACTGTTTGTGACGGATACTTAATCTATTTTGATCCTTTGGGTGTAGTAGAAATATTTTAATTGAACTTTGCGCTTCCCAGCCGCAAGGCTGTTTAAATATACTCTACAAAAGAACGTACGTTCTTATACTTTTGAAAGAAAGGAGTCAAAACTGTGAAAAAGAAAGGAAGCTCCACGAAGAGGAAGCTGCCAACAAATGTAAGGGAACGTGATGGCAAGTATTCTTATCGCTACTACATCCCCACTACCAAATTCGTTGATGGAGAGGAAAAGAAAAGCAGCAAAGAAATGGAATCGCCTAGGTTTGACACGATTCAGGAGGCAATTGATTTTGGGATATTGATCGAGGCGAAAAAGATACAGAAAAAGTTGAAATACACAGACGACCTAACAGTAAGGACTTGGAGTCAGACTTGGCTTAAAGCCTATATCATAGAGCGAGAGCCCGCTGGCAACACGATCAAAAGTCGCGTGTATGGACTAGGTGTTCTGTTGAAGCAATTTGGTGGCTTTGCGCTTGCAGACGTGACCGCGAGTCAATATCAGGATTTCCTTTATAAGCTAAAAGAAGAGGGTAAGAGCCGCAGCACTATTACCACTATACACACAGCAGCTTCTCTTATGTTTGAACACGCTAAACGAAATGGCTTGATCGAGTCCGATCCAACCGCTGATGCAGTTATACCAAAGGAGAAAAAAAAGGCACGGAAAGCAGGAGAAAAAAGACAAGTCCTCCCCAAATTTCTTGAGAAGGACGAGTTAAAAAAATTTCTACAACTAGCCAGGTTTATGCTTACAACCAACATGTGGGCTTTTTTCATTGTATTAGCCTACACAGGCTTACGAATCAGTGAAGCAGCAGGACTTCAGTGGGACGATATTGATTTTGATGCACGAACGATTGATGTAAACAAACAGCTTTACGGTACAAGCGTTCTTAAGTATTCCTTTATTCCTCCAAAGAATGAACAAAGCGAACGCATTGTAAGCTTTGGAGATACTGTAGCCAAGGCTCTCGGATTATTGAAGGAATGGCAAAAGGATGAACGCCTTTCTGCCAAAAAGTTTAACCCGAAGGATAATTTTGTTTTTTGGTGTCCGTCTTATCCTGGATATCCAGTTCAAGTCACAAGGGTGGGGGACTATATGAAGAAGGTTCTTGCGAAAGCTGAATTGCCGACAAATCTTACTCCACACAGTTTACGCCATACCCATGTATCGTTACTCGCTTCTAATCCGCGAGTTGGACTGCCTGAGATTCAGGCACGAATCGGGCACAAGAGCAATTCTAAAGTTACAGAACTGATCTATCTCCACGTCACAAAAAACCGCCAAATCAAGATTGCTGATGATTTTGAATGGGCAATCAACAATTAGAAGTGCGGGTAATTTGCGGGTAACTCGCTCGAATCCATAACCTCGAAAACCCTTGCCACATAAGGCAATTTGGCTATATAACTAGCTCTTGGCTAAATATAGAACATGTAATTGTCCAATTCATCATGTTCTTGGTATGTGATCAAGTCCTTAAGTGTAGTAGAATCCAACACTTCAGCGATGCTGTCACGAATTCGCAGCCACAGTTGACGTTTTGCCGGATCGTCTTCTTCCGTGAAATCTACCGGAGAAATCGGACCTTCCAGTACACGAATGATGTCTCCCGCTGTTACTCCTGCCGGTTCATTCGCCAAAATATAACCGCCGTAAGCACCACGGATACTTTTTACCAAACCTGCATTACGCAAAGGCGCGATGAGCTGTTCCAGATAATGCTCTGACAGCTGATTTTTTTCGGCAATACTTTTCAAAGAAGTTGGACCTTCGCCAAACCTGGCTGCAAGTTCCATCATAATGGTCAGGCCGTAACGGCCCTTCGTTGATATTTTCAATTGTGCCACCTCACTTATAGTAACAATTCCGTTAAACACGCGGAATAACTGGTGTTGTAAACCTCTCTATTCCGATCCTAACCCTCAGCTTATGTTAACATATTAGGGCAGGTAAAGGGAAACATTACAGTAACAATCTTAAAAAAAGTTGCTTTCGGGCGATTTGGAACAGCTTTAGCCCATTTTATATAGCTTTCTTCCATCGTTCGCCGTGTCGTTGGATCGTCCAAACATCGTATCTTATTATCGTTTATGTTACAATAGGTGGGTTCTACAACAATATTGAAAGAATTGGGTGATGACCATGGCTAAAGCCAATCATGAAACCCGTGTCGTCGTCGGGATGTCCGGTGGCGTCGACTCATCCGTTACCGCGCTGCTGCTGAAGGAGCAGGGCTATGACGTAATCGGCATCTTCATGAAAAACTGGGATGACACGGATGAATTTGGCCGTTGTACGGCTGAGGAGGATGCGGAGGATGTGCGCCGCGTCTGTGAACAGATCGACATTCCTTACTATACCGTCAATTTTGAGAAAGAATACTTCGATAAAGTATTCTCCTATTTTCTTGATGAATATAAAGCTGGACGCACACCCAACCCGGATGTCATGTGTAACCGTGAAATTAAGTTCGGCGAGTTTCTAAATAAAGCGCTGGATTTGGGAGCAGATTATGTTGCTACTGGACATTATGCACGGGTTGTGGAAGAAGACGGCCACTTTACTTTGTTGCGAGGTGTGGATAGCAACAAGGATCAGACTTATTTCCTAAATGCATTAAGCCAAACACAGTTATCCCGAGCGATGTTTCCCATCGGTCATCTGCCGAAACCAGAAGTACGTAAAATTGCGGAAGCTGCGGGACTGTATACGGCCAAGAAGAAAGACAGCACAGGCGTATGCTTTATCGGCGAGCGTAATTTCAAGGAGTTTCTGAGTGGATATCTGCCTGCAAAAGGTGGAGACATGGTGGATATCGCTACTGGTGAAGTCAAAGGACGCCACGATGGTCTGATGTACTATACACTGGGTCAACGACAAGGCTTGGGCATTGGCGGCTCAGGTTCAGGTGAACCGTGGTTTGTAGCGGATAAGGATCTGGAGAAGAATATTCTATATGTGGTACAAGGTGATCGTCACCACAGCCTGTATTCTACCAGCCTGATTGCAACAGATGTGAACTGGATTGAAGGCGCAGATACTCGTCCGTCCGGCGAATTCCGTTGCACAGCCAAGTTCCGTTATCGCCAACCTGATCAGCAAGTAACTTTACAATGGCTTGCCGATGGAACCGTGCATGTCATATTCGATGTACATCAAAAGGCCATTACGCCTGGACAAGCTGTTGTATTTTATGATGGGGAACGCTGTCTGGGTGGCGGAACCATTGATAAGGTTGAAAAACTTCAGCCTGAAACAGTTTAAATGAATGACCATTTTTCATTGATATAGTAGGAATTAAAAAAGTCGTCTCTCCAGATTTGGAAGGGGCGACTTTTTTTATGAAAGATGTTTTTATTTAATGACTGAAAAAAAGTTCATAATCTGCTCTTTATGATGTCTGTCATGCTGGACAAACATTTCTTGCAAAAAATTTTCCATGGTGTATACACGTCCCTTTTAATCCATTGGTATACTTCCCATTTTAAATAGGAATCGTCATATTTAAATAAGAGCGCTACAATGGACTTCTAACTTATTCCCTCTGTAATCCTTTTCGAATTAACTTGAAAGACCATTAATACATAAGGAACTTTTGATAACATCCTCATTTGGGTATATGATGTAGACAAGATCATACTTCAATTGAAAAGGAGCGTGCCTTTATGTCTGATTCATTAGGAATGCTGACACCGGGTAAAAAAGTTTCTTTGAAAGAATGGGACCCTAAGGATACGAAGAATATCAAAAATAAAGAAGAAATCCGACAGGAAACAGATCAATTGAAGGAACGCTTCATGGAATTACAGAGCAAATTATTTACAGAGAAAAAACAATCCGTTTTGTTTGTATTTCAGGGTATGGATTGCAGCGGCAAAGATGGCGTCATCAAACAGGTATTTTCCAACCTTAACCCTGCGGGGGTGACTGTCCACAGCTTTAAATCACCTACGGCTGAGGAATTAAGTCATGATTTCTTGTGGCGTGCTCATAGCGTTACCCCAGGACGTGGGTATATTGCAGCATTTAACCGTTCTTATTATGAGGATGTGCTGATTACACGTGTTCACGGACAGATATCCGATAAGCAGGCCAAACGGAATATTAAGCATATCAAACATTTTGAACAGTTGTTGCTGGATAATGGTGTAAAGGTGGTTAAAATCTTTTTACATATTTCAAAGCAATTTCAGTTAGAAAAGCTGATCGATCGAATTGAAAAGCCTCACAAAAACTGGAAGCTTGATCCAAGTGATTTGCAGGAACGAAAATTTTGGAAGCAATATACCCAGTATTATGAGGATGTATTAGAGCTAAGTGCAACCAAACAAGCTCCTTGGTATGTCGTTCCTTCAGACAACCGTTGGTATAGGGATTATACTGTGCTACGGATTGCCGTCCAAACGCTGGAGGAAATGAAGTTGTCTGATCCTGAACCAAGACCTGAACTTGAATCCCTTTTACCTGAATTGTATAAAGAACGAGATAAAAATTAGCTGTATAGGTACAGCACTAAGCTTCCAAAACCGTATCACGGCTGAGAATGCCTTGAGTCGAGATTGGAAGCTTTTTATTGCATTTTTACGTGTTATTTCGAAAATGTATAGAGTTTAACTTACTCTGTATCCGATAGCCGCAGCTACAACTCCTACCACGACGGAGGACAGTACATACATAGCCATGCGTCGGTACTCTTTACGCTCCATCAGTTGAAGAGATTCATAGCCGAATGTGGAAAAGGTGGTGTAGCCGCCACAAAAACCTGTTCCTAGCAGCATCCAGAGTGCAGGAGACAAATGGTTTTGCGTAAACTGACCATAGAGCCAGCCTAGCAGCAATGAACCGCTGACATTAATGATCCACGTCCCCCACGGGAATACGGTACCGAACCTCTTTCCGGCCCACATGCCAAGCCCGTATCTCGCCAGTGTACCCATAATCCCGCCTGCCGCCGCCCACCAGATCATAAGCGTTCCTCCTTGGGAGCAGCCTGCGTCATTTTTGTACCTAGGCGGATACCTGTCCATGTCAAAATCAGCCCTCCGCCTACGCTAAGCAGCAGGTACAACACTGCCGTCAGCATACGATCATGAACCGTGAGGCGTACAGCATCTACTGCAAAAGTGGAAAAGGTGGTAAAGCCCCCTGTAAAGCCTGTTCCGATGGCAAGTCGCAATCGCGGCTTGATCCGCCACGATCGCAAGGTTACCGTAAAGAACCAACCAAGAAACAGGCAGCCGATCCAATTAATTAGCAGCACACCAAGTGGAAAATCCGCACCCGCCGCAGGCAACAGCGATTGCAGGCCATAACGGGTAGAGGTTCCAAGCGCTCCGCCCGCGGCAACGAATAGCACGTCTTTCATCTTCTTATCCCCTTCTTCGCTCTTGCACGATCATGGTGTAACGTGACGATTTCGTACACACTCTGTATATCAAGTCGCACATATATTAAGACTGTGAATCCCGCCAGCGCTGGTTTTGCCTGATTTTGGACTCATTCCCCTGCTCAGTAGCCTGATAGAAGGTTTGGTCTGCTATCGAATCGGGCAAATATTGCTGCTTCACATAATGATTCGGATAATTATGTGGATATTGATAGCCAACATGACCGAGCTTTTCCGAGCCTTTGTAGTGTGCGTCACGCAAATGGAGTGGCACCTCGGCCGATTTGATATCGTCCATAGCCGACATGGCCCGTGAAATTGCCGTATATACGGCATTCGATTTGGGGCTTTCCACAGCAAACAAAATGGCCTGTGCAATGTTCAGTTTGGCCTCGGGCCAGCCGTTATTGCGATAGGCTTCAAACGCACTCACCGCTTGCACCATTGCCTGCGGGTTCGCCAGGCCAATGTCCTCACTGCTCGCCGCGATGAGGCGGCGGATAAAGGTCATCGGGTCCATGCCGAGCTTTTCTACGGCGTACAGGAACCAGAACAGCGCGGCGTCGCTGGAGCCGCGAATGCTTTTGTGAAAGGCCGACAGCACGTCATACTGCGTGGATTCATCTGCTTTGACAATCGGGCGACGGATGGATTCCTCTGCGACTTCCAGTGTCACGTGAATCGTGCCGTCTGCCAGCGGAGGCGTCGTGAGCGCCGCCAGTTCCAGCGCGTTCAAAGCGCGGCGGATATCACCGTTCGCCATGGACGCGATGTGAGCCAGTGCAGCTTCATCTACCTGAAGCTGCATGTAGCCGAGCCCTTTGTCCGCATCGCTCAAGGCACGGCGCATAGCAGCCAGCGAATGCTCCTGCGTTAGCGCTTCAAGCTGGAACAACGTAGAACGGCTCATTAAAGCGCCGTTGACATAGTGAAAGGGATTTTCAGTGGTGGCGCCAATAAACACGATCGTGCCCTTTTCCACCGCAGGCAGCAGTGCATCCTGACGTGAACTGTTAAAACGATGTACCTCGTCGAGAAACAAAATGGTTTTTTTGCCATACATCGATTTATTCGTCTGTGCCCGGTCAATGACTTCTCTTACATCTTTCACAGATGCTTCTACAGCATTCAGACGTACAAAATCGCCTTGCGTGTGTTGCGAGATGATATGTGCCAGTGTTGTTTTGCCGCACCCCGGTGGTCCGTACAACAAAATAGAAGAAACCTGATCTGCCTCTATAGCTCTTCGCAACAGCTTACCAGGACCCACAACATGCTCCTGTCCAATATATTCATCCAGCGAAGTCGGACGCAAGCGATCCGCAAGCAACCGATTGCTTGGCGTTGACTCTTGGGAATATGAAAATAAGTCCATTTCATTCACTTCCTTATGGTTTATGAACGAACACTTTCTCTTTTTCTTTGAAAACATACTATATTATGTTCGCTCATACGGTTGAAATCATGAAAATTCAAGTCATCTATAATCCTGATGCGGTATAAACCGCCTCTTATTCTACCATATCCGTTAACAAGTTGCTGATAGCATGGTCACGGCACGGCTGTAGATCTACAAGTCAGTCGCCCACAAAAAAGAAAGAACAGCCTTAGACGAAAGATGAATTTCGTGGCTGTTCTTCGACTGGCATAACTTCATAATTTCCATCACTAAGATAAACAGCAAACAAAAAGAAATACAACAACTCAGGCGATGCTTTACAACGCTTTTTCTGCTTACTCCGTCTGTGCCTGTACGTAACTAGGAAGTGAGCCATCATGCAATAGCCACAGCTCATGCAGCGCACGGGTACATCCTACATACAGCAGCTTGGCATCCCATGCCCGTTCTCCATAATGCTCATGGTCGGCATCCGCCACAATAACTGCATCGAACTCCAGACCTTTAGATAGATACACAGGCAGTACCGACAAACCGCCTTCATATTGCTTTTTACCACCGTCAATCAAATTCACATCCAACCCCGCGCTTGTGAAAACCTTATGCAGTTCCACAGCCTCTTTTAAGGTACGAGTCAGCACAGAAACAGTACGATACTCCTTGGAGGACAGCTCTTTTAGAGCGGTGAGCAAACTCTGCTCACGCACGGATGAGTCGTAAGACACGGTGCGCACTGGATCACCACTACGAAATACGGGAACTGCTGTAATACCGCCGCGAACTCCCTGCTCCAAAATCGTATTTGCAAATTCTATTATTTCCAAGGTTGATCTGTAGCTCCGCGTAAGTGCAAAATACCCTGTATGTTCCGGCGCAAAAAGAGAACTCATTTCCTCCCACGCATGTACACCACGGTATTCATGAATGCCCTGCGATAAATCGCCCAATATCGTAAAGGAATGCCCTTTCACGAACAAATCCAGCAATGCGATATGAAAAGGTGAAAAATCCTGTGCTTCATCAATGACCACATGGTCAAAACGTTGGGATGATTCTACCTCATGAATCAGCACGTGAAGATACACTAACGCAGTCAGATCTTCTTCACGGATAATCTGTTTTCGCAAATCCGACTGTGTGGCCTTAAAAATAGCAGGCGGCAGAGAAGCCTTCATCTCCGCAGCCGTATCTGCGGGTAACCCTTTAGCTGCCTGAAAAAGCTGCTTGTAGAGCGTCAGTGCGTCATATTGTGGCCATTTTTTAGCATATGCCTTTTCACGTGCCCCTGCCTTTTTCTTGCGTTCCTTGAGCGCTGCCGCCGAAGGCGACTTTTTCAGCTCCATTTCAATCCAGCGGTGCACTCTTGCCAGCACACGCTCCTTCCGCTTCGCGAGCGGATAAGGCTTATATTCCTCATTGAACCAATTCAAAATCTCAGCTTGTGGCAGCACCGCTCCATCCCATGGTGAAAAATCTCCCTCTGGCACGGAAATGGGCTCCAGTCGTTCAACAAAAGCTTGAAGCAACTCCATAAAATGAACCGAACCCTTGAATCTTCCCGGCGCCTCATCCATGGATTCCTTTCTCAGACTGCTACTCTCAAACCAATAAGATAATGTTTCGGCAGGATCAGCCAAAGGTAAATCCAAACCCAACAAATCCAGCGCCCAGTCTGCAAATGTACTTTGCTGAATATTCCCGACCCCCAGCTCTGGAAGTACATCTGAAATATAGTCAAGGAACATATGGTTTGGTGCGAAAATTACCATTTTGTCCGCCGACACTTGATCCTTGTATTGATACAGCAAAAATGCGAGCCGATGCAGCGCTACGGTCGTTTTGCCACTACCCGCTACCCCCTGAATAACGAGGGCTGTATTTTTAGCCGCGCGGATGATCTGATCCTGCTCCGCCTGAATGGTAGATACAATATCCCGTAAACGGTTGTCCTTGTTCTCTCCCAAACGATAAACGAGAAACTCATCGGAAACGGCAGGTTCGTCACTTTCACGGTTGTATGTATCCGCTACCCGTTCCAGAATTCTTTTCCGAATGACAACGTTACGCTTCAGATAGACCAAGCCCTCAATAGTTCCTTCGGGAGCCTCATAGGACGCAGTTTCTTCACCACCTGTAAATGAATAAAACAAGCTGGCAATCGGTGCACGCCAATCAATCACCAGCGGATACGCTGACGTTTCTTCACGCTCCACCCCAATTTTACCGATATAAAGTGGCTTCCGCTGCCCTCTGCCACGTTCGTCAAAATCCATACGACCAAAATAAGGCTCCTGCGAGCTTTTGGCCAAAGCCTGACGTTTTTCCTCCCGTGCCGATTCTAGCACTTGCTCCGTAAAATCATGCCCGGTGTACACCGGCGTATTGCGAAGCCGTTCCAATCTCCGATCAATTTCCTCCATAGCAAGCGACAGCCTATGCTGTTCTTCTTGATAGGCACTTTGAAACTCATTCTCCATTTCAGTTACCTCCTAAGAATATCAAGTCTCGATTTCTGCATCGCATTCACTTGCTCCGACACAAAAAAAGGAAAGTAAGCGTAACACATTTAACCATAAAAATCCAACCTTATTTCCTAATACGCCTATTCCCCTACTCTTTCACAAAAGTATGAAGCTTTGCGGCACACGCGAAGCGGCCTCTAATGCTCCATACTCCTCTCCCCCATCTCCACAAACTGCTTTTGAGCCAGCTCACGGTACACCTGATGGGACTCTAATAACTCAGTATGAGTTCCTGCACCGGTCACCTTGCCCTTGTCCAACACGATAATTTGATCGGAGTGAACCACTGTAGACAAACGATGAGCAATGACAATTGTCGTGCGTCCTTCCATCAAGTTCGCTAGGGCCTTCTGTACCTCATGCTCAGATGAGCTGTCCAAACTAGATGTAGCCTCATCCAGCATGAGAATGTCAGGGCTACGAAGAAGCGCACGCGCAATAGCGATCCGTTGACGCTGCCCTCCGGACAGCTTCATTCCCCGTTCTCCCACCTCAGTATTGTAGCCTTGAGGTAGATCCATAATAAATGTATCCGCATACGCCATCGTGGCTGCTCGTCTCACTTCTTCCAAGTCAGCTTCGCGCCCCAAGCCATATGTAATGTTATCTCTGACCGTTCCGGTCATCATTGAGCTTTCCTGCGATACATAACCAATTTTGGAGCGCCAGGAGGAAAGTGTATATGACGATATCGGTTCGTCTCCATAACGAATTTCACCTGTATCTGGCACATAAAAGCGTTCCAACAATGAAAACAAGGTGGACTTCCCACTTCCACTCGGTCCCACGAATGCTGTCGTCCGGTTAGCCGGAATGACCAAGTTCGCATTATGAAGGACCTCTTCACCTTCGGTATAAGAAAAGGCAACATCACGAAGTATAATATCTCTGCTCTCTTTTGCCGCTTCCTGCTTTAACTCGAGCGGTTCCTCTTCATGATCTAAAATCGTCTGAATCCGTTCAGTAGCCCCAACCACCTTTTGCAGACGTGAATACAGGGTCGTGAATTGTGCCATCGGTGTGATCACCTGAAACAGCAGCAAAATAAAAGCCACCAAATCCCCAGCGGTCAGCACACCCGATGCGACACGAACACCACCAACACCCAATATAATGACCAGCACTGCAGTCAGCAAGAAGGTAGAAATGGGACCTACAAGGGCCAGGATACGTGACTCTTGCAAACCGAAGCGGAACATCCGGTAAATACGATCCTCACCGGCCTGAGCCTCTCTGCTTTCGGTTCCGTAGGCCTTCACCAGTCTGATTTCGCCGATAACCTGACTCAACACTGAGGTCAGATCTGCCATCTCATCCTGCTGTTTTTTGGAGATGCGGTACATTTTTCTGCCTACCGGAAATAAAATCAGGGCTGTTAGCGGAACAATGGCCATAATAATGAGCGTCATCACCCAATCTAGATAAAATAACAATGCAATACCACCAATAATTGCGATCACATTAGAAATCAGATTGACTAGATACTCCGTAATTAAGTTCATAATCAGGCTTGTGTCATTGGTGACGCGACTCATCGTATCTCCTGACCGATTCCGATCAAAGTAAGGGATAGGTAGAGATAAGATTTTATGCCATAAACGTTTGCGCAAATTAGCCACAATCTTATGCCCGGCATAGTTCAACATATAGATAGAAACCGCCGAAGCCACCGCTTGAAGCACAAAAGCGCCAAGCAGACCAACAATGACCATACGGTTTAGTGAAGAAAAGGTCAAGCCATCAATCAACCCTTTGGTCATCATGGGTACGATTAAACCAGCAATGGTCTGAATCAGCGTCAGAATCAGGGCGATGATCAGAATTGCCTTGGGCGGATGCGCACTCGCAATCAATTTGATAAACCGCCCCATGCCAGCCTTATCCGGTCTTTTACCCGGTTTTTCCTTCATCTGGTCCTCCTGCTCATCTTGGTGTGTATGATGTTCTTTTTCCATATGCCATCAACCTCGCTTCCTGTCTGACCATTCTTGTTCAAACAACAACACCCGCGCTCTGCGCGGGTATGAACAGTACAATCTATCTTCGAGTTTACTACACCAGAGAATGAAGCACAAAGTTAGCCACAAACAGTACAGAAATGATATATAATGCAACAGGCACTTCCTTGCCCCGTCCTGCTGCCAGCTTGGCTACGGGGTATGCAATAAAACCAAAGGCCATCCCGTCTACAATACTGTAAGTAAAGGGCATCATCACCATGATCAGAAATGCAGGAAACGCTTCAGTAAAATCACTGAAATCCATCTCTCGCACATTTTGCACCATTAGCCCCCCAA
The DNA here is from genome assembly GCF_024213325.1 of Paenibacillus sp. MZ03-122A. Lineage (NCBI taxonomy): Bacteria > Bacillati > Bacillota > Bacilli > Caryophanales > Paenibacillaceae > Paenibacillus > Paenibacillus sp. MZ03-122A. Next base: position 32,620 of record NZ_JANAVI010000004.1, on the reverse strand, counting down.
TGATGATCAACACGGGCGCAATGGCACTGTCAGGAATATAAGCCAACAGAGGAATAAAGAAAAACGTCGCTCCGAATAAAATAGCAGTTACCAGCGGTGTCATTCCCGAGCGTCCCCCTGCTGCAATGCCAGCCGTCGATTCCGCAGCGGCTACCGCCGGACTGCTACCCAAAATACCGGCAAAGATATTGGTTACAGCCAACACACGCAAGCTGTTTTTAAATAAATCCGGTCTTCCAATCATGTTGGTTTGTGCAGTAATCATACCAATATTCTCGAATAGCACAATGAGTAGGAGCAAAAAGACAGCAATCCAGAAAGCTACCGAGACAATGCCTGAAAAGGAAAGCTCTCCAAACAATTGCCCATACTGTCGCACCGTTTCAGAGGTTCGTACCGTGCTTGTAGGCTCTACAGCTCCTAGTATATAAGCAAGGCCAGTTCCCGCCAAAATGCTAATTAGTAAACCTCCCTGAACGTTACGCACAAACAATACAATAGCGAGCAGCAACGTTACACAAGCCGTAATGACCTTGGGATCATTAAAATGGCCAATAGCCACAAAAGTCGTCTGATGAGCAATCACGATGCCGCTTTTTTGCAATCCGATAAAGGTTAAAAACAACCCAATGCCCACCGTAATTCCGTGCTGCAAATTATGGGGAATCGCTTGGCTAATCAGCTTGTACAATGATGTAAAAGCCACAATGGCGAATAAAATCCCTGTGACGGCAACCACCATCAGCGCTTCCTGCCAGCTCAGCTTCATAGAATGTACGAGCGTATATGTGAAAAAAGCATTAATTCCCATCCCAGGTACAACGACCATTGGAGATTTCCCACCAAAAGCCATAAGCAGGCAGCCGATCATCGATGTCAGCAGCGTCCCGAGCATTGCCCCTTGGAGGGGAATCCCAGCATCTGCCAAAATAGTTGCATTAACCATAACAATGTATACAACGGAAAAATAAGAAATGGCCCCAGCGGCTAATTCCTTTTTCCAATGATGCTCGGGCTTGAAACCGAGACTTCTGGACCATAGTCCATCCTTCATACCAAAACCCTCCAGCAAGTTGTTCAATCTGTTTGCAGTAAGCTGCGCTTTTTCAAAACAAAAAAGAGCTGTAGCAACTGTGACACACAAAGGATGTGATGCACAGAACTACAGGTCTTAAAGTGAATACATACTGCTGTAAATCTACGAATGCACTGCCATGCTATTTTTGCAACTTACACACCAGCGTGTTCTAACAAATCCTTCACGGCTACACTAACCATGATCAGTCCTGCTACCGGAGGTACAAATGCATTGCTTGCAGGCGGCTGCTTCGCCTTCCGAATTTCAGGTGCGTTTGCAGGTACAATTTTTTTTGTAATTTCTTCGCGTGGCTTCATCGGTTCCTCATCGGAGAATACAACTTTGACGCCTTTGGTAATACCTTCCTTGCGCAACTTGGTGCGGATGACACGGGCAATCGGGTCCATTCTCGTCTGGGAAATATCCGCTACTTGAAAACGACTCGGGTCCATTTTATTCGCAGCGCCCATACTGGAGATCATCGGAATCCCCCGTTTCAGGCATTCCTTAATCAAATGAATTTTGTATATAATCGTATCCGAAGCATCCAGCACATAATCCAAGTCGTACTTGAACAGCTCCTCATATGTTTCTTCTGTATAAAACATGTTCAGTGCAATCGCTTCACATTCAGGATTAATCAGCTTCACACGCTCTACCATCAGATCAGCCTTTTTTTGACCTACCGTCGTTGTCAACGCATGAATCTGGCGATTAATATTGGTGATATCTACAACATCTTTATCAATCAAAATGATGCGTCCCACACCCGTGCGCGCCAGTGCTTCCACTGCAATCGAACCGACACCGCCAATACCCAGCACGGCCACCGTGCTATTTTTCATAACCTCTAGACCTTCAGTTCCAATGGCCAGTTCCGTTCGTGAAAATTGATGCAACAATATGGTATATCCTCCCTCACTGATTTAAACTCTATGCCTGAACTCCAGCATACAAACCACGAACCCATTATCCATATGAGGGTAACGGGTTCATGGCATTCTATAAGCTATCTCATGCCAATGGATGGCACTTGCTAAGCCAAATGTTCGTCTTAAGCTTTAGGCGCAACAGGCTTCGGAGCAAGACGAATATGAAGCTGATCCAATTGAGCTTGATCCACTTCGGCTGGTGCATCCATAAGCAGGTCTGTCGCGCTGGCTGTTTTCGGGAATGCAATAGTTTCACGCAGGTTTGTACGACCTGCAAGCAACATCACAAGGCGGTCAAAACCAAAGGCAATACCACCATGTGGAGGCGTACCATATTCAAATGCATCCAGCAGGTAACCGAATTTATCCTTCACTTCTTCAGGCGGCAGATTGAGCGCTTTGAACATTTTTTCCTGAACTTCACGTTTGAAAATCCGCATCGAGCCACCACCCACTTCGTAGCCGTTCAGCACGATATCATAGGCCTGAGCACGAACTTGACCTGGATCTGTGTCCAAGAGGGCCAGGTCTTCTTCCTTCGGACGAGTGAACGGATGGTGCTCCGCTACATAACGTTTTTGTTCTTCGTCATAGCCCAGAAGCGGGAAGTCTACGACCCAGGCAAATTTGAATTTGTTATCGTCGATGAGCCCCAAATGACGGCCAATTTTCAGACGAAGCGCGCCTAATACATCAGCAACTACTTTTTTATTATCCGCAGAGAACAGCAACAGATCGCCTTCTTCGGCTCCTGTGCGCTCCTTCAAGGCTTCGATTTCTTCCGGTGTGAAGAATTTAACGATAGGTCCCTTGAATTCGCCTTCCTTCACTTGAATCCAAGCCAAGCCTTTAGCTCCATAACGCGCTGCAAAAGGACCCAGGTCATCAATGTCCTTACGGCTCCACGTGCCACATCCTTTGGCATTAAGGACTTTAACTTCGCCACCCTTTTCAATTACGGAAGCAAATACTTTCACACCACTGGTTGCCACGATATCATTAACATTTATCAGCTCAAGACCAAAACGCAGGTCAGGCTTGTCAGAGCCGTATTTGTCCATCGCATCGGCATGTGTAATCCGTTGGAACGGTGTTTCCAGTTCTACCCCAACGGTTTCTTTGAACAATTTCACCATAAGACGCTCCATCATTGGCAGCAAGTCATCCTGTTGCATAAAGGAGGTCTCAATATCGACCTGCGTAAATTCAGGCTGGCGGTCAGCACGCAAGTCTTCATCACGGAAACAACGTGCAATTTGGTAGTAGCGCTCCAGGCCACCCACCATCAGCAATTGCTTGTACAGTTGTGGCGATTGCGGCAAGGCGAAAAACTCACCCTCATGCACTCGGCTAGGCACCAGATAGTCACGTGCGCCCTCTGGGGAGCTTTTCGTCAAAATTGGTGTTTCCACCTCGACGAACTCTTCTCCGTCCAGGAAGTCACGGAATATTTTTGCTGCTTTGGAGCGCAGTTTCAAGGTCTGGTACATTTCCGGACGACGCAGGTCCAAATAACGGTATTTTAAACGCAGAGACTCGTCCACTTCTACACCATTTTCAATGAAGAACGGAGGTGTTTTAGACGCATTCAATACTTCGATTTCAGTGACGCGTACCTCAATTTCACCTGTAGGCAGGTTCGGGTTAATCGTTTCTGCATCACGCTTAACAATCGTACCGGTAACCTCAAGCACGTATTCACTACGGACACGATCCGCAATTTGCAGTGCGTCACCGGAATATGCCGGATTAAACACGATTTGTACAATTCCGCTACGGTCACGAAGGTCTATAAAAAGTACGCCCCCCAAATCACGACGAGTTTGTACCCAACCGTTCAATGTAACTGTTTCTCCGATATGCGCATGAGTCAATGCGCCGCATTGATGACTCCTTTTCATAATACACACTCCTGTTTATGTTTAGTAGTTAATGCTATATGACAGCCAGAGGGAAACTTCCCCTGACTGATGTTACATTATTTTGTTTATCCTAATTCTTCCACCAGCTGATCCAGCTTAACGGTACGTTGCTCGCCGGTTTCCATGTTTTTTAGTGCAATTTCACCCTGAACCAGCTCATCCTCACCCAGAATCGCAGTATACCTTGCTTTAAAGCGATCGGCTGATTTCATCTGCGCCTTCATTTTACGCCCCAGATAATCTCGTTCTGCGGAAAATCCGGCTTGACGCAACTTGAATAGTTGTTTGGTTACTTCCGTTTCTGCTGCTTCTCCCAACGCTACCATATAGATATCTAACGGCTTGGCTTCGTTCAGTTTGACACCTTGATGCTCCAAGATCAGCTGAATTCGCTCCAGTCCAATGCCAAAACCAATGCCCGGCTGATCCGGTCCGCCCAGATCTCCAACCAATCCGTTGTAGCGGCCGCCTCCACCGATCGTGTCTATGGCACCAATTCCTTCGGCTTTGAATTCGAACGCTGTCAACGTATAATAATCCAGCCCCCGTACCAAACGCGGGTTAACTGTATATTCCACGCCCATGGCATCCAAATTTTGCTTCACTTTCTCAAAATGCGTGCGGGATTCCTCATCCAAACTATCCAAAATCGAAGGTGCTCCGCCAAATTTGTCCTGATCATCTTTGCTATCTAGCACTCGCAGCGGATTGCGCTCAATGCGTGCTTGGCTCTCCTTGGTCAACGTATCCTTAATTGGCATCAAGAAGTCTACCAGATGCTGACGATAAGCTGCCCGGCTGGCTGCATTACCGACGGAGTTAATCTCCACCTGTACTCCTTTCAAGCCCAGTTCACGGCAGAATTGATACCCGAAAGCAATAACTTCTGCATCCAACGCCGGATCGACCGCACCAAATGCTTCAATTCCAAATTGGTGAAACTGGCGCTGACGCCCAGCCTGTGGACGCTCATACCGGAACATCGGGCCGATATAATACAGCTTAGTTACATCCGGCTCCCCGTATAGTTTGTTCTCCACATAGGAGCGGACAACCCCTGCTGTTCCTTCTGGACGCAAAGTCATGCTGCGCTTCCCTTTATCCTCAAAAGTATACATTTCTTTTTCCACCACATCCGTCGTTTCACCCACACCTCGAACGAACAAATTCGTTTGTTCGAACATGGGCGTACGAATCTCTCGGTAATTAAAGCGGCGGCTAATCTCACGGGCTTTTTCCTCGACAACTTGCCATTTTTCTACACTGCCCGGCAGCAAATCCTGTGTTCCCGTCGGTTTTTGAAAGGCCATTAACGTATCCCCCCATCGTTGTATTTCGTATTGTGCACTTTTTTATTGCTCCACTTTCAAATAAAACAAAAAATCCCTCGTCCTGTTAACATTAACAGGGACGAGGGATTGTCGTTTACAAATCACCCGTGGTACCACCCACATTCCGGAGTTTACCCAGACAACCAGCATAAGAATCACTCATTGCCCGTCAGCATTAAACTGACTCCGCTCATACGTATAACGCCCGTAACGCGCAGTACGGCTATTATGCAGGACCATCCACTGTCGGCACAGTTGCAATGTACTTTCAGTAGGGTTTCCTCAATTGTTCGCCGCCTGTTCTCGGGGAGGTCATTCATCCGCTCATCAAGGGAATTTTTACAGCCTGGAAATTCCTCTCTGCGCTTGTGGGTTCGGAGTACTTGGTCCCGTCATCAAATCATTTTTCATTATTTTATGATTTTAATGAACCGCTTCGACAAAGTCAAGACATTCTCCCTATAATCGGACAAATAAGGCTTATAAAAAGAAAAAACCTGCGGAAACGGTCCGCAGGTTCAAAAAGATATATCAAAAGGGGGTCATGCTGTTATTATAAACAACGAATATTAAGGAATGATGTTTCGAATATTACAATTGTATTACAGTCACTCTTTTGTAGCTGAATTTCTCAAGTATCGACAATCTCTTGTGTTGCGCTCTTTAGCTTTAATCCAACTGCGATACATATCCCCGATTGGAACGTAGCTTATAAATGACCTCATCATAATCGTCATCATTCACCTTTGCTGATAATACATACCGTAATTCATCTTGATTACCGTTAATATACACATCTGTCGCACGGAGCAATCCTCCGTCATGATTCGTTGTTCCACCCCGATCTTCATTCAGATCCCTTTGGGCTGAGCCAGAGTTAATCTGGTCATCCTTCGCATCTGGTAGAATATTCTCGCCATAAGCACCCGCCGCAGGGATTGCCGCACCTGCAGAGCCTCCTGTACTCACAGAACCTGTATTGTTATAGGGGACCAGCGGAATTAAAACTCTCGTCTCCCGACCGAGCGCATCATCCAAGGCACCTACTTCCAAATGTTCAGTTCTATAAGCTTGAAGCGAGGCTCTGGCACCCTCAGCTTCATCTTCTGTGCGAAAATAAGCCTGAATCTGTTTTGCCATATCAAATCCTCCTCGTTTGGGAATTGTACTGGCATTGATCTAAGGAAATATTCACGTTCAAATTACAACGCTTTTAATAACTCACGCACAAAGGCAGGCTCATCCTTAGGGGTCCGAGACGTAATAAAGTTACCGTCCACAACCGCCTCTCGATCCTCAAAATGAGCACCCGCATTAATTAAGTCATCTTTCAACGGAGGATAAGCAGTAATCGTCCGGCCTTGTAACAAATTGGCACTCGCCAAAATTTGTGGCCCGTGACAGATAGCGCCAATCGTTTTTTTGGCCTCGTTAATTTCAGTCACAAATTTCAGAACATGTGCATCCAATCGCAGATTTTCCGGGGAGGATCCGCCAGGAATAACAACTGCATCATAGTCACTTGATTTCACATCTGCAATGGCTTTTTCAATAGTGTAGCTTGCTTCACCTTGCTTGCCGCTCACTTTCTCACCTTGCTTCAGCCCAACAATATCTGCCTCATGTCCAGCCTTTTTCAATTCATCATAAGGTACCTTCATTTCAGAATCTTCAAATTGGTCAGCTAATAAAAATGCAATTTTACTCATTAATGTTCAGATCTCCTTTCCGGTTATCCTCGAAACAAGTTAAAATTAAGTTTGTTTGTCTACCACGATTTGTTATTACCCGCTTGATCTGTTTTTATAACAATCGCAGCAGCAAAAAAGAAAAAGGAGCCTTTCGGCTCCTACACTAATTCAATGCTACATATTTTATTTTTGGCCTCTTTGTGCTACTTTCGGGTAGCACCTCATAACGCTACATTTAACCCGATGTTACCTGCGTGGCAAAGCACCGCGTCCCGGCTTGTCGATGGCTGCTGCAACATGCTGTAATAACGTATCAGCATTACGAGTAAGGCTGATTGCCTCCTGCATGCTACCGGGAAAAAGCAGCACAGTGCTTCGATGCCCGTCCATTTTCGGGGTTTGACGCATAGCTTCGTCTCTCCTGTCACCCTTAGGCTATCCGCCTGGCTAATCACCAATCGGGATGACATTATGGTCCCTCTGAACAGCTATTTTATTCTACTCAGATCACGCCATGAATGTATAGTTACAAACGTTCGGTATCCAAAATCAGTGTCACTGGGCCCCAGTTCGTCAATGAAACATCCATCATAGCCCCAAAGATTCCCGTTTCTACCTCCAGGCCCTTGGCTCGAAGCTGGCTGTTGAAAAAATCATACAGTTTCTCCGCTTCCTCAGGTTTGGCCGCCCCCATAAAGTTAGGCCTTCTTCCTTTACGACAGTCACCATACAACGTAAATTGGGAGACAGACAAAATGGCTCCACCGACATCCAGAACGCTGTCATTCATTTTACCTTCAGCATCCTCAAATATACGTAATCCCGCTGTTTTATCCGCCAAATAAACGGCATCGGCTGCTGTATCTCCCTGACCAATACCAACCAGCAGCATTAATCCGGTTCCAATCTTGCCGACCACCTTTTGATTCACCGTTACCTGAGCGTCTTTACAGCGCTGAATAATGATCTTCATCGCCTATCCGATATCTCCTTTAACCTTCCCTTTTAAAAGGTGCTCACAGCCGTATTATGGCTCTTTTAGCACCCCATGGGTCTTTCTACCCAAGATGTGTTACAAAGGCTATAAACCTATCTGTACGCTTAATAAGGTTATTGCATAATCCGATGCACAGTGTATACATCCTTCACCCGTTTGATCCGTTCGACTACAGAATGCAAATGATCCGTGTTGCGAATGAGAATCGTGATGTGAATCATCGCCATTTTATTTTTATCTGTACGACCTGTAACGGCCGAGAAGCTAGTTTTGTTCTCAGAAATGGCCTGAAGCACTTCATTCAGCAAACCGTTGCGATCATGCCCTGTAATCTCAATATCGACGCTGTAATTGACTTCCGCTGCTTCTTCCCACTCTACTTCAATCACACGTGCCTGGTCTTCGCCCGTACCCGAAGGAATATTCGGGCAATCCGTCCGGTGAACGGATACGCCGCGTCCACGTGTTACATAGCCAATGATGTCATCTCCCGGTACGGGATTACAACATCGTGCAAAACGGACGAGTAAATTATCGACGCCTCTGACGCTGACACCGTTGGTCGGTGTTTTTTTCCGTTCGCCCTGCGGCTTGTACTCCTTGACCTCGGTCGTCAATTCGATCAACCGTGCCTCTTCTTGTTCCTTACGCAGCTTCTCTGTCAAACGTGTACAGACCTGCGCTGCGGTTATACCACCAAAGCCAATCGCAGACAGCATATCTTCGGAATCGTTAAAAGAGAACTTCTGTGCCACTTCCTGAAGCTTGTCGTCGCTCATCCACACCGATGGCTCGATATCACGTTTTCTCAGTTCACGTTCCAGATTTTCGCGGCCTTTTTCAACATTCTCCTCACGTTTTTCTTTCTTGAACCATTGTTTGATTTTACTGCGCGCGTGAGAGGACTGAGCAATTTTGAGCCAGTCCTGACTAGGTCCATAAGAATGCTTGGACGTCATAATTTCGACAATATCACCGGTTTTAAGCCGATAATCCAAAGGTACGATTCTTCCATTTACCTTAGAGCCAATCGTTCGATTGCCAACTTCGGTATGAATACGGAAAGCAAAGTCCAGCGGAACGGATCCGGCCGGCAACTCAATGACCTCTCCCTTAGGAGTAAACACAAACACAAGGTCTGAGAAAAAGTCCATTTTGAGCGATTCCACAAATTCCGACGCATCCTTCGCTTCATTTTGCAGCTCCAGAATTTCTCGAAAAAAGGTGATTTTATCCTCAAAGTTAGTGTTGTTTGCTCCGTTGCCTTCTTTATAGGCCCAATGGGCCGCAATCCCGAATTCAGCGGTACGGTGCATATCCACTGTGCGAATTTGTACCTCGGTAGGCTCCCCGTTGGGACCTACTACTGTCGTATGAAGGGACTGATACATATTGGCCTTAGGCATAGCGATATAATCCTTAAACCGCCCCGGCATCGGCTTCCACAACGTATGGATAATCCCCAGTGTGGCGTAACAGTCTTTAATGTTATCCACAATAATTCGAATCGCCAGCAAATCATATATTTCATTGAATTGCTTGTTCTTCGTCGTCATTTTTTTAAACACACTGTAAATATGTTTAGGGCGTCCGGACAGGTCAGCCTGAATACCCATCTCTTCCAGCTTTTCTCTGATACGCTGTATGACATTATCAATAAACTGCTCCCGCTCTGCCCGCTTTTTATGCATCAAATTAGCGATGCGATAATACTGCTGAGGATTCAGATAGCGTAAAGCAATATCTTCCATTTCCCATTTTATGGCCGAAATACCCAGTCGGTTTGCAACCGGACAGAAAATCTCTAACGTTTCATAAGCAATCCGACGCTGGCTTTCCTCTGACTGATATTTCAAAGTACGCATGTTATGCAGACGATCTGCTAACTTAATGACGATGACACGAATGTCCTGCGCCATAGCAATAAACATTTTTCGATAATTTTCGTTCTGTTGTTCTTCCTTGGAACGGAACTGAATACGCTCCAGCTTCGTCAGACCATCGACAAGCATCGCACATGTATCGCCAAAATGCTCGCGAATCTGCGCCAAAGACACCGTCGTATCCTCCACAACGTCATGTAAAAGAGCGGCGATAATGGAGATGGTATCCATCTGCATATTAACGACGATATCAGCAACCGCAAGCGGATGCAGAATATAAGGTTCACCGGACTTACGAGTCTGGCCGGAATGGGCCTGCTCGGCAAAATCATAGGCGTCCCTGATGCGGATAAGATCTGCTTCTCTGGTATAGGCCCCGGCCTTTTTAAGTAATTGCTCTATCCCCATTCTGCTCTATTCCGTGTCCTTTCTATGCAAAATGGAACCCGCCGATCAATGTCGCGCAAAGGTTCCCTTTTAAAAGTGATTTCCTACAATTATGACGGTTAGCACGTCACACGTCAACTATTACAGGTTTGGCATTGTCGCATTATTCTGTCACACATGGTAAGTAAAATCAGGATTGTTGACGAAATGAAACGAATTATATTGAAAAAATTACGAAAAGTAATTAATGTATATAAGAATAATTGAAAGAACTAAGGAGTGAACTGCGTTGCAACGCGAAATTCAAGTTAATGAAAAGCTTCCGGCAGGACCTGGGTTCCTGCTCAGCGTACAGCATTTGTTTGCCATGTTTGGCAGCACTGTGCTGGTGCCGAATATTTTCGGCGTCGATCCCGGCATGATTTTGCTAATGAACGGTATTGGCACATTGTTGTACATATGGATCTGCCGCGGCAAAATTCCCGCCTATCTCGGCTCCAGCTTCGCTTTTATCGCTCCCGTCAGTCTTGTGCTTAAAAACAATCCCGGCGGCAACGGCTATGCTATGGCCCTCGGTGCTTTCATCGTTACAGGTATTATTTTCTGCCTCGTCGCACTGGTGATCAAATATGCCGGAACCCGTTGGCTGGACGTCGTTTTTCCTCCAGCTGTTATGGGCTCCATCGTAGCCTTAATCGGTCTGGAACTGGTTCCGGTTGCAGCAGGCATGGCAGGCATTATCAATGCCGATCCTACTAAGGCCTGGACTCCAGATCCCAAAACGATTACTCTTTCGCTCGTTACACTCGGGGTCACGGTTCTGGGTGCGGTATTGTTTCGCGGGTTTGCCAAAATCATTCATATTCTGATTGGTATCGTAGTGGGCTATGTACTTGCTTATTTTATGGGCATGGTCAATACACAAGCCATTGCAGACGCTCCTTTTTTTGGACATCCTGCAATTACCACTCCCATTTTTAATACCTCTGCTATGCTGACGATTCTTCCTATTGCTCTGGTCGTCATCGTAGAGCATATTGGTCACTTGCTTGTGACTAGCAACATTGTCGGACGCGAGCTATCCAAAGATCCTGGTCTCCATCGCTCTCTGCTAGGTAACGGTATTTCCACCGTCATTTCCGGTTTTGTTGGTTCTACACCTAACACGACTTATGGTGAAAATATTGGTGTCATGGCATTAACTAAAGTGTACTCTGTATGGGTCATTGGCGGAGCGGCTGTCATTGCCATCCTATTGTCCTTCTCAGGCACGTTCTCAGCGATTGTTTCTAATATTCCAGCTCCAGTTATGGGTGGCGTATCCTTACTATTATTCGGTGTCATCGCTGCCTCCGGTCTAAGAATCTTCGTTGAGCAAAAGGTTGATTTCGCCAAGCCAACCAACATGCTGCTTGCGACCATCGTGCTTGTTGTCGGAATCAGCGGTACTACGCTCACTTGGGGCGCTGTAACCTTGAAAGGTATGGCATTGGCTACAATCATCGGCATCATCCTCAGCTTGTTCTTTAAGCTGATTGACGTGCTCGGCTGGTCCAACGATAAATCGCAGGAACCTTTAACGGAGAAAACACCAGATTGATGTCTTTTTTTCAACTTTAAAACGCCGCTCCATGTTAGTTATGGATCAACACGCTCAGGCTGTATAGACAAGCGTGTAAAGATCCATATTTCATGGAGCGGCGTTTTTTTATGCACGGCCTTTTTTTCTAAAAATATCACACACGAAAGCGAGATACGACCTGATTAAGCGTATCAGAAACACCTGTAAGCGTCTTGACAGAGCTGTCCATACCTTCCAGATCCTTAAGCTGCCGTTCGGATCGTTCCGCGGCTTGCCCTGTACGTTTAGCTGAAGCTTTCGCAATGTCTGCAAGATATCCAATAGAGGCTGCAACTTCCTCTGAACCTGCCGACATTTCTTCTGAGGCAGATGAAACTTCCTGCACTTCTATCGCCACCTGCTGAATATCTTGATTCATCGCAATAAAACGTTCTTCCACCTCAAGTAAAATAGATACTCCTTCATCCATCTCCAGAGCACCCTGCTGCATTCCTTCCAAAGCTAATTTGGTTTCTTCCTGCATGGATCGGATTCGACTCGTAATTTGTTCCGCAGACTCGCTCACGTTTACAGCCAGCTTGCCGATTTCTGAAGCCACCACAGCGAACCCTCGGCCATGCTCCCCTGCACGTGCGGCTTCAATGGAAGCATTCAGTGATAGCAACTTGGTCTGCCCACTAATTTCCTGAATCATTCCAATTATGCTGCCAATTTGGGCGGACCGCTCATTCAATGAGCTTACTACCCTGCCTGCCTCATCCATAGACATTTTCGCTTTATGCATTCCTTGGTTGACCACGGTCAACCGTTCATTTCCTTGTTGTGCCTTATGTTCAATCTCAGTGGTAGCCTCGGATACATGCTGTATAGATTCAGCAATACGCTGTATTCCAACAGCCATCTCCTCCATTGCAGTCGCACTCTCTGCTGCTGCGGCCAACTGAAGCTCGGCCCCTTCCTTCACCTTAGTTAGTTCTCCTGCATTGTGCTGTGCATCTTTAGTCGCCCCAGAAATCTCTTGCGAAATTTTTATAGATACGCCTGAGATAACATCTGACTCTTCGCTTAAACGTGATGCCATTCCTCTGGTTGCCGCAATTACCTTATTGATCCCGTCAGCCATTTGGCCAAATTCATCCTTACGTTGATGTGTTAGTTCAACGCTATAATCTCCAAGAGCCATACGATTGGTTATCTGCATAATTTTTTTAATCTCTTTGATCATACCTGAATTGTTAAGTAATAACGCTCCCATAATTAGCAAGATACCTATAACACTAACAATAAGAAGAAGTTTAAGCATTTCGTTCGCAGAGCGGTTCAAATCGGATTCTGGCAGTAATACGCCGATTTTCCATCCGGTTTGTGGGAGTGTTTCGTACATTATCCGGTAGTCCTCACTATCAATGGGTATGGATAGTTGTCCGGACGTACCACTTTGAATAGATTGTGCTGCTTCCGCATTCATCGTTGTTGTTAACGGCTCGCCTGCTTTTAAGGACGGAAGACCGGATGACAAAATGGCTCCATTCTTATCCATCAAGATCGCACTACCGTTAGCACCAAACTTCATTTTTTCAATAAACGTTTGAATGTTTGTCATGTTCAAGTCGCCAGTAATGACACCTAACAGCTTCCCTTCCCTGTCATAAAATGCTTTCCCAGCAGTAATCATATTGATTTTCAGTCTGCTATCGTAAAAAGGCTCCGTAAAATTTATATCTTTTCCACGTTCAATGGCTTCTGTATACCAAGGTTGCGTTAAATAGTCATATTGTGGATCATCATATTCAGTCGATTGCTTGAATATCTCGCTATCTCTATGCACATATATGGAACGGTATGTCACTCCTGGATCATACGCAGCATTAGCAAAATATATCCCTAACCCATAGGTCATATCATTTAATGCCAGCTCTTGTTCAAAAAAACGTCCATAACCCTCAATGTTCATTCCTGCTCCCAGTTGTTCCGCACTCTTAGTCAGCATCGAAACAAGTAAAGCATGACGATCTACGTTAGCTGCAATATCCGCTTTAACCCTCGACAAGGAATGAGCAGCATTTTGGCTTATTTCCGTATCCAGCTTCTGCTTGGCAAAAAAATAAGACAAAAAGCTGATTAAAATCAGCGTTATAAGTACAAGCGGAATCAAGGTAGAAAATGTCCGTGCTCGTAAACTCCTAAATCGAAATAAACCAATTATGACCACCTCTGCTCCTTTTTAATTGTTTATCGACATTTATTCTATATTTTTTATAACCATTTCCAATAAAAAGAGTGGTAATTTGAACCAATCAAACAAAGTCACACCTAAAACACTGCTTAAACAAAATAGTCCGATGGAGCAACTCTTTAGATAAAGAGATGTTCCATCGGACTATTTAGGTGATCCGTTCATAATTATTTCCCGGGAAACCCGGTTTCGAAATACTTAATACGTAATCAGAGTGAATACATCTACATCAGGCAGTTTCGCCCGACCGTTTAGATCAGACAGCTCGATAAGAAAAGCAGCCCCTGCCACATTGCCACCAAGCTGGCGTACCAAGTTCACGGATGTAGCAATAGTTCCACCTGTAGCAAGCAGGTCATCAGCAATCAGAACATTTTGGCCTGGCTCTATAGCATCCTTATGCATCGCCAGTGTATCTTTACCATACTCCAAACCGTATGCTTCCTCAATGGTTTCCCCAGGGAGCTTGCCACTTTTACGGATGGGAATAAAACCAACACCAAGCGCATAAGCCAAAGGAGCACCAACAACGAACCCACGTGCTTCTGGCCCTGCAATCAAATCAATTTTCAAATCCGATACCAGTTCCTTCATATCGTTGATAGCCTTGCGGTACAGTTCACCATTTTTCATCAGGGTCGTAATGTCCTTAAAACTAATCCCTGGTTGTGGAAAATCGGAAATCACCCGAATATATTCTTTGTAATCCAACTTAGTTCCTCCTACTGTAACTTCAAATTAGTATATACATTTTACAACATAAATTGCGAAATAGTATCTCAAGACGCACCCTTCATAAGCGACATAATCCAGCTCGTCATCTGGGTAGTGTCCGCATCCAGCAAATACTTCTCCATTTCAGCCATATTATACAATTCCTGATAGCGTGGAGAAGCGGTTAAATCCCGCTTAGGCGGATTGGATACAAAACGGAATTGACCATCTGTACGCGTCATAAACTCAAGCTCTTCGAAGATGTCCAATACTTTGGATAACATGCGTACTGAACAGGAACACTGTCGGCTAAGAGCAGGCAGCATTGCTTTTTCATCAATAGGCTGTGTCCCCATTCGAGAAAGCACAACGTAAATGCGCTTGAACAGCTCTCTGTCAGGGCTTACGAGTCGACCGCCACGCTCACTGACCGAATGAAGGAGAAATACGTTCTCTACATTCTCAAAGGTAGACCATAATGCCTGAAACTGAACCGGTGTATCCGGCGGCTCCAGTACGAACAGCGACTTTACAGAGTGCTGTGCATCTCTTTGACCATCACTGGGAATAACGCTACCGTCTTTATCGTATAACCATAAGGATTCAGCGTCCACGGAGCTCGATGGACGAAGCCTGGATGACGGATGAATCAACACCGCAACGTCTTTCTTTCTTTCCTCAATACGTGGATGAAAAATCTTCAGTCCCCGCTCTAATTCGGCAAAAGGGTCCGACACTCCACGATAATCAAAAATTTGTGGCGCCTGCACTCGAATGTCCTGCATCATTAGCTGAAGAGACCGTTTACCGTTCCATTCGTTAATTGACAATTCACCCAGCAGATCTATCTCTGTTTGTTGCTGTAAAAAATCAGCCAATTCGCCACGACGGAAGGCAATCGCGTCCAGCGATAAACCGTTCTGCTCCAGCAGGAGCTTCACATGATTTTTCTCACGTCCCATTTTACGAGCCTCGCGCAATTGCAGACCCTGTAATACGAATCGTGGAGAAGGATTCCCCATACCAAAAGGCTGAAGCAACTCCAGTTCTTCAACCACTTGTAAAGACACCTCGTCCAGACGACAGACCATATCGGCCTCAGCTACAGGAATGAGATCTTCTGGTGTCAGAATGGAACCCGCATAGCGGTTCAGCTGCTCTTCAAACAATTTCAGATTGTCACGGGACAGCGTCATACCCGCAGCCGAAGGATGACCACCAAAATGCTCCATAAGCTCATGGCTGTCCGTAAGAGCACTGTAGATATCCAATGCAGGAATAGACCGGGCAGAACCTTTGCACGTGCCTGTCTCAGCATCTATACCAAGAATAATGGTCGGTCGATAATAGCGATCCAATAGCTTGGATGCCACAATTCCGACAACGCCGACATTCCAGCCTTCACCAGCCAACACAATAACTGACGGTAGCTTGCCTCCATTCAGTTTGGAGGCCAATTGTTGCTCGGCTTGCTCCACAATACGTTCGACCACCTGTTGACGCTCACGATTGAGCAGATCCAGCGCATGCGCAAGTTGGTCTGCTTCTTCCTCTTTTTCTGTCGTCAGCAGAGAAACTGCTCGTCCCGCATGATCCAGGCGCCCGCTGGCATTAATCCGCGGAGCCAATGCAAATGCGATATTGACTGAAGACACTGTAGATATATCCACGCCCGCTACATGGAGCAACGCACGGATACCCGGAAATGCAGAGTTTCTCATGGATTGAATCCCTCTGCGTACCATCGTCCGATTTTCACCATGTAGTGGCATCAGATCGGCTACCGTGCCGATAGCGGCGATTTCAAACCATTCCTCTGGCACCTCACCCAACAGCGCCTGAGCGAGCTTCAGGGCAACACCAACACCTGCAAGACCTTTAAATGGGTATGGGCAACCGGGTAGCTTCGGATTAATCAAAGTATATGCCTCGGGAAGTACAGCAGGCGGCTCATGATGATCCGTCACTATAACATCTATCCCCAAGGAAGTTGCATAAGCAATTTGCTCTACTGCACTAATTCCCGTATCTACCGTAATGACCAGCGTAACTCCCTGCTGATGAGCCCAATCAAGAGCATGGTTATGCAGACCATATCCCTCATTAGAACGATGGGGAATATAAATATCATAAGAAGCCTTGAGAAAACGCATGAGCTGAATCATCAATGATGTACTGGACACGCCGTCCGCATCATAATCGCCATAGATTAATATATGCTCGCCACGTTCCAGAGCCTGGCGAATTCTCGGTACAGCCTCTTTCATACCAAGAAGCAAAAAAGGGTCGTGTACATCGTCCACACTTCCGTACAAAAAGCGGTTTGCTTCCCCGGCGGTAGTGACGCCCCGGTTCACTAAAAGCCGGGACAACAATGGTGAAATCCCCAGCTCTTCTGTCAACAGCTGAGCCGCTTCTAGGTTAGCCTCTGGGGTCTTCCATCTGTACTGCGAATGAAGCAATCCTGTTCACCTTTCTTTCATAGTCATCCTGCTCTATTGAAGCAACGACGACACATCATTATCTGGCAGTTCATGATTGGATTTGTAAGGATACCCGGCTTGATAAGGAATGAACTGCATTTGTACATGGGTCACCTGTGGAAAACGGGCTAACAGTAGATTTTTGGCTCGATCGGCGATTTCCTGCGCTTCCTGTACCGTAATCCGCGGGTTCACACTTATCGTTACATCCACTGTTATGAAATGGCCTGTTTCCTGGGCATGTAAGTGCTCAACCGTTACAATACCATACACCCGTTGAATCGTCTCCATAAAGCGGCGGGAGTCTTCCTCCTGCAAGGGCTGTGCAGGAACCTGGTAAGCGGTATTCATTACCATCAAATATCCTTTGCGAAGCACCAGACAGGCTACCAGCAAAGCTGCGGTTGGATCAAGATATAATAATGCAGGCCATTCCATTGCTTCGCCAGTCATTGCACCGATCATGCCGATCAATGCAATCAACGATGCATACAGCGAGTAACGTTCATGGTTAGCGTACCGATCTGCTTCCGCTTTATGACCATGTTTAATCGAATAGCGATATTGAAACTGAAATAACGCCTCTCTCAACACCAACGCAATAAATACGGTAGTTAATGCATACAGACTGGGAGCCTGCGGTTCCGAACTGCTTAATGAACGAACCGCCGAGATAGCTAGCTGAAGACCACTCATCAGCACTAAAATAGCCAGCACTACAGATATGATCGTCCTAACTTTTTCACCGTTCCGCAACCGGGCCAGCATTCCGTGCCCTGTAGCACCCTTGGAAAACAGAAGCTCCTGCAAACGGGAAGCACTATCCGCAGCCGTGTGCAGTGCATCCCCCAACAACGCCTTGCTGTTTGCCGCATAACCGACGGTTCCCTTTAGAACAGCCAGCGCGAGATTACCTACAATCCCGCTCAACGCCGCAGTTTCCAATGATCGGCTGCGTTCGCTATTCACAACGTTTCCCCCTCAATCCTGAACTAACCTTTTCCCAATAAAGCTCCATTCTAAAATAACCGAATTTCTAAAACCAAAAACCATTCACATTAAGTTTCCACTATTGTGCCTTACTTAAGGTAAATCTCAAAACCTTAGAAAACCGCGCCCAGGCAGACGCGGCTTTCTCTTTAATTTATACTACTGGTATTTACGTAACTTAAGACTTTGCAGTTTTGGCCGCGCCCCCGCCAGCTGTCGGAGATTTTTGTTTTCCTTTCAAAGCTACCCACAGCGGACTGGCAATGAAAATGGAGGAATAAGCACCAAACAACAAACCAATGACCATCGCAAGTGAGAACATACGGATCGATTCGCCGCCAAATATGAACAAACATAAGGAGGCAATAAATACCGTAAACACGGTTGCAAGTGAACGAGTCATTGTCTGGGCAATACTGTGATCAACTACCTGCTCTAAGTCGTCCCTAGACTTCTTCTTCGCAAATCGTAGATTTTCCCGTATACGGTCAAAAATAACGACAGTGTCATTAATGGAGAAACCGACAATCGTCAGAATTGCCGTAATAAAGGTCAAATCCACCTCAAGCCGGAAAATCGAGAAAATACTGATGACGAGGAAGGCATCATGCAACAACGAAACAATTGCTGCAACGGCAAACCGCCATTCAAAACGGATTGAGATATAAATAGCGATAGCCACAGAAGCCAATAAAATCGCCCATAACGCATTTCGTTCTAGTTCTTGCGCCATTTCCGTATCCACTGTATTGACCTCAAAGGAGGCCTTCGGATCCAGCTCTTTATTAAAAGAAGTCTTAAAGTTATTCACTTGCTGATCCGTCAAAACCTGCGAGAAGCGAATACCGAAGCGTTCTTTACCCTGCGTATAATCGACCTCTTTGCCGATCCCCTGCTTGTTCAGCAAAGTCTGGATCTGTTCTTGTGTAACTACTTTAGTCAGATTGACATCCACATTGGAACCGGAACGGAAATCTACCCCGTAATTCAGACCAAATATCGATAAGCTCAGAATACCAAGCAGTGTGATAATAATCGAGAACGTGTAAAACCACTTGCTCATCTTAATATATTTCAAGTTCCAATTAAAGCGCACTGATATCACTCTCCTTCACACCAAAATACTTGGCCTTCTTCACAACATCCGCTTTAACCAGCAGATTGAGTAAGAAGCGGGAGAAGAAGATATTCGTCAAAATACTGGTGACAATATCAACGATGAGCACCAAAGCGAATCCTCGAACGGAGCCTGTTCCCAGACCAAACATAACCGCTGCCGCTATAATTGTCGTAACATTGGCATCCATAACGGTACGGAAAGAAGCCTTACTACCTGCAATGACAGAAGAACGAATCGTTTTGCCTGACTTGATTTCTTCTTTAATCCGTTCATACGTAATGATATTTGCATCTACCGCCATCCCAATCCCGAGCACGAAGGCTGCAATACCCGGAAGCGTAAGCACGAATCCACCCAAATAAAAGATGGCAAGCACCACCCAGGTATGAACGATGAGACAGAAACTAGCGACTAATCCCGGTACACGGAACATCGCAATCATAAATACCAGAATAATGATCGAGCCGATCAACCCAGCACGAATCGTCTGATCTAGTGACAATTGGCCCAGCGTAGCACCTACACTCTGAGAATATTTTTCCGTCAGTTTGAGCGGAAGGGCACCCAGATTAATCGTATCGGCCAGTTTATTCGCTTCATCACGAGTGTAACTACCTGTGATTGACGCGCTACCGTCCGTTAATTCCCCACGTACTGTAGGTGCAGACAGCAATTCCTGATCGAGGAAAATAGCCAATTCTTTATTCAGAAGTCGCTTTGTGATTTCTGCAAATTTAGCTTTATCCTTCACTTTGATACTAATCTCAGGTTGGTTCAGCTGATCATAGCCGACAACAGCGCCATTCTCCACAAAATCATTACCGCGGAGCTCAATTTTGCTGTATTGGCCTGGCTTTTTAGCATCCGCTGCCGTTGCACTGCGGAAGGTCAACTCGGCAGGCTTTTTGAGCATAGAGCGGACTTCTGCTTCATTAGATACACCAGCAAGCCGCACACGAATACGGTTGATACCCTCCGTTGTTACTTCCGGCTCAGTTGTACCAAGCGCGTTTATCCGTCTCTCCAGACTTTGAGCTGTTTGTATAAGAGACTGGCTGGTTACACTCTGCCCGGCTTCCAAAGGCTGGGCTTCATATAAAATTTCAAAGCCTCCCTTTAAATCGAGGCCTAATTTTAAACTGTTCAGTAGGCCCGGGCTTGTCCCGATCATAACACCAGTAGTTATGAGCACGACCACGATGAAACTTAGAATTCTCTTCATTCCGTCCCATGTTCCCCTTTCATTCTCAATATTCCTATTATAGCTACCCCTCAAAAAGCAGTCAATTTGAACGCAAAAAAAAGACCCCCTTCTATTCGAAAGTGGAGCCCCGTAATGCGGACATCGTCAAATAGTTCATAAAGCTCGTCGCTTTAAGGGAAAGTATATCATTAACGAGCTTGTGCAGCGGAGGAATACCCTCCTTTTCATATTTATGGCTGACGCAATTCCACACGTCCTTACTTGTGACATGCTCATAGCCTACGAGAATCAACTCGTCCGCCTTACTTTGACAGAGCATCTCAATTGCGTCATCCCAATCCTGCTCATCCAGCTCTTCCATACCCACGATGGCCGTTCCTCCTCCCAGCGACTACCGGTTCCGCAGATCAGCAATTAGCGGGGTTATTGACTGCTTTGTAGAACATTTCTGTCCTGATCCTGGAAAACCCTTCTTTTCGTTGAAAATAGCCTTAAATCAACAATATATGCATTCATTTCGCTCGTCAATAGCAGAATTCACCACTCCCCCCTCTTGTTGTCTAAATCACTTTGTTTCTGAACGGAAAAGCTTGTCATGAACATGGACAGGTCCAGCATATCTTCTAAAGTAATGCATAGACGCAGAATTACATTTTGGGGAAGAGGGAGTTGCGATTGAAAAAGCAGACTTTCATCCATGGAGCAATCATTTTATTGGCAGCGGGAATTATTAACCGGATACTTGGTTTTATTCCCCGAATCGCACTCCCGCGTATCATCGGCCCCGAAGGAGTTGGCTTGTACCAACAGGGGTATCCCTTTTTTATCGTTCTGGTGACGCTTATTACAGGGGGGATTCCTCTTGCGGTAGCCAAGCTTGTAGCCGAAGCTGAAACGGCTGGACAGCCCGAAATATCGCGGCGTATTTTGCACACCAGCCTGCGCTTCACCATTACACTCAGTCTGATCGCCATGGTGCTCTGTCTTGTGTTCGCGCCTTGGATCACAAGCCATCTCCTGACCGACAGTCGCGTGTATTATACATTTGTGAGCATGAGCCCAATGATTGTCATTGTAGCTGTTTCTTCAGCTTATAGGGGCTATTTTCAGGGAAAGCAAAATATGATCCCTTCCGCCAGCTCCTCCATTGCGGAGACCGTTATACGCATTTTTTGCGTCATTTGGTTTGCTTACTTGTTACTTCCCCATGGGGTAGACTACGCTGCTGCAGGTGCCATGCTCGGTGCTCTGGCGGGCGAATTCATTGGCATGATTGTACTGCTATGGCAATACGTGTGTAACCAGCGAAAAGATCGCATCCTTCAGCCAAAGTCGCCTGTCCCCTCCTCTGAAGTTCATCCCGAGCAATCATCCGTTTTGTCACGTCTTATGTCTATATCCGTTCCCGTTACTGCTGGAAGGCTTGTCGGTTCCTTATCCTATTTGCTCGAATCTATCTTGTGCATGCGCAGCCTTGCCGTAGCTGGCATCGCAACTGGCGTGGCAACCGCACAATATGGAGCCATGCAGGGCATGGTCATTCCTGTGTTATTACTACCTGGGGTTCTAACCAGTTCGCTAGCAGTTTCACTCGTTCCTTCGTTATCCGAAGCAGCAGCTAAGGGGCATATTACAGCCATTCACAAACGTCTACATCAATCGCTTCGGCTCGCTTTGGTTGCAGGAGCCCCATTTGCCGTTATCATGTATGTATTGGCAGAACCTTTGTGTCTGCTACTCTACAATAATGGCGATATTTCAGGCATGCTTAAGCTCATGGCACCTTTTGCTCTTTTTATGTACATTCAGGCCCCGCTTCAGGCAGCACTTCAGGCATTAGACCGTCCTGGAAGTGCCTTATTAAATACCTTTATCGGAGCCGTTATCAAAATTGTACTGATCGTCTGGCTTGCTTCCCAACCTCAGTATGGTATCTATGGAGCTGTCATCGCCATTTGTATTAACAGTGCCATTGTTACTCTCCTTCACGGATTCAGTGTCAGCAGACTGCTTCGCTTCCGCGTACGTTTGCTCGATTTCTGGAAGACCGGGATAGGCATGATCATCATGGCAGCAGCAGTATTATATACCTACAGACATCTAACGATGTTCAACCAAATGTGGCTTCAGTTTATTTTTGCCGCAGGATTGGGAATTATACTGTACCTTTTCCTAATGACCTTGATCAAAATGATTGATTGGGACAACCTTACACGCATTCCAATCCTGAGAAGATGGTTTAAAGCATAATAAACCTAATCTGAAGATTTTCCATAGGCCGGTGGTGTAATGTACACATCACCTCTATGGTTAACCGAGCATAAAAAAACATCCTTAAAATCTTTGTGTCCCTTCGCTTGAATTTGATTCTTAAGCCAAAAACGGTTCATATCCATCCGTTCCAAATTTCTATCCAGCACTTTGCCATCCATGATTAATGGAATAGGCAGTCCCTCATATCTAAACTTTCCACCGATTTGTGGAGAAGGATGGACTTTATTCACCTGTTGCTCTTTATTTGTCAAATCTGTTCCGTTTAATTCCTGCTTCATTTTTTCGTGTTCCACTCCATCATTATCATCCTTACCTATAACCGTTAGCTTACCTGTCGTTTCCAAAATAACATATTCAACTTCGTCCAGACTTTCTATATTTTGTTCGCGAAGTTGTAACAGCAAGTCATCTAAATTATAACGTTGTTTTACCATTTCATCCTTGTTTAATTGTCCATTAGAGTACAATACACTGGGCCTACCATCAAATAGTAAGCGCAGTCGCCGACTTTTCAGACTGAAAAATGAAATACCTATTTGCAAAATTAACAGCACTCCTAAAGGAATCAACCCTTCATAAAGTGGACGTTTTATATCCTCCAAGCTGAATACAGCAATTTCTGCAATCATAATGGATATGACGAGATCGAAAACAGACAATTTGCCGATCTCCCTTTTACCCATCAAGCGCATCACCAGATATACAATAAAATACATGAGCAGCGTCCGAAAAATATGAGCAAAAATATCGTGACTCAATATGTTCGCCTCCTCCCCTGTACTTGCAATAAGACATGAGTCGTTCATTGTACACGTATTCTGACCGTTCCTCACTTGGCTCATACAAAAAACAAAAGGCTAAATTATTGAAATAAAGAGAAAGACTGCTTGCGACTTGGTACTAAGCCGGGAGGCTTGGCCATAGAATGATAATAGTTCAAACCTTGGTACAGGAGGAATTATCAATGGAGCTCATTCGCCGCTGGTGTTCGTTTCGTCTGGCCCATCCCATTTTATCCGGTTTATTTTATGCTTTTGCATGGATGCTGCTTGGCGCATTGATTCTTTCATTACTCTTGTGGCTGACACAGATGCAGGAACAGGACTTATCATTGTATACGTACATCGTCCATGCATTCGCCATGCTATCTGGCGGCTTCGTCGCCGGTAAAAGATCCACAAACAAAGGCTGGTATCAAGGCGGTATTACAGGTATCCTGTATGGGCTAATCGTTCTTCTGGTCGGTTTTCTGGCATTGGATGCGGGCATGAACGGCAAGGACCTGTTACACTTAGGTTTCGCGTTTGTCATAGGCGCAGGTGGTGGGATGTTTGGCATTAATCTCAACAAGTAATCAAATTGTTTGTATCCATGTAATAAAACAACACAAAAAAACCGAGCCTCCTTAAAGGCTCGGTTTTTGCATAACGGTCACCAGCATTTTACGATTTGGAAACAACTTCCTCAGATGCCGTGTCTTTTGCAATCGCGTTGCTGATTGCACTGCGGTCAAAGGTCAGCTTCGTGACATCATTCACACGCAAAACTACTACATCATCCGTAATCTCCATAATTGTACCGTGAAGGCCTCCGATTGTTATTACTTTATCTCCCTTTTTCAAAGCTTGAAGCATCGTTTGACGCTGCTTTTGTTTTTTCTGATTCGGGCGAATCAGCAAGAAATAGAAGATTACAAACATCAGAGCCAGTGGCCAGATCATTTGGAAAAGTCCGCCGGTTCCACCGGGTGCAGTAGCGGCTGTAGCAAAATGAAACATGTTAAATCCCCCTTTCGTATACTCTCCCTAAAACTTAAAAGCCTTTATCATTATCATGAAGACCGTACTGCTCAAAAAATTCATCTCGGAAATCAAGCAGCCTGTCATCCATAATCGCTTGTCTGACACTACGCATCAATTGTATTAAGAAATGCAAGTTATGATACGTTGTCAGTCGGAGCCCGAAGGTTTCATCCGCTTTAATCAAATGTCGCAAGTAAGCACGTGAATAATTGCGACAGGTATAACAATCACAAGCAGGATCGAGCGGGCCAAAATCACTTGCATATTGGGCATTGCGAACGACAAGACGGCCTTGGCTGGTCATCGTTGTCCCGTTGCGAGCAATTCGGGTTGGAAGTACACAATCGAACATATCCACACCACGGATAGAGCCTTCAATCAAAGCATCAGGCGAACCCACGCCCATCAAATAACGTGGCTTGTTGGTGGGAAGCAGCGGAACCGTATAATCGAGCACTTCATACATCAAATGTTTCGGTTCACCTACGCTCAGTCCACCAATAGCATACCCCGGGAAATCCATGGAAGTCAAATCCGCAGCGCTTTGCTTGCGCAGATCTTCATGCATGCCTCCCTGAACAATGGCAAACAGACCTTGATCATGAGGACGCGCGTGTGCCTCTAGACAACGCTCAGCCCAACGGCTGGTTCGTTCCAGTGACTTTTTCACATACTCATATTCAGCCGGAAACGGCGGGCATTCATCGAAGGCCATCATAATATCTGAGCCAAGCGAGTTTTGAATTTCCATCGCCACTTCTGGTGAAAGAAACTTCTTATCTCCATTTAAATGAGAGCGGAAATGAACACCCTCCTCTGAAATTTTACGCATTTCACTTAAAGAAAACACCTGGAATCCGCCGCTGTCTGTTAAAATAGGGCGATCCCAATTCATAAACTTGTGCAGTCCGCCCGCTTCACGAATAATATCGTGGCCGGGACGAAGAAACAAATGGTACGTGTTACTCAAAATAATTTGAGCATCCATCGCTTTCAGTTCCTCAGGACTCATCGTTTTAACAGTCGCTTGAGTTCCCACCGGCATAAAGGTTGGTGTCTCAATAACTCCGTGAGGTGTGTGTACACGCCCGAGACGAGCTCCCGATTGCTTGCAGGTTTTAATATGTTCGTATCTTATTGCTGGTGCCATATTTTCTCTACCATCCTTAATTAATAAATGAACATTGCGTCCCCGAAGCTGAAGAACCGATATTGTCGGTCAATCGCCTCCTGGTAAGCATGCATAATATTCTCCCTGCCTGCCAGTGCGCTGACCAGCATAACCAAGGTGGATTTAGGCAAATGGAAATTCGTAATCATCGCATCCACCACACGGAATTCGTAGCCTGGATAAATAAAAATCTGTGTCCAGCCACTGCTGGCCTGCAGCACTCCATCTGCGAATGTATTGCCCACCGTCTCCAGCGTTCGACAACTGGTTGTTCCCACTGCCACGATTCTCCCACCGCGCACCTTGGTTGCATTAAGTACATCTGCCGTTTCCTGTGATAATGAATAATACTCTTCGTGCATGACATGCTCTTCAATCGTATCCACAGACATCGGTCTGAACGTCCCTAAGCCAACATGAAGTGTGATAAAGGCAACGGTAACGCCCTTCTTTTTAATCTGGTCCAGCAATTCTTCTGTAAAATGCAGCCCTGCCGTTGGAGCCGCAGCCGAACCTTCATGTCGAGCATAAACGGTCTGATAACGCTCGCGGTCATCCAGTTGTTCCTTGATATACGGCGGAAGCGGCATCTGCCCCAGACGGTCCAAGATCTCCTGAAAAATACCGTCATATGAAAATGAAAGCACCCTTCCGCCCATATCTCCTTCTTCCTCAATTACTGCTTTCAGCTCATCACCGAAAACAATAACAGCACCCTTTTTTAGCTTTTTACCGGGTTTCACCAATGCTTCCCATCGGTCCCCTTGCAGTTGCTTAAGCAACAAAACCTCAGCCTTAGCTCCCGTGTCTTCCTTGATGCCAAACAAGCGTGCAGGAATCACTCTCGTATCGTTTAATACCAGCGTATCCCCTGGTTGGAGATACTGCACAATATCCGAAAACGTATGATGACCCACTTCACCGTTATTTTTGTTTAACGTCAGTAATCTGGAAGCGCTCCGATCAAGCAAAGGTGTCTGTGCAATTAATGTTTCAGGCAGTTCAAAATCGTAGTCGTTTACATTCATATATTGGTCAGTCCTTAACTATATCCACATTTTTGTAATAGTGTTGCAAAATTTTCTTGTAATCATACCCCTGCTCGGCCAAACCGTTGGCACCCCATTGGGATAAGCCCAAACCATGACCATTTCCTTTACCTGTAAAAATAAAGCTTTGTGTTTTGTCAATGACTCGTGCATGACGATCTTCATTCATGACGATCACCCCGTTACCACTTGAAGTACTGCTGCCAGATGCGGACAGGATTTGAGTGCCTTGTGTACCACTTACATGAGAAGTAGCCCCATCAGCGCCTAATACAGTATAACTTCCGGTACTCGCAATATCAAACAGTGTGCTCGGGAGTCCGCCCATTGCTGAGCGAAACATATCCGGATATTTCACTTTCAAAGGGGTTCCGTTCGCTTCAACCTCCAACACTCGCCCTGATGGACCACGTTTGGTGACATCGAGGTGATTAATAGAGGAAGGCACTGTGCCCGTTACTTTCCCTTGCAGGGATTTAGCAAGCTGAGCTGACGTAAAGGGCCCACGCACCCATGCATAGTCTCCGGACTGAGGCACCTTTTCTAATACAATGATCTCTTCGCCCGGCTGCGCCTTAGCTATTGGTGTAACCGTCGGTTGAATTTGGGGAATAGGACGCACATTTGTATTTTCCGCAGTGACGGTGATTTTGTCTAACCCCGCTTCTGTGACACCCTCCAGTTCCTTAGCATTATCCTCACGAATATACCCTGTCTTGCCACTGGAGAGAAGTACATGATACCACTCCTGTGCTCCTTTTTGCGCCGAAGTATCTCCCGAGCTGTCTACGCTGGCAAAGGCTTCGCCACCACTGTTCCACACCTCGGAAGCATCTGCTGTCACACCGCCCGCATTAGATGAAAATACAGCTTCGACCACTTTGCCGCCACTTTTAATGACTTCACCAGCTGTTGCATCTACAGCCTCATTGACATTGGCATGTTCCGAGCTCTTACCGTTGTAAGCCTGGCTTAACGTGCCATCTACTACATTGCCGATCTGAAACCGATTGCCTTGGGCAAGCGCGTAGCTACGAGCCGCTACCGCTTGAGCCTTGAGCGCTTCATCTGGCCATGAGGAATAGACCTCTGCTCCTACCACGGAATACAAATACTGCTCCAAAGGAACTTCATTCACAAGCGCCAGCTGGCCTGACGTCATGCCAATCTCCATCTCGCCGCGATATGTACGCTGTGATCTTTCCATCACTTGTATTCCATCATTACCGCCGTTGACAATTACCTTGCTATGATCAGAACCACTTAGCATGTAATGAGACATCACCTGCGAGCCAGTCGTGACTCCTGCTTCCTGTCTTATAATGAGGCCGGTTTGAGTAGCATTAACTTTAGACAGCGTGAGTCTCGGCTGCTTGCTCTCCAGCTCTGTTTTCAAAGCCGACAGCTTGCTGTCATTACTTTCTTCTCCAACCCATACAGCATACTGGCCTCTTGATTGAATTACAGTAAAAGCATCAAAGCCTGCCGCAGCAATTGTCGTTCGAACGAGATTAGCTTCCTGCTCGCTTCCGTAGCTTCCTGTGGACCAATGCTTGCTTCCCTTAACCTCGGCCTGCGCTCCGGTTGCGGAGGAAATCCGCTGTACAGCAGCCTGCGCAGACTGCTCACTAGCATATATTCCCGCGTACACTTGATACACTGAGCTACCATTTTTTGAACCGATAAAAACCGTAGGTTTATCATTAGTCTTTTGTAGGGCTTGGGCCGCTTTTATCGCCGCTGCTTCATTTCCTTCAAGTACCTTAACCCGATAGCTGTCTACACTAAAACGAGCCGTACTGTCTGGCAGTCCCATCCAACTTTGAAAACTGCCCCCACTGTTCTGTCCAACACTCAGACCTCCTGATGATTTCAAGGTTACAGCGGGGACTGTCGCTTTATATTTGCTACCTAGATCCGCAAAAATCACTACACGAATTTCCTCTTGGGCGGCAGCAGCGTGAACGCCCGAAGACCAAGGTATGCACACTGTAGCTAATACCATAATCGCTGCTGCTCGTTTGGCCCGGCCCATCCATGCACCGAAAATACTTTTTCGGTTAAATGCTTCTCCACTCATTTCTGGCTCCCCCAATCTAGCTGTCTAGCACTTATATTGCGTAATTTATCGAGATCTCGACCCTTGTCTATCCCTTTAAATACATCGGCGGAATAAACCGAAATATGAATCCGCTCGAATCTTACTTACACTCTCACTTCCCTCAATCATCCGTCAGCCGATATCGTATTCTCCATACTTGCGTGTAACCATGCAATGATTTTTTGAAAAGTGCATCATGTTTCCTACTCACCGTGGATCCGTTGGCATTGGGATTCCAAGGTGGCCATATGCCGCCGGAGTCACTGTTCGTCCCCGAGGTGTTCTTTGTAAAAGCCCAATTTGTAACAAATAGGGCTCGTACACATCCTCAATTGTCTGACTCTCCTCACCAATGGTTGCAGCAATGGTGTCCAATCCTACAGGCCCGCCCCGGAATGAATGAATCATGGCCTTAAGCATTTTATGATCAATTTCATCCAGCCCGAGTGGATCTATTTGAAGTCTCTTTAGCGCCTCTGCAGCCAACTCAGAATGAATAATACCGTCTCCCGCAACCTGGGCAAAATCACGCACCCTTTTTAACAGTCGGTTAGCAATACGCGGGGTCCCCCGTGAACGCAATGCGATTTCCTCCGCCGCATCCCCAACAATCTCAATCTCCATAATATCCGCATTCCTGGACACGATGTAAGCCAGCTCGTCTGTCGTATAAAACTCTAATCGACTAATAACACCAAACCGGTCACGCAATGGCGCAGAGAGCAGCCCAGCGCGCGTAGTAGCCCCTATAAGGGTAAAGGGTGGCAAATCCAGACGGACCGAACGTGCACTCGGGCCTTTGCCAATCATAATGTCCAGCGCAAAATCCTCCATCGCCGGATACATAACTTCTTCCACCGTACGATGAAGGCGATGAATCTCATCAATGAACAAAACATCACCCTCTTGAAGATTGGTCAGCAATGCTGCCAAATCTCCCGGTCTTTCAATTGCAGGACCTGAAGTCGTACGCAAATTAACCCCCAACTCATTGGCGATAATGTTAGCAAGAGTTGTTTTACCCAACCCAGGCGGTCCGTACAACAGTACATGGTCCAACGCTTCTTTACGCATTTTGGCCGCTTCAATATATACTTTCAGATTTTCCTTAACCTGATTTTGCCCGATATATTCATTTAGATAACGGGGGCGAAGGCTTAGCTCCGCCGTCTGGTCTTCCATCATCAAATTGGCGGAAATAATCCGGTCATCCATGTTCCATCGCTCCTCTTTTCACCAGACATTTGTTAGCAGACATCATCGTCCTATCCGGCAAACAACAGTTGCAAAGCCCGCTTCATCAAAATATCGGCAGATTCATCAGGTTTCGCATCTTTCTTCATTCTGCTCCATACCTTATCCAACTCAGCATCAGTGTAACCGAGCGCCTTGAGCGCCTCACGGGCCTCGCCCCAATATGAACCTTCGCCTTCTTCTACGACAGGCTCAGCAAACAATCCGGTTGCCATCCCCAACGAGCCAATACCGTCCAGCTTGTCTTTCAAATCCAGAATCATACGTTGTGCCGTCTTTTTACCGATCCCCGGTAACTTGGTGAGTAATGTGATATTCTCCTGATAAATCGCCGTTACCACATGAGCAGGCGTACCGCCTCCTAAAATACCAAGCGCAACACGCGGTCCAATACCAGATACATCAATCAGTTTACGGAAAAGCTGCTGCTCCTCACGGGTCGCAAAACCGAACAGTAAAATAGCATCTTCCCTTACATGATGGTGAATGTAAATAACCACTGGACCTTCAGTTTTGGCGAACGCGTAAGGATTCGGACAAAATACCCTATACCCTACACCCTGCACATCTAAAACAACATATTCATTTTCCAACTGGGCCACAGAACCACGCAAAAAATCTATCATTTTCGCAATACCTCATTTAATTTTGAATTTAGTCCATAGGAGTGCGCATGACAAATAGCCACCGCCAAAGCATCCGCTACATCGTCCGGTTTGGGCACAACTTGAAGCTTTAGGAACATTCTAACCATTTCTTGTACCTGTTTCTTCTCAGCTTTACCATACCCTACAATAGCCTGCTTTACCTGCATCGGCGTGTATTCACCTATAGGCAAATTACGTTGTTTTGCAGCTAGTACCAGCACCCCACGTGCCTGACTTACAGACATAGCGGTTGTAACGTTGCGATTAAAAAAGAGCTTTTCCAGTGCTACCGCATCAGGCTTATATTTATCTATTAATTGCAACATGCCTTCATACACATGAAGCAGCCTTTCTTCTTCCGGTGTATGAGCCTCAGTCTGGATACAGCCATACTGCACAGGAACTACCTTGCTGCCAATCTTGTCTACAAATCCGAAGCCCACAATGGCAATACCCGGATCAATTCCTAAAAAACGCAAAAAAATCTCTCCCCTATCGCTCAAACATGGCGTACCTAACCAAAGCCAGCGTTATCCTGAATATAATCATGGCCAAATACCAAATAAAGCGAACATATGTGTCGTTCTTTTCATTATAACAAAACTTTGTATCTAATAGAGGAAAAAATTTAAACATGAGTAAAAACATAAAAAGAGACGCTTCAAGCCTCACCACATGGGCAATGCCTAACGTCTCATAGTTGTAATCAATAGTGCTGCTTTAATACCCTTTGTGTTCGCTCCAGGGCAAAGTCACTAAAAGTGGAGATTACACTGTTATACTCATTTATATCCTGTACACGTATTCCCTGCTGAAGTTGTTTATATACCCCTTCTGGCAAGGCCGTCTCCATGGAACCCACATCCAATTGAAAAAAAGTGCGGATAACTTTTTCCTTTTTAGGTAGCCCTTCATACAATGTAAGCTGCCCGTCAGTGCTCAACCCCATGTATCCATGCTCTTTGCATGACTCTGACAAGTCTTCCACCCTGCGCTCCAGCCACACCTCTCCTTTGGTATTAAGTCGTCCCTTCCAATCGGGATGTTGCTTCAGTAAGGTCTCTAGCTGCTGTGAACTTAGCGTTCCCAAGGAAAGTGTTTCCGTACCACACACGTAGGTGGTTAGCAGACGGGTCTTCCTGCTTATACCGGAAGCACGAATACTTTGCAATAATTGCATCTGTGAGGAGTGATCTTCAGTTGGACTCAGATGTGAAGCTTCCTCCATGCTCTCCTCTGCCATGACGGTAGTAGCGAGTGGCTGTGACAACATAGCCTGCAAATAATTCGAAAACAGAATACCCAACCCTGCCAGCAAACAAGCCGCACCAAAAATGCTACATGCCCACACTGTTCTTCTCCACTGTTTCCAGCGCCGTTTCATCTGTTTTTTCCAACTTAATCGCTTCACAGTAATCCCTTCCGTCCCACTTTTTGTGTTAGTGTGACCTGAGGATTACTGATTTATACAAAAAGATATGAATATAAAAAAAGCCGCTGCTTCCAGCGACTTTCCTTTTGAATCGGGATGACACGATTTGAACATGCGACCCCCTGGTCCCAAACCAGGTGCTCTACCAAGCTGAGCTACATCCCGAAATACATGCCGGTGAGAGGACTCGAACCTCCACGGTTTCCCTCACGATTTTGAGTCGCGCGCGTCTGCCAATTCCGCCACACCGGCTTATGAAATTAATGGCGCGCCCTGAGAGATTCGAACTCCCGGCCTTTTGATTCGTAGTCAAACGCTCTATCCAGCTGAGCTAAGGGCG
>NZ_JANAVI010000047.1:0-1058 GCF_024213325.1 Paenibacillus sp. MZ03-122A | reverse complement strand
GCGGACGCCGGAAGCCGTGGCGATCGTTGATGAAAATACGGTCATGACATATGGTGAACTGCTTGCGGCTGCCAATCGAATTGCGCTTTTATTGAATCAAAAAGGCATGCGCACCGGAGTAATCGCGGGCATCGCCATGAAGCGTTCAGCGATGCTGATTGCAGGGATTCTTGGTGTGCTGAAAACCGGGGCGGCCTATGTGCCGATTGACCCGGAATACCCGGAAGAACGGATTCATTACATGCTGGATGACAGTAAAGCGGATGTACTGATCGTCGACCACGACGTTGTGCCTCCAGCAGGATATAGCGGGGGGATCGTTACCCTGCATCCATCCGAGCTGACCCATGTTACCTATGAAGATAGATGCCCTGTACGTGAAGCTGCTCATCCCCCTGAAGGTTTGGCTTATCTCATTTATACTTCGGGTTCGACTGGTAAACCGAAAGGTGTCATGATCGAGCATCGTTCTGTTGTCAACTTAATTCACAGTATGAAAGAGAAGATTGATTTCCAAGAGAATAAATCCATTCTCTGCGTAACAACGGTTTCCTTCGATATCTTCGTACTGGAGTCGTTGCTGCCGCTCGCACTTGGCATGAAAATCATCATGGCAAACGAAATGGAGCAGCGTGATCCGCATCAATTGGCTGCCCTGATCGAGCACCATCGTATCAACATGATTCAGATGACACCATCACGAATGCAAGTGCTGCTTTCGGCAGGAAGACAGGAATGCTTGGCTGCAGCCTCTGAAATCATGCTCGGAGGAGAAGCCATTCCATCGGGGCTTCTTGCCCAAGTGCGATTAGCTGCCTCGGCGAAGATTTACAACATGTATGGTCCGACAGAATCAACTGTATGGTCGTCAGTTCAAGAACTGACGGATGCCCAGGTTGTCACTATTGGCGGTCCAATTGCAAACACGCGTTTTTATATGATAAATGAGTCTCATCAGCTACAGCCAATCGGCGTTGTCGGAGAATTATGCATCGCCGGCGAGGGATTAGCGCGCGGCTATTTGAACCGACCGGAACTGACGGCAGAGAAGTTTGTCA
>NZ_JANAVI010000046.1:0-1135 GCF_024213325.1 Paenibacillus sp. MZ03-122A | reverse complement strand
AAAGAACCAATGCTGGATCGGAAGCAAAGCGGTTTCCCCGCTCACTTCTCCTTGATCTGCCATACGACTGACCTCATGCATATGCGGTGCCAGTGCTTCCACCGTTGGATACTGGAACAAATCCTTCATGTCCAGCTTATAGCCAGCCTGGAACACACGGGATGCGATTTGGATCGCCTTGATCGAATCGCCACCCAGATCGAAGAAATTGTCCAAAATACCGACAGTCTGCAGTCCCAGTACCGACTGCCAGACCGCTACTAGAGCGCGTTCTTGAGCAGTACGCGGCTCTGCATAATCCGTTCCGGTTTGTAGGCTGCCTTCTGGTGCTGGTAGGGCCTTGCGGTCAATTTTGCCATTTGGACTCAGCGGCATCTGCTCCAGCTGTACAAAGTACGATGGCACCATGTAGCTTGGCAGCTCCCGGCCCAGCTCACTTCTCAGCTCACTGGCACCCATTTCTTGTCCGGCGACATAGTACGCCACCATTTGTTTTTGTCCCGTTTCGTCTGCACGAGCCACGACGACCGCTTCGCGTACCGATTCCACTTGGAGCAGCTGCGATTCGACCTCGCCCAGCTCAATCCGGTACCCCCGGATTTTCACCTGATGGTCGATCCGGCCCAGATATTCAATGTTGCCGTCCGGCATCCATCTCGCCAAATCGCCTGTGCGGTACATCCGTTCATAGCCTGCTTCCCCGCCGGCAAACGGGTCGGCTACGAATTTCTCGGCCGTCAGCTCTGGACGGTTCAGATAGCCGCGGGCTACGCCGACACCACCGATGCACAGCTCACCCGCAACCCCAATCGGCTGCAATTGCTCCGTGCCTTCCTTCATGATGTACAGACGAATATTTTGAATCGGTTTTCCGATCGGAATAACTCCATATTCCTCATCCGGCTCGCAATCGAAGTACGATACGTCCACCGTCGCTTCGGTTGGGCCGTACAGGTTGATCAGCTTCGCTCCAGTCAGGTTCGACACAAGCCGTTGGAACCGGGCGACATGCTGTGGCGGCAATGCTTCGCCGCTGGCAAAGACATGCCGCAACGTTGCCAGCTTCGTTTGCATCACTTCCCGTGGCTGCTGCTCCACGTACTCCAGGAACGCATGCAGCATGGCGGGAACAAAG
>NZ_JANAVI010000045.1:0-1188 GCF_024213325.1 Paenibacillus sp. MZ03-122A | reverse complement strand
TACCCCCGAATTTTGACTTGGTGGTCGATTCGGCCCAGGTACTCGATGTTCCCATCCGGCAGCCAGCGTGCCAAATCTCCGGTCCGGTACATCCGCTCTCCGGGTTCAAGCGGATTGGACACGAATTTCTCCGCCGTTAGTTCCACTCGGTTCAAATAGCCGCGCGCTACCCCTTCACCGCTGACATACATTTCGCCCGCCACACCGACCGGCACCAATTGCCGATTCTCATCAAGCATATACACGCGCAAGGTGGGGATCGGCTTGCCGATGTTGCTTATCCCACGCTCCATCTCTTCTTCGCCGATCTTCTTGTAGGTGGCATGTACGGTTGTTTCGGTAATCCCGTACATGTTGATCAGATCGGTATGGGGATATTTCCGATGCCATGCCGCCAGCTGTCCCGGTGCCAACGCTTCTCCTCCGAAGATGATCGTCCGAACCTGTAAGTCCGTATCTGGCCGCATCATCTCCGCTTGTGACAGCGGGTAGAACGCACTCGGGGTCTGGTTCAATACGGTGACGCGCTCGTCACGCAGCAATTGCAGGAACCGTTCAGGATCTCTCGCCGTCATCTTCGGTACGATGACCAGCTTACCTCCATAGAGCAGCGCCCCATACATCTCCCATACCGAAAAGTCGAAGCAAAAGGAATGGAATACGGTCCATACGTCCCTATCGCTGAAGTCGAAAGCAAACTGATCGTTAAACAGCAGACGAACAACATTCCGGTGTTCAATCATCGTTCCCTTCGGCTGACCGGTTGTACCCGATGTGTAGATGATGTACGCCAATTGCTGCGGTGTGATGTCTACTTGCGGGTTGTGGGAATACGCATCCACTGTGTCTTCCAGCAGCACGCTCTCGCCATCAAATGTGATTTCTTCGATCAACCCCGCCAAGGCCTGGGAGGTCACGAGCCTGCTTGTCCCACTGTTTTGAAGCATGAATGCGATGCGTTCTTGCGGATAGTCCGGATCCATTGGCAGATACGCCCCGCCGGCTTTGAGTACCCCCAAGATAGCCGTGATCATCTCTACGGAATGATCGAGCACCAGCCCGACAATCCGATCCCGTCCAACCCCCTTCTTCCGCAGCGTCCAGGCCAAGCGGTTTGCCCGCTCGTTCAGCTCCCGGTACGTCAGGCGCTCATCCCCGCACACCACTGCTATGGCTTCCGGCGTCCGC
>NZ_JANAVI010000044.1:0-1188 GCF_024213325.1 Paenibacillus sp. MZ03-122A | reverse complement strand
CGGATTACGGCTCATGTCCCGCTGCAATGGCAGTTTCTCCACCAATTCTTCAAACGGATACTCCTGATGCTCAAACGCGGCTACCGTACGCTCCTTCACTTCCCGCACAAAATCGATAAACCGCTTCGATCCCGACGGATAGTTTCTTAGCGCCAGTGTGTTCACGAACATCCCGATCATCGGTTCGGTGTCCGCATGGGTACGCCCCGACACCGGTGTGCCCACCACGATGTCTTCTTGCCCCGTATACTTGTGCATCCATACGCTATATGCAGCCAAAAGCACCATATACAGCGTTGCGCCTGTCTCGGACGCAATCCGCTTGAGTCCTTCCACCGTCTCACGATCGATCGTTGTCCCGATGCTGCCCCCTGCGTTGTCCATGATCGCCGGTCTCGGCCGATCGGTCGGCAGCTCTAACACCGGCGGCTGTTCCGCGTATTGCGACAGCCAGTAGCTCTCCTGCTCGTTCATCCGTGCTGTCCCCAGCGTCCCTTGCTGCCAAACCGCGTAATCCTTGTATTGTATGCGCAGTTCCGGCAGCGTTTCGCCCGCATAGGCCGCCATGAAATCCCGTACGAGAAGATCCATGGAAACGCCGTCGGAGACAATATGGTGCATGTCATACAGCAGCAGGAAACGTTCTTCCGCAAGACGCACCAGCTTCACCCGCAGGAGCGGCGCTTGAGAGAGGTCGAAGGGGCGCAGGAACGTTTCCACCTGTTGGGCCATCTCCGCTTCCGTTGCACGCTCCACCTCCAGTACGAAGGGTACGGTTTCGTGCACCCGTTGCACGGGCTCCCCGTCTTCTACCCCAAACGAGGTGCGCAGGGATTCATGACGGAGTATCACCGCACGGATCGCTTCTTCAAGTTGCTCGGCATCGAGGGCTCCTTGGAGTTCCAGTCCCCCAGGCATGTTGTATCTGGTGCTCGTCGGTTCGATCTGCTGCAGCACGTACATCCGTTTCTGCGCCGAAGATGTCGCATAAGAGCCCCGTTCCTCCACGCGCTCGATCCGTCCGTACTCGCTTGGCGCCAGTTCCCGTAGATACGCCGCCAGCTCTTTGACCGTTGGACGAGCAAAGATTTCCTTCATTGGCACTTCCAGTCCCAGTTCACGATAAATCCGCGAGATGAGCGTCACCACTTTGAGGGAGTGGCCGCCGCGTTCGAAGAAGTGATCGGC
>NZ_JANAVI010000043.1:0-1619 GCF_024213325.1 Paenibacillus sp. MZ03-122A | reverse complement strand
GTTTCGGGAAGACCGGCGGAATTGCCGGATGTGGAGCGAATGGTGGGCCTATTCATCAACACCATCCCGGTGCGGGTGACCAGTGGGGGGCAGCAGCGGGTGTCGGATTTGCTCAGGCAAGTCCAGGAAACAGCCTTGTCTTCGGAACGCCATTCGTTCTATCCGCTGTACGAGATTCAGTCGCAAAGCGAGCTGGGACAAGGTTTGGTGGATCACATTGTCGTATTTGAAAACTATCCGGTGACGAGCGAAGCCATGAACAGCGGCGATGCGTACGAGTTTACATTAGAGGATCTCGAAGTGTCCGAACAAACCAACTATGATTTCAATGTAATTGTGGTGCCTGGCAGCGAACTGTTGATGAAATTCCAGTACAATGCCCTGGTGTATGACCCCCAAATCGTGAGGAACATGGAAGGTCATGTGAAACACATTGCGGCTCAGCTGATTGAGGACGCGGGCAGAAGCCACGAATCGATCGAGATTGTCACGGCCGATGAGCGTCGCTGGCTGGAAGAACGAAACCAGATAGTTACGGTCTATCCGAAGGACAAAACCATAGTGGACTTGTTTGAAGAACAAGCGGCGCGGACGCCGGAAGCCGTAGCAGTGGTGTGCGGGGATGAGCGCCTGACGTACCGGGAGCTGAACGAGCGGGCGAACCGCTTGGCCTGGACGCTGCGGGAGAAGGGTGTCGGACGGGAGAGCATCATCGCCATTATGGCCGAGCGATCGCTGGAAATCATCGTTGGGCTGTGGGGCACTTTGAAAGCTGGCGGGGCGTATCTACCGATCGACCCCGGCCACCCGGAGAAACGGATTCGCTTCATGCTCGAGGACAGCGGGACGAAGTGGTTGCTCGCATGTGAGTGTCCGGCTTGGGCGATGGATGGACCTTGGGAGACTGTACTCCTGGATGAATCGATCCTGAATGCGACAGAAGCAGAAACCATGCTGCCGCCGATCAACGAGCCAAATGATCTGATGTATGTCATCTATACGTCGGGAACGACGGGACAGCCTAAAGGGGTTATGGTCGAGCATCGTGCCCTTCATCACTTCGTGACGGGCCTACCTGAGCATATCCCGCTGGACGGCTGTCGGACCATCGCCTGTTTGACGACCGTTTCATTTGACATCTTCGCCGTAGAATCGTTGGTGCCGTTGGCCTATGGATTGCAGATTGCCCTAGCGTCGGAGGAGGAGCAGGTGGATCCGGTATTGCTCGGTCGTTTCCTGGTGGATCATGCCGTCGATATTCTGCAGGTTACGCCATCACGGATGCAGGCGCTTCGAGGGCACCCAGCTTCTTTGTCAGCGATCCAGCTTCTGAAGCGGATTATTGTCTGCGGCGAGGCGCTACCGCCGTCCCTGCTGCGGCAGCTCCAGCAAGAAAACTCGGCTAGACTATTCAATGGGTACGGGCCTACAGAAACCACCGTTTTTTCGAGCGTTGCCGAGCTGACGGATTCTGAAAGCATACATATCGGAGTGCCTTTTGCTAATACAGCGCTATATATTGTTCATGACTGCGGCAATCTTCAGCCGATCGGAGTGCCAGGCGAGTTGTGCATCGCGGGAGACGGCTTGGCGCGCGGCTATTTGAACCGTCCGGAACT
>NZ_JANAVI010000042.1:0-1674 GCF_024213325.1 Paenibacillus sp. MZ03-122A | reverse complement strand
TTTAGCCTTGGCAGATGGTCCTGCCGGATTCATACGGGGTTTCACGTGCCCCGCACTACTCGGGATCCGTCTCGGAGGGAACAAGTTTTGAACTACAGGGCTTTTACCTTCTCTGGCGGGCCTTTCCAGACCTCTTCATCTAACCGGTTCCTTTGTAACTCCATGTGAGACGTCCCACAACCCCAAGGAGCAAGCTCCTTGGTTTGGGCTAATCCGCGTTCGCTCGCCGCTACTGACGGAATCACTATTGTTTTCTCTTCCTCAGGGTACTTAGATGTTTCAGTTCCCCTGGTCTGCCTCTATTCTGCCTATGTATTCAGCAGAAAGTGACTGTCGATGAAGACAGCCGGGTTTCCCCATTCGGACATCCCCGGATCAAAGCTTGCTTACAGCTCCCCGAGGCCTTATCGTTGTTCGCCACGTCCTTCGTCGGCTCCTGGCGCCTAGGCATCCTCCGTGTGCTCTTTGTAGCTTAACCTAGTATTTACATCGTAAATACGATTTGCTCTGAATTTCGGCTCAACACTTACGTGTGAATGAAATTCAAGGCAGCTACCTTTATTCACTTGTTTACACAAGATCAGCTTAAAGGAATATTCTAAAACGCAATTTCGTTTCGGTATCCAGTTTTCAAGGTGCAATACAGTTTCATCGAAACTGTAGCCTGTGTGAATATCGATCCAACTCAACTGAGTAGATGGTATTCATGCAGTTTTTTTGGTGGAGCCAAGGGGGATCGAACCCCTGACCTCCTGCGTGCAAGGCAGGCGCTCTCCCAGCTGAGCTATAGCCCCAAAAGGAATATAAAGTTATATGGTGGGCCCTAGTGGACTCGAACCACCGACCTCACCCTTATCAGGGGTGCGCTCTAACCAGCTGAGCTAAGGGCCCATAATAAACCACCAAAGAAGTTCTTCTTTAGTGGTTGCGCTTGGCGACGTCCTACTCTCCCAGGACCCTGCGGTCCAAGTACCATCGGCGCTGGAGGGCTTAACGGTCGTGTTCGGGATGGGTACGTGTGGAACCCCTCCGCTATCGCCACCAAACGTTCGAGAGTTTGAGCTCTCAAAACTGAGCAACGAGTGAGTAGTTTTTGAAGCTAATGCTTCATATTTGAATGTTTCCATTGCAGGAAACGATTCTCCATAGAAAGGAGGTGATCCAGCCGCACCTTCCGATACGGCTACCTTGTTACGACTTCACCCCAATCATCTACCCCACCTTCGGCGGCTGGCTCCCTTGCGGGTTACCCCACCGACTTCGGGTGTTGTAAACTCTCGTGGTGTGACGGGCGGTGTGTACAAGACCCGGGAACGTATTCACCGCGGCATGCTGATCCGCGATTACTAGCAATTCCGACTTCATGTAGGCGAGTTGCAGCCTACAATCCGAACTGAGACCGGCTTTTCTAGGATTGGCTCCACCTCGCGATTTCGCTTCCCGTTGTACCGGCCATTGTAGTACGTGTGTAGCCCAGGTCATAAGGGGCATGATGATTTGACGTCATCCCCACCTTCCTCCGGTTTGTCACCGGCAGTCTGCTTAGAGTGCCCAGCTTGACCTGCTGGCAACTAAGCATAAGGGTTGCGCTCGTTGCGGGACTTAACCCAACATCTCACGACACGAGCTGACGACAACCATGCACCACCTGTCTCCTCTGTCCCGAAGGAAAGG
>NZ_JANAVI010000041.1:0-1847 GCF_024213325.1 Paenibacillus sp. MZ03-122A | reverse complement strand
AGTACGTCGCACCGCGCAATGAGCTGGAAACGAAGCTGGCGGCGATTTGGCAGGAGGTGCTGGGGCTTGCGAAGGAGATTGGCGTTCACGACAACTTCTTCGACATCGGCGGCCACTCCCTGCGGGCGACGACGCTGGTCAGCAAGATTCATAAAGAGTTGAACGTGGATCTGCCGCTGCGCGACGTGTTCCGCCATTCCACGATCGAGAGCATGGCGGCCGCCATCTCCCGGCTGGATGAGCAGACATTCGTTGCCATTCCAGTGGCGGATGACCAAGAGGTGTACCCGCAATCTTTTGCTCAAAAACGTCTCTTTATCCTGAATCAACTGGAAGGCGCGGAGCTTAGCTACAACATGCCGGAAGCGATGTTGCTGGAGGGTGCTTTGGACCGGGCAAGGTTCGAAGAAGCGTTCCGTAAGCTCATGGCGCGGCATGAAACGCTGCGCACCGGGTTCGAAATGGTGGATGGCGAAGCATCGCAGCGGATTTACCAGGACGTGAATTTTGCCGTGGAGTTCTATCGAGCGGATGAGCAAGAGGCCGAAGAGACGGTTCGCCGTTTCGTCCGTCCGTTTGACTTGGCGAAGCCTCCGCTGCTGAGGGTAGGCCTTGTTGAGCTGGCTCCGGAACGCCATATTCTAATGTACGACATGCATCATATTATTTCCGACGGCGTCTCGATGGAAATCTTTGTTGAAGAATTCGTCCGCTTGTACGGCGGCGAGCAACTGGAGCCTCTGCGCATTCAGTACAAAGACTACACCGTTTGGCAGCATTCGCAGGAGCAGAAGGAACGGCTTCAGCGTCAGGAGGCGTACTGGCTGGACATGTTCCAAGGCGAGCTTCCGGTGCTGGAAATGCCGACCGACTATCCGCGTCCGGCCATGCAGAGCTACGAAGGCCAAACGCTGGAGTTTTTCTTTGACGCTTCGAAAACCGACGGCCTGAAGCAGCTGGCCTCGGAAACGGGCACGACGCTGTTTATGGTGCTGCTTGCGGCGTATAACGTCCTTCTGCATAAATATTCAGGTCAGGAAGACGTGATCGTCGGTACGCCGATTGCCGGAAGGAATCATGGAGATGTGCAGCCGTTGATCGGGATTTTCTTAAACACGCTGGCTATCCGCAGTTATCCGGCTTCGGAGAAGACATTCCTGTCATACCTGAACGAAGTCAAAGAAACGACCCTCCACGCCTTCGAGCATCAAAACTATCCGTTCGAAGAATTGGTGGACAAGGTGCAAGTCACCCGTGATTTAAGCCGCAATCCGCTCTTCGACACGCTGTTTACGATGCAGAATACGGAGAACGAGGAATTTGAGCTGGAAGGGCTTCGCCTGAAACCTTATCCGAGCGCACTGGATACCGCGAAGTTTGATATCAGCTTGGATGTGGGCGAGGAGAACGGGGGCTTGGATTACAGCTTCGAATATGCGACGGCTCTCTACAAAAGGGAGACGATCGAACGGCTGGCGAAACATTACGAGCAGCTGCTCGTAACGATCGTAAGCCGTCCAGATGCGAAGATCGCCGAGTTGAACTTACTGACGGCAGAGGAAAAAGAACAAATTCTCGGCGCGTTCAACCCGACGCAGCCGGAAGCGGCTCCTGCGGCCGCGTTCCACCGGCTGTTCGAGGAACAGGCGGAGCGCACGCCGGAAGCGGCGGCCGTCGTGTACGAAAACGACCGGCTGACGTATGCGGAGCTGAACGAGCGGGCGAACCGCTTGGCGGCCACGCTGCGTGCAAGCGGCATCGGCCGGGAGACGATCGTCGGCATTCTCGCCGAGCGTTCGGTGGACTTGCTGGTGGCCGTGCTGGCCGTCTGGAAAGCGGGCGGGGCG
>NZ_JANAVI010000040.1:0-2126 GCF_024213325.1 Paenibacillus sp. MZ03-122A | reverse complement strand
TGCGATTCCTGCTCGGTTCCTTGTACACCCAAATCTACCAAGCCTACCCGCAGCAGCGGAGCGGCTTGCAGATCGAATGGACGTACAAACTGCTGCACACGTTCTTGTGCTTCCTGGCTGACCATCGTGTCCGTATCCGTGGTTGTATCTTCTGCCTGTACCTTTGTATATTCCACCTCAAATGGCACGGTGTCCTCAATCCATTGCATTGGCTCACTGTCCACCAGTGCAAAGCGGGTACGCAAGGTGGCATGACGGGCAATTAATTGACGGAACGCGGCTTCTACCCGTTTCACATCCAGCGGTCCGCTCACTTGCAGTACCGACGGCATGTTGTAGTTCACATCATTCGGGTCGAACTGATGCAGCACGTACAGTCGTTTTTGCGCCGAAGATAATGGGTAGAAGTTGCGTTCTTCCGTTACCGGAATGGACGCATATGTTACTTGATCCAGACCTTCCATGACCGCTGCCAGTTCTTCAATCGTTGGAGCTTCAAAAATACTGCGCAGTGGAAGCGGCTTGTTCAGCTCCTTGTGAATTTTCGAGGCCAGCGTCGTCGCCCGCAGCGAGTGTCCGCCAATCTCAAAGAAGTTTTCCTTCACACCGACCTGCGCCAGACCCAGCACATCCTGCCAAATTTGCGCCAGCTTCACTTCCACCCATGTCCGCGGTGCAACATAATCAGCTCCGCTTTGCAGGCTGCCTTCCGGTGCTGGCAGTGCCTTGCGGTCGATTTTGCCATTCGGAGTTAACGGCATCTGCTCCAGCTGTACCAGATAGGAAGGGACCATGTAACCCGGTAGCTTCTGGCTCAAAGCGCTGCGCAGTTCACTTGCCACAACTTCCCCATCGGCGACCACATAAGCGCAGAGCTGCTTCTGCCCTTGCTCATCTTCACGCGCGATGACCACAGCTTCTTGCACCGCTTCCAGCTTCAACAGCTGCGTTTCTACCTCGCCCAGTTCGATCCGGTAGCCCCGAATTTTCACCTGTGCGTCGATCCGTCCCTTATATTCCAGCGTCCCGTCCACATTCAAGCGTACCAGGTCGCCTGTGCGATAGCAGCGTTCTCCGCTGCGGAACGGGCTGTCGATGAACTTTTCGGACGTCAGGTCCGGACGGTTGCGGTATCCACGTGCCACCCCGTCACCGCCGACGATCAGCTCACCCCATACCCCGACGGGCTGAAGCCGCATCGAACGGTCCACGACATACGCTGTCGAATTATGGATCGGTCTGCCAATTGGCACCGATTCCGATTGCATACCAGTGATCGCATGCACTGTGGAAAAGGTCGTATTTTCTGTCGGGCCATAGATGTTACTGATCCGCAAGGATGGATGAGCCTCCAGCACCCGGTTCATATGTGGTACGGACATCACATCACCGCCGACCAGCAGCTCCCGTACCCCCTCGAACAGCGCCAGATCCTGCTGGGACAGCTGATTAAAGAGCGGTGTAGTCAGAAACATCGTGGTAATGCCGTGGCTACGCACAGCCTCCTTAAGCTTGGGGGCGTCCAAAATGACATCCTGGCTCACTAGCACCAGCTGTCCACCATTCAATAGCGCCCCCCAAATTTCGAAGGTGGATGCGTCGAAAACAACAGCCCCTGTCTGTAAAATGCGCGTGTCGGCATCTAATTGCGCGTAGTTTGTATTTTTCACCAAACGTACGACATTACGATGCTCCACCATAACGCCCTTCGGCTGCCCCGTCGTACCCGACGTATAAATGACATACGCCAGATCGTTCGGACTAGACAACGATTCCAGATTGGAACTATCCTCGTGATACACGCCCTGTGCCCCATTCAGCACCAGCACGTTACCGTCGAAAGCCACTTTATCCACCAGATGGCTTTGCGTTAACAATAGCTCTGCCCCCGAGTCGTCCAGCATGTAGCGGATACGCTCCTCTGGATACGTCGGATCGATGGGGACATATGCACCCCCGGCTTTCAAAATGCCTAAGATCCCCACGATCAAGTCTACCGAACGTTCGGTCATCAGACCCACCAGTCGATCCTTCGTCACGCGTTGACTACGCAAGGTGCGCGCCAGACGATTCGCACGTTCATTCAGCTCGCGATAGGTCAGCTGCTCTCCTTCGAAGAACAACGC